>DATAPF010000587.1:0-23468 GCA_036265355.1 Kofleriaceae bacterium | reverse complement strand
GCGACGCCGGGCGATTCCCCCCACCGCGCGTCGCGTCACGCGGGTCCTCGGATGCCGCCGCGAGCGGGAGCGCGCCCGGCACCAGCGTCGGCGTGTCCGGCCCGGCCGTGGGGACTGCGGGCCGCGCCGCGGGACTCGCGGGGGGGGATGCCGGGTGGGCGACAAGCGGTGGCGTCGGTGCCGGGCGGGTGGCGGGCGATGGCGTCGGTGCCGGACGGGCAGCGGGCGCCGGCGTCGGCGACGGGCGAGCGAGGGCCGGCGACGACGGGCGCTCCGCGGGCGGTGACGTCGGGGATGGGCGCCCTGCGGGCGGTGGCGTCGGGGATCGGCGCCCCGCCGGCGGTGGCGTCGGGGATGGGCGCTCCGCGGGCGGTGGCGTCGGGGATGGGCGCGCCGCGGGCGGTGACGTCGGTGATGAGCGCGCCGCGGGCGGTGGCGTTGGCGACGGGCGCGCCGCGGGCTCTGGCGCGCGGGGTCCGGCGGGATCGGGCGCGGGGCTCGCGCCGGGGCGAGGCGCAGGCCCGGGAGCCGGGGCGCCCACGCCGAGCTTGGTGGGGCGGTGCGCGGCATCCGCCGGCGCGCCGGGTCGTGCAGCCGCGGCCCCCGAGTCGTCCTTCGCGGCATCGGGGGCCGCGCTCACGATCTTCGGGATGGCCGCGCCGGACACGCCCCTCGGTGCGGTCGCTCGCCCGCTCGTCGCCGCTCCCTGCGCTCCCTGCGCGGCCTGCGCGGCCTGTGCGGACTGTGCTGCCTGCGCGGCCTGTGCCGCTTGTGCCGCGACCAGCGGGTTGGGCCGCACGAAGCCGGGCACGGTCAGCGGTGCTTCCGCCGCGCTGGCCGGTACCGACGTCGCGCTCGGACCGGCGGCGACCGGGGCCGCCGAGCCGGCTGTCTCCAGCGGGCGGAGATCGAGCTGCCCGCTGTTGGGCCGCAACACGTCGACCGGCCCGGTCACCGGCGCCACGGCGCGGTGGCGGGTCGCATTGACCTTGCCGGTCAGGCCCTTGGCGCGCGCCGGACGGCTCGCCGGGGGCGGCCTGGCTACGTCGCTCGGGGCGACCCGCAGCAGGCGCTGGCCGAGCGCGGTCACGTGGCCGTAGTAGTGCGCCAGGCACCAGGCGATCTGCATCTGCGTCGCCACCGCACGCACCACGTAGGCCCCGGTGAAGAATGCGATCTCGTCGACGGCGTGGCGATCGGACGGATCGCTCATCGCCACCGTCAGGTTGTTTTCGGCGTCGAGCGACACCGGGATCGCTCGCAGCTCGATCGCCATGTCGCCCGGGATCGCCGCGACGACATTGGGCGTCAGCCGCGCGAGCAGGTTGGGATTGACCTGCGGGACCAGCAGCCGCGATCGGTAGAAGTCGGTCAGATCGTCGTCGGCGATCGCGCCGCTGGTGACCAGCTGCTCGCCGAGCGTTCCGCCGATCGCAGCGACGCGTGCGCGCGCTTCGTCCAGGGCGTTGGGGGAAACCAACCCCGAGCGGACCAGGAGCGCGCCGGCATCATCGGCCACGGTGATTTCAGGCCACGGTGGTTCAGGCCAAGTGGTTTCAGGATAGAGGTCTGCCGGACGCGGACAATCCCCGGCGCTTGGGGGATCATGGGGACAGGCTGGTCGTCATGTCAACGAACCCGCGGATCTACCTGGACTTCAATGCGACTGCGCCGCTGGGCGACCACGTGCGTGCGGCGATGACAGCGGCGATGGCCGAGCCGGGGAACCCGTCGTCGATCCACGCCGAGGGCCGGCGGATGCGAGACCAGATCGAGCAGGCCCGGCAGCGCGTCGCGCGCCTGCTCGGCCGGCCCCGGGAGCAGGTCGTGTTCACCAGCGGCGGCACCGAGGGCAACGCGCTCGGCGTCCTGGGCCTCGCGGCGGTCGCCGAGCAGCGCGGCCTGCCGCGCGTCGTCGCGGCCTCGGCCATCGACCACCCGTCGCTGCGCGGCGCGGTCGCCGCGATCGTGGCGCGCGGCTGGCAACTCCGGCCGATCCGCGTGTCCGGCGAGGGCGCGCTGGAGGTCGGGCCGCTGGACGGCGTCGGCCTGGTCGCGCTCGCCGCGGTCAACCACGAACTCGGCACGGTCGCCGACCCCGGGGTCATCGCCGCCGCCCGCACTGCCGGTGCGCTGATCCACGTCGATGCCGTCCAGGCCGCCGGCAAGCTCCCGCTCGCCGAGCTCGACGCCGACGCCGTCGTCCTGTCCGCCCACAAGCTCGGTGGCCCCCAGGGCGCCGGCGCGCTCGCCATCGCCCACGACGCCGGCCTGCCGTTGGTCGAGGCCGGCCACCAGGAGCGCGGCCGCCGACCGGGCACCGAAAATACCTTGGGAATCATTGGCTTCGGCGCCGCCGCGACCGTCGACCCGGCGGCCTGGCCCGCGGTCGCAGCGCTCGGCGACCGGCTCGAGGCCGGCCTGACCGCGCTCCCCGGCGTCCGCATCCACGGCGCCGGCGCGCCGCGGGTCGGCGGCACGATCAACGCCGGGTTCGCCGGCGCCCGCGGCGAGTCGATCGTCATCGCGCTCGATCTCGCCGGCATCGCCGCATCGACCGGCGCCGCCTGCACGTCGGGCTCGGTCCAGCCATCGCCGGTCCTGCTCGGCCTCGGCCTGCCACCCGATCAGGCCGCCGAGGCGGTGCGGTTCAGCCTCGGCCGTACCACCACCGCCGCCGAGATCGACGCCGTGCTCGCCCGCCTTCCGGCGATCGTCGAGCGCGCCCGCGCCCACCGCGGCTGAGCCGGGATCGCGCGCTGCGTTGTCCGGATCTGGGCAGTGCGGTACCTTCCAGAGGAGACTGCATACCGGCTCGTCATGCCAAACATCGATATCTATCGAGGACGCGACCCGCGCGACGTGCCGACCTACAGCATCCGCGAGACGGCGAGTTACCTGCGGCTGCCTCCGACCACGTTGCGCGAATGGGTGAGCGGGCCGGCGCGTGTCATCCAGCTCGCCGCCGGGCGCCCACCGCTGCTGTCGTTCTGGAACCTGGTCGAGGCGTACGTCCTGGCCGCGCTGCGCCGGCGCCATCAGGTCCCGCTCCAGCGTGTGCGCAAGGCCCTGCGCTTCCTCGAGCGCGAGCTCGATACCGAGCGGCCGCTGATCGAGCAGGAGTTCCTGACCGACGGGCTCGATCTGTTTGTCGACTACTACGGCAAGCTCGTCAACGCCTCGCGCGCCGGCCAGACCGAGATCCGCTCGCTACTCGAGGCGTCGCTGGAGCGCGTCGAACGCGACCCCAGCGGCCTCGCCGAGCGCCTGTTCCCGTGGGCGCGCGAGCCTGATGAGCCGCGCGAGGTCGAGCTCGACCCGCGTCGCGCGTTCGGCAAGCTCGTCGTCGCGGGGACCGGGATTCCCACGGCAGTCATTGCCGAGCGGCTGCGTGCCGGCGACACGCTGGAGCACCTGGCCCGGGATTACCATCTGAAGCTCAACCAGGTCGGGGCGGCGTTGCGGTGGGAACTCGGTGCCCAGGTCCACTGACGCCGCGCCCACGTTCTTTGTCGACCGATCGCTTGGCGCACACGATGTTCCCGACGCGCTGCGAGCTGCCGGCGCTCGCGTGGAGATCCACGACGATCACTTTGCGCCGGATACCCCGGACACTGCCTGGCTCGTCGAGGTCGGTGCCCGCGGCTGGATCGTCCTGACGAAGGACAGCCGGATCCGACGCCATCCCCTGGAGCTGCAAGCTCTGCTCGGTGCGAACGTCGCCGCGTTCATGGTCACGGCGACGGATCTGACGGGCGCCGACATGGGACGTCTGTTGTCCGCGGCGATCCCCAGGCTCACCTCGCTGGTCAGAAGCCGCACACGTCCCTTCATCGCGACCGTCAGTCGGCAGGAGCAGGTGACGATCATCCAGGGCGGCGAGCGCCGCGGCGGGATCAGAAGATCGTAGTGTCATCGCGCGGAACGGGCTTCGCACCGAGCTGCTCGGCATGGCGTAACTGGTTGGACTGGGCGGCGTTGGGGCGTGCACCGGCACCGTCCGGGCGGTAGCTTGACGGGTTCGGGAGCGGCAGGGTATCCCCACCCCATGCGTGACGTGGTGATCGTCGGTGCAGCGCGCACCGCCATCGGAAGCTTTCTCGGCTCGCTCGCACCGGTCCCGGCCCCGAAGCTGGGCGCGACCGCGATCAAGGCGGCCCTCGAGCGCGCCGGGTTGCAGCCCTCGGACTTCGTCCAGCCGAGCCCGTCCGCAGCATCCCTGACGGGGTCGCTGTCGGGCGGCCTCGTCCACATGGGCATGGTGCTGCCGGCCGGGGTCGGGCAGGCGCCCGCGCGGCAGGCGGCCCTCGGTGCGGGCTTGCCGCCGAGCGTGCCGTGCGTGACGGTGAACAAGGTGTGCGGCTCGGGGCTCGAGGCGGTGATCGGCGCGGCGCGCGCGATCGCGGCGGGCGAGGTCGAGATCGCGGTGGCCGGCGGGATGGAGTCGATGTCGAACGCGCCCCACGTGATCCGCGGGTTGCGCGGCGGCGTGAAGATGGGCGCGCTCGACACGGTGGACTCGATGGTGCACGACGGGCTGTGGGACCCGTACTCCAACCAGCACATGGGCAACTGCGCCGAGCTGTGCGCCAGGGACAAGGGGATCCCGCGCAGCGCGCAGGACGAGCACGCCGCCGAGAGCTATCGCCGCGCGCAGGACGCGATCAAGCAGGGCCACTTCAAGGCCGAGATCGTCGCGGTCAAGATCGCCGACCCGAAGAACAAAGGCGGCGAGATCAGCGTCGACACCGACGAGGAGCCCGGCCGCGGCAACATCGACAAGCTGCCCGGGCTGCGGCCGTCGTTCCAGAAGGACGGCACGGTGACGGCGGGCAACGCGTCGTCGCTCAACGACGGCGCGGCGGCGGTGGTGCTGATGAGCGCCGACGAGGCGAAGCGGCGCGGGGCGAAGGTGCTGGCGCGGCTGGTCGCGAGCGGTTACCACGCGCAGGCGCCCGAGTGGTTCACCACGGCGCCGGCGCCCGCGATCAAGCAGGCGCTGGCGCGCGCGAAGTGGGACGCCCGGCAGGTCGACCTGTGGGAGATCAACGAGGCGTTCTCGGTGGTGTCGGTGGCGAACAACCGGCTGCTCGAGCTCGATCCGGCGAAGGTCAACGTGTGGGGCGGCGCGGTCGCGCTCGGCCACCCGATCGGGGCGTCGGGGGCGCGGATCCTCGTGACGCTGCTGCACGCGATGGCGGCGCGCGGCGCGAAGACCGGCGGCGCGTCGCTGTGCATCGGCGGCGGCGAGGGCATCGCGCTGCTGGTGGAGCGGCTGTAGATGGCGGCGGTCCAGCGGATCGGCGTGGTCGGCGCCGGGCAGATGGGGCAGGGCATCGCCCAGGTCGCGGCGCAGGCCGGGCTCGAGGTCCTGCTCGTCGATGCGGCCCCGGACCTCGCACAGGCCGGCATCGGCAAGATCAAGAAGCAGCTCGACCGGCTGGTCGAGAAGGCCAAGCTCGACGCGGCGGCGCGCGATCAGACGCTCGGCCGGCTGCGCGCCGGCGACGCGCTGCGCGAGCTGGCGCCGTGCGACGTGGTGATCGAGGCCGCGCCCGAGCGCGAGGAGCTCAAGCTCCAGATCTTCAAGAGCCTGGGCGACGTCTGCAAGGACGAGGCGATCCTGGCGTCCAACACGTCGTCGATCTCGATCACGAAGATCGCCGCGGCGTCGGGCCGGCCCGATCGGGTGATCGGCATGCACTTCATGAACCCGGTGCCGGTGATGAAGCTGGTCGAGATCGTGCGCGGGCTGCCGACCAGCCAGCAGACCTACGACACGGTGGTCGAGCTCGCGCGCCGGTTCGGCAAGACGACGATCGGGGCGCGCGACATCCCGGGGTTCATCGTCAACCGGATGCTGATCCCGCTGCTCAACGAGGCCTGCTACGGGCTGTACGAGGGGCTGGGCACGGCGGCGGACATCGACACCGGGGTGCGGCTCGGGCTCAACCACCCGATGGGGCCGCTCGAGCTGTCCGACCTGATCGGGCTCGACACCTGCCTGGCGATCGCCGAGGTGCTGCACCGCGAGCTCGGCGACGACAAGTACCGGCCCTGCCCGCTGCTCCGGCAGTACGTCGCCGCCGGCTGGCTCGGCAAGAAGGTCGGCCGCGGGTTCTACCAGTACGATGCGCAGGGCCAGAAGCAGGCGTGAATCGAGTCCGGTGGACCCGGTCGGGGCTGGACCACCCGGCGAAACCATGACCGAGCCGTGACCTGCGCCATTCCCGCTCCGGCGCGCGCTCGGCAACAGTGAAGGCACCCATGAGCTACGACACATTCGAGACCATCCAGGTCGCGGTCGACGGCGCGCTGGCGACCGTGACAGTCGCGCGCGAGGCGGCGCTCAACGCGCTGTCGTCGAAGGTGATCGCCGAGCTGACCGCGGCGTGCGGCGAGTTCGAGGTGTCCACCGACGTGCGCGCGGTGATCGTGACCGGCGCGGGCAAGGCGTTCGTCGCCGGCGCCGACATCGCCGAGATGCGCGAGCTGTCGCCGCGTCAGGCCCAGGCGTTCGCCGGGATGGGCGGCGCGATGGCGGCGGCGATCGAGGGCTCGGAGAAGCCGTGGATCGCGGCGGTCAACGGGTTCGCGCTGGGCGGCGGCTGCGAGCTGGCGATGGCGTGCGACTTCATCTACGCCTCCGACCAGGCGAAGTTCGGCCAGCCCGAGGTCAAGCTCGGCATCATCCCGGGGTTCGGCGGCACCCAGCGGCTCGCCCGCCGGGTCGGCATCGCCAAGGCCAAGGAGCTGTGCATGACCGGCGACATGATCGATGCCGCCGAGGCGCTGCGGATCGGGCTGTGCGACGCGGTGTGGCCGGCGGCCGAGCTGATGGCGAAGGTCCGGGATGTCGCCGGGCGGATCGCCGCCAACGGGCCGCTCGCGGTCGCCGAGGTCAAGCGCCTGGTCCAGCTCGGCCAGTCGACGACGCTCGACCACGCGCTGGCGCTCGAGCAGCAGAGCTTTGGCCTGTTGTTCTCGACCGCCGACCAGCGCGAAGGCATGTCGGCATTCCTCGCCAAGCCGCGGCGCGCCGCGCAGTTCAAGGGGCAGTGACATGGACCTCGCACCGACCGAAGAGCAGCTCGCCGTCCAGCGCACCGCGCGCGAGTTCGCGACCAGCGAGGTGCTGCCCAAGGCCGCCGAGATCGACCGCGAGCACCGCCACCCCGCCGAGCTGGTCAAGCGCATGGGCGAGCTCGGCTTCCTGGGGATCGCCGTGCCCGAGGCGTACGGCGGGGCCGGGTTCGACCACATCTCGTACGTGTTCGCGATGGAGGAGATCTCGCGGGCGTGCGCGTCGACCGGCGTGGTCATGAGCGTCAACAACTCGCTGGTGTGCGATCCGCTGGTTCGCTACGCGACCGAGGCGCAGAAGCAGCAGTGGCTGGTGCCGCTCGCCTCGGGCAAGCTGCTCGGCTGCTTCGCGCTCAGCGAGCCCGAGGCCGGCAGCGACGCGGCGGCGCAGAAGACCACGGCCGAGCGCGACGGCGACGGCTGGGTGATCCACGGGACCAAGAACTGGATCACCAACGGCCCGGTCGCCGACGTCTGCATCCTGTTCACGATGAACGACAGGGCGGCCGGCCATCGCGGCATCACCGCGTTCATCCTGCCGATGAAGGCCAAGGGCGTGCGGTGCGGACCGCCCGACGACAAGCTCGGGATCCGCGGCAGCAAGTCGTCGCAGATCTTCCTCGACGACGTCCGGCTGCCGGGCGACGCGCTGCTCGGCGAGGTCGGCGGCGGGTTCAAGATCGCGATGTCGACGCTCGACGGCGGCCGGATCGGCATCGCGGCCCAGGCGATCGGCATCGCGCGCGCCGCGCTCGAGGACGCGCTGGGTTATGCCAACCAGCGCCGGACGTTCGGCAAGCCGATCGCGCAGCACCAGGCGATCGCGTTCAAGCTCGCCGACATGGCGACCGAGATCGACGCCGCGCGGCTGCTCGCGCTGCGCGCCGCCTGGCTCAAGGACCACAAGCACCCGTACGGCAAGGAGGCGTCGATGGCCAAGCTGTACGCGTCCGACGTCGCCAACCGCGCGGCGCGCGAGGGCATCCAGATCTTCGGCGGCAACGGCTACGTCACCGAGTTCCCCGCCGAGCGCCACTTCCGCGACGCCAAGATCACCGAGATCTACGAGGGCACGAGCGAGATCCAGCGGCTGGTGATCGCCAACTACCTGTCGAAGGGAGGCTGAGGATGACGCCCGGCAACGCGAGATCGTGGCTTGCCGCGCTGGCGGCCGGCGTCCTGTTCGGCCTGGGCTGCGGCGGCGGCCAGCGCGCCGACACCACCCCGCCGGCCGCGGGCGGCGGCGAGGCGCAGGCCGGCCCGGCGGGCCAGGGCGGTGACGCCGGCGACGCGGTGCCGCCGGACAAGATCGACGAGATCAACCGCCAGCTCAGCCGCAAGCGCGAGATGATGTCGCGCTGCCTGTCGGCCGCGGTCGACAACAAGGAGCTGCCCAAGAACGCGCGGGGCAAGGTCACGGTCGAGATCGTGATCTCGCCGTCGGGCGCCGCCGACTCGGTCAAGATCGTCCGCGCCAACCTGGAGTCGAAGATGCTGGACGACTGCATCATCGGCCATATCAAGGAGATCGCGTTCCCGCAGCTGCCGCGATCGTTCGAGACGTCGTACAGCTACGGGTTCGAGGCGATGTGATGCGGCGCGGCGCGGTGCGGGGTGCGCCGGCGCACCGGACCGAACCGGATCCACGCGGCGAAATCGCCGGGCTTGCGGTACGGTAGCGATCTCCCTGATGGATTTCGATCTCTCCGAAGAGCAGCTCCTGATCCAGCGGACCGCGCGCGACGTCGCCGAGCGCGTGCTCGCCCCCCGCGCCGCCGCGCGCGATGTCTCGGGCGAGTTCCCGGTCGCCGAGCTGCGCGAGCTCGGTCGGCTCGGGCTGCTCGGCATCGCGGTGCCCGAGGCGCTGGGCGGCGCGGCCGCCGGTACGGTGGCGTACTCGCTCGCGATGCAGGAGCTGGCGCGCGCCGACGCCTCGGTCGCGGTCGAGACCTCGGTCACCAACATGGTCGCCGAGCTGATCGCGACGCGCGGCAGCCCGGCGCTCGCCGCCGCGTGGGTCCCGCGCCTGGTGTCCGGCGAGCTGGTGTGCGGCGCGTTCGCGCTCAGCGAGCCCGACGCGGGCTCGGATCCGGCCGCGATGCGCACCGTCGCGACCCGGACCGCCGGCGGCTGGGAGATCTCGGGCACCAAGCAGTGGATCACCGGCGGCGATCGCGCCGGGTGTTTGGTGGTGTGGGCAGTGACCGCCTCCGACGCCGGCCACAAGGGCATCACCGCGTTCGTCCTGCCCGGCCAGGCGCCGGGGGTCAGCGTGGCGCGGCTCGAGAACAAGCTCGGGCTGCACGGCTCGTCGACCGCGCAGCTGGTGTTCGACCGGGTCGCGGTCGGCGACGACGCGGTGCTCGGCCAGCTCGGCGGCGGCTTCGCGCTGGCGATGATCGCACTCGACGGCGGGCGGATCGGCATCGCGTCGCAGGCGATCGGCATCGCGCGCGGGGCGCTCGAGGCGGCGCTGCGCTACGCCGGCCAGCGGCGGACGTTCGGTCAGCCGATCCTCCACCACCAGGCGGTCGGCGCGATGCTCGCCGACGCCGCGACCTGGCTCGACGCCGCGACGCTGATGGCGCTGCGCGCAGCATTCTTCAAGCAGACCGGGCAGCCGTTCTCGCACCAGGCCGCGATGGCCAAGCTGTTCGCGACCGAGCACGCCTGGAAGATCTGCGACATCGCGCTCCAGGTCCACGGCGGCTACGGCTACGTCCGTGACTTCCCGGTCGAGCGCGCGCTGCGCGACGTCCGGGTCACCCGGCTCTACGAAGGCACGAGCGAGATCCAGCGGCTCGTCATCGCACGCAATCTCCTGAGGTGATATGTCCGATCGCAAGCTCCGCATCCTCGTCGCAAAACCCGGGCTCGACGGCCACGACCGCGGCGCCAAGGTGGTCGCCCGCGCGCTGGCCGACGCGGGCTACGAGGTGGTCTACACCGGGCTGCACCAGACGCCCGACATGATCGCCGCCGCGGCGCTCCAGGAGGCGGTCGACGCCGTCGGCCTGTCGATCATGTCCGGCGCGCACATGACGCTGTTCCCGGCCGTGATCGAGGCGCTCCGGTCGCGCGGTGCCGGCGATGTCGTGGTGTTCGGCGGCGGCATCGTGCCCAAGGACGACCTGCCCAGGCTCGAGCAGATCGGGGTCGCCAAGATCTTCACGCCGGGCGCCAGCACGCACGAGATCATCGACTGGGTCGAGTCGTACCTGCGGCCCAAGGTCGCATGAACCGCCGGCGCGCCCGGGCCGCGCTCGCCGCGTGGGCGGGAGCCGCGGTCGCGGCGCTGGCGTGCGGGGAGGCTCGGCCGGTTTCCGGCGTGGGACAATCCGCTTCATCGGCAACGCCGGGCGACGCCGACCGATCCATGCCGGCGGCTTCGCAGGCGGGGGCAGGGCCAGCAGGTGCAGGGCCGCGCGACGCGACGCGCGGAGGGGGGAATGGCCCGGCTTTGCCGGGCCGGGGGGGACGGGAACGTCCCCCATCGATCGACGCGACGCTCGCCGCGATCCAGAAGGCGATGAACGAGCTCGACAAGGCCGCGCAGCAGTGCTGGGCGGTGGCGGCGACCGAGCGGTTCGACATCGCCGGCGAGATCGCGCTGCAGATCGACATTGCAGCGCCGCCGGCGCCGGCGATCGCCTCGGTGGTGCGCGACACCGCGCACAGCGCCCGGCTGACGGCATGCCTGGGACAGCTGATGGCGGGGTACCGCTGGGCGCCGCCGCTGTACGGCCAGGCGATCCAGCTGCCGTTCCGATTCCGCGCGCCCGATGGCCAGAACACGATCGACCGCGCGCTGGTGGCGTGGAACGGCCAGGGCAGCGGGCAGGGCAGGGTGTCGGTCGCGGTGCTGCTCGACGAGGCCAGCACCGGCAACGCCGCGGCGTCGATGTTCGAGCTCGCCGTCCCCGCCGGCGGGACGACCGGGCTGCGCCGGGCCGAGCGCGCCGAGCTGTGGTACTTCCTGGCCGCCGGCCGGGTCGGGTTCCCCGGCGGTGACCACCCGGTCGGCGCCGGCGACGTGATGTACGTGCCGCGCGGCGGGGCGCGCGAGGTCGCGGCGGCCGCGGGCGATCTCCACGCGATGGTCCTGATGGTCCCCGGCGGCCGCGAGGGCGCGGCGCGGGCCGGGGCGCTGCCGACGCCGGAGCTGTCCCCGGGCGGTCCGCGGCCGAAACCGCCCGTGATCTTGCCGGCCTCGGCCGCGATCCCCGACGGCTCCGCGATGCGGTACGCCGGCGCGGCGCAGATCCCCGACGGGACGTTCTCGGCCGCGGTCCTGACCGTGCCGGCCGGCACTGCGATCGCCGAGCACGTCCACGCCGCCGAGACCGAGCTGCTCTACGTCCTGGCCGGCGAGGGCACGCTGACCGTCGACGGCGTCGCGCTGCCGGTGATCGCGACCTCGGTGGTGCAGATCCCGAAGAATACCCGGCACGCGTTCATGGCCACGAGCGTGGTCCGCGCGGTACAGATCTTCACCCCCGCGCGCGCCGAGCAGCGGGCCCAGGTGCACCCGTGACGTCCCCCACCGACCGCGCGGAAGCGACGGAAGCGACCGGATCGCCGGAATCGACCGAGTCGAAGGCCCGGATCGATCGGCTGCTCGCGGGCGACGTGCGCACCGGGGCGCGGCTGATGCGCGATCTCGACGACCGCCGGCCCGAGGCAATCGCGCTGCTCAAGCGCGTGTTCTCGCACACCGGCAAGGCGTACATCGTCGGCATCACGGGCAATCCGGGCGCGGGCAAGTCCACCGTGGTCGACGCGCTGATCGCGCACCACCGCGCGGCCGGCGAGCGAGTCGGCGTGGTGTGCGTGGATCCGACGTCGCCGTTCTCGGGCGGCGCGATCCTCGGCGACCGGATCCGCATGCAGCGCCACGCGCTCGATCCGGACGTGTTCATCCGCAGCCTGGCGACCCGCGGCCACCTCGGCGGCCTGTCGCGCTCGACGTTCGACGTCGTGCACGTGCTCGATGCGATGGGGTTTCACCGGATCCTGATCGAGACCGTCGGGGTCGGCCAGGACGAGGTGGATGTCATGCGCGCCGCGCACACCACGGTGGTCGTCACCGTGCCGGGGCTGGGCGACGACATCCAGGCCATCAAGTCGGGCCTGCTCGAGATCGCCGACGTCCTGGTGGTCAACAAGGCCGACCGCGAGGGCGCCGACCGCACCGAGCGCGATCTGCTCCACATGCTCGACCTGCGCGCCAGCGGCGAGCGCAAGGAAGTCGACGTCATGCGCACGATCGCCACCCGCGGCACGGCCGAGGGCTCGGGCATCGCCGAGCTGGCCGCGGCGATCGAGCACCATCGGGAGCGCGCCTGGTCCGGCCCGGCGGCGGCGGAGCGCGCCAGGGCGCGCGCCGGGGCGCACCTGGCCGAGCTCGTGCGGGCCCTGCTCGCCGACCGGGTCACGCATGCGCTCGCCGCGCGCGGCGGGCTGGCCGAGATTGCCGAGGCAGTCGTCGAGCGCCGGACCGACCCGTGGAGCGTCGCCGAGCAACTGGTCGACGCGCTCTGATCACATCTGGGTCACATCTGGGACAAGTCCGTTGTAGGTGTAACTGCGGTCACGCGGCCCGTGCCGGGAACACGAGATCCGCCGCCGCGCAGCGCGCCAGTGCTACAATGATGGGACTTAGGCTACCGAGGTTCTTATGCTTTGTCTTAACGCGCGCCTGGCGGCGACGGTGCTGGCGCTCAGCCTGGCTGCGGGTTGTGGGCTGATCAGCTCCGACGTGACCAACTTCGATCTGACGCTGCCCGACAAGAAGTTCAGCATCGACGCCAGCGCCTGGCAGGTCGACACCACCAACAAGAACCTGTTCAGCAATGGCACGCTCACCTCGGTGCCGTGCACCTCGACGTCGAGCGTGTGCAGCTCCGCGGTCGCGGACGTGTGCCCGAGCGACTGCTCGGGGAAGTGCGACCCCGCCACCAGCGCCTGCCAGCTGTCGCTGGACGTCAGCCGGCCGCTCAAGGTCGACTTGCTCACCGAGGAGCCGGATCTCAAGACGATCAACGACCAGCCGGTGATCAAGGTGTCGATCGACAGCGTGACCTACGCGGTCACGGCCAACAACCTCAACGTCGATACCCCGATGATCAGCGTCTACGTCGCCCCGCTCTCGGCGCTCAAGCCGGGCGATGCGCAGGCCAAGCTGATCGGCACCATCCCCCCGATCCCCGCGATGACGACGTCCGACTTTCAGGCGCTGACGTTCACGCCGACGGGCAAGGCCGACCTCATCACCTTCATGAGCAACTTCAAGACCCCGTTCAACGTGCTGGTCGGCTCGTCGCTGGTGATTCGCGCCGGTCAGATGCTGCCGATGGGCAAGCTCGACGCCGTCGTTCGCATCCGGGGTCACGCGGGCCTGTAGCCCGCGGCCGCGCGGTGAACGCGCTCCGGCGCTGCGAGCCGCAGTGTGGCGCGGGTTGTCGACGACGCGTGTGGGCGGTTGCCCACACGCTGGCGCAAGCGCGCGTCGCGACAGGCGACCGACGCTGGCACGCGCGGTGAACTACGCCGGCCTGAAGGCGCCATCTCGCGATGGCGACCTCCGAGAACCTCCTCGACGGAATGATCGTGGTCCGCGTGCTGTCGGATCGCGATCGCTCCGGGGAGGCGCTCGATCAGGAGGCCACCATGAAGTCGCAGTTGCGTTGCATCTTGTTCGCGTTGATCGCGTTCCCCGCGTGCGGCGGCGAGCACGCCGCGCCGAGCGCGTCGAAGCCGGTCACCGCCGCACCGGCCGCACCGCCGGCGGTGATCGCCGCCGCGGAGCCCGTGGCACCGCCGGTGACGCCGCCCGCGCCGGCGCCGGCCGCGGTCACTGCGGTCGCGCCGCCGCCGGTCGCACCGGCGACGTACGCCGACGCGCTTGCTCAAGGCAAGGCGGCCGAGGCCAGTGGAGACCACGCGCGGGCCCGCGAGCTGCTCGAGGCAGCGGTCAAGCTCGACAAGAAGGCGGTCGAGCCACACCTCGAGCTGGCGCGCGTGTTCATCGCTTCCGGCGAGCGCGGCCTCGCGGTCGGCGCGGCGCACAAGGCCGTCAAGCTCGCGCCGGAGTCGAGCAGCGCCTACAACACGCTCGGCCGCGCCGAGCTCGCCCGGTTCAACTACGACGCCGCGGTCGACGCGTTCGTCCATGCCGTCGAGCTCAACCCCGACAACGCGTGGGCGTGGAACAACCTCGGGTTCACCCACCTGCAGCGCAAGCACTACCGCGAGGCGGTCGACGCGCTGGTCGAGGCGACGGCGCGGCCGGGCGCCGAGGGCTACATGTGGAACAACCTCGGCACCGCGTACGAGCAGCTCGATCTACTCGACGATGCGCGGGCGGCGTTCGAGGCCGGCGGCAAGCTCGGCTCGAAGGAGTCGCTTTCCAGCCGCAAGCGCCTGCAGGGCGTCAAGACGATCGTCGTGAAGGCCGAGCCGAGCAAGCCGGGCGGGGCGGTCAAGCCCGCCGAGAGCCAGGGCTACGACCCCTCCGAGCCGATGCCGCCGGCCCCGGATGCTGCGGTCGATGGCGCGGAGGCGCAGGAGGCCAAGCCGGGCGACGAGGTCAACGCGGAGGCGGTGCCCGAGGCGGAAGCGCCCAAGGCCGAGATGCCCAAGGTCGACGCGCCCAAGGTCGACGCGCCCAAGGCCGACGCGCCCAAGGCCGATCCGGAGAAGCCCGCGCCGTCGAGCCTGTGAACGGATCAGGGCGTGAGGAACGGCGCGCCGATGTGGCCGACCTTGACGTAGATCAGCGCGCCCTCGGCCTCGGTGTACGGCGTGTGCATGCTCCCCGGCGGGTTGCGCAGCCAGCTCTGCGCGGGGTAGTCCCCGAGCTCGTCGCGGAACACCCCGTCGAGCACGAAGATCTCCTCGCCGCCGGGATGCACGTGCGGATGGAACCGCGTGTGCGGCGCCCAGCGCACCAGCGAGGTCTCGATGTCGTCGCACGTATGCAGCGGCATCACCGACAGCCCCGGCGCCACACCGGGCCGCCATGCCGCGGTGCCGGTGTCGAGCCGGACCTGCTCGGTGTCGCCCGCCGTGAACTGCCAGAGCTTGACCAGGATCACGCAGCCCTCGACCGAGAACGGCGCGTGCGACGAACCCGGCGGACTGCGCAGGTAGCTACCCGGCGGGTAGTCGCCGGTCTCGTCCGAGAACACGCCCTCGAGCACCAGGATCTCCTCGCCCCCGCCGTGCACGTGGCGCGAGAACCGCGAGCCGGGCACGTAGCGCACGACGCTGGTCGCGCGGGCGACCTCGCCGCCGACCCGGTCGAGCATCCGGCGCTCGACGCCGGCCTGCGGCGACGGCGTCCAGGCCGCATCGGCGGCCAGTGACACCGCGCGCCGGGAGAAGTCATCGTGGAGGTTGAACGTCGCGGCGGTCGCCATGGCTTGCTCCTCGGCCGAGGCTAGCGCATCTTCTGGCGACCCACACGCCGCCACTGCGGCACCAGAGCGAAGCGTCCCGATGCAGCGCAAACCATGCAGCACCGATTCGCTGCCCCGCGAAGTGTGAGCAGCAGCTGAGCAAACCGTGACGTGATGAGCACCGCTACAGGTCGAGCTTGATCCGGTGCCCCGTGGGCAACACCGCGATGAGCTCGAGCTCGGCATCGAGAGCCTGCGTGTACCTGCGGAGCGTCGATAGCCGGAGGTCGTCGCGTTGCTCGACGCGTGAGATCTCGCTCTGGTCCATGCCGCTCGCAGTCGCGAGCGCTTCCTGCGTCTTGCCTGCCGCTTCGCGGAGCGCACGCAACGGCAGCTTGCGATCTTTGCGAAGACCGCGGCCCAGGATCCGAGCGTTCTTGAGATCGAGCTCGGGCATGTCGTCGAGCGATGCCTGGCTGGGATGCTTCATCTTAACGGCTTTGCTCATAGAACGACTCCTCTGCGCTAGTCGCTGTGCGGGCGCTGATGATGCGATCGCGTTCTCCGCGCACGACGTGCACGATGCGAGCTTGCTTCGACATGCCGATCGCCACGAGGCGCTCCTCGTCGACGGACTCATCTGCAAGAAAGATCGCGTTCGGATCGACGAGCGCCGTGGTGGCTTCCTCGAATGACACGCCGTGCTTGGCCAGGTTGGCCGCCGCCTTGGCATCGTCGTACTCGAAGTCGCCGTAGACGATCGTCGCCACACGATGACTATGTGCTAGAACACATACCGGGGCAACCGGTCCTCCATGTGAGGCTATCGCAGGAACCAGCATCGACGATGCCGATCCGCCGGTCTCGGGGTCGCCGCGCTACCGCACCGGGTGGGCGGCGCCGGTCGCAGCGTCGTTGAGCGCGGCCAGCGCGCGGGTGACCTCGGCGCCGACGCCGAGTGCGGGCCGGGCGGAGCGCCCATACCCGCGCCGACGATCGCGACGGTGGTCGCTCGATCAAGTGCCGCGACCATCGGGCAGGAGGAGCGCGTGGTGTACGATGGCGCGCATGGGGGTTGCGCTCTCTCCCGAGCTCCAGGAGATCATCAAGCACCATCCGCCGGCTCCGCCCGTCGATCGGCTGTGGGACGAGGCGATCGAGCAGTCCTATTCGCTCCCGATCCCGCGCGCCGGTGGTATCCACGAGACGCCGGCCGAGCGGATCGTGCGGCTTCGCGACCAGCTCAAGGGCGAGCTGGTGGCATTCCATAACCAGCTCCACGTCGAGCCCTACGCGGGCGCCGAGCTGGCATGCGCCGGTGGCCGCCGGATGTGGACGATCCGCGTGCCGCTGACCTTGTTCCCAAAGCGCGATCAGGGGTTCTCGCGGCTGGAGTGCATCGTCGAGCTGCGCTCCGAGGGCGCGCCGCAGTCGTTCCGGGTCGTCAAGCTGCTTCCCGAGCCGCGCACCGAGGTCATCGGCAAGGTCGAGTTCGGTGCCAAGCTCGATGTCGAGACCAGCGCCAAGCTCGGGGCCAAGCTCGCGCTGCCCGGCGTGCTCACCTTGGTCGGCGACGTCGCGACCGAGCTCTACGGCAAGGCGCAGGCCGACTTCACCCACGAGCTCCGCCGCGAGTGCGTGGTGAGCGAGATCGTCGACGGGACCGGGGCGCGGTGGCGGCTCGACGACGTCTCGCACCCCGAGCACGTGACAGTCGAGGGCCACCAGCTCGCGCTGATCGTCGAGGCTGGGCCAGCCGCCGCCCGGCTGCACGCGACCGGCCTCGTGCAGGCGTACAGCGACGTGCGCTGGCTGACCTCGTCGCTGGGCAGCCTCTGGCAGAGCCTCAAGGGCCGCGTCCTGGAGTTCTTCCGCCGCGGCGCCCCGGTCGAGGCCTATGGCGAGTGGCGGGACATCCTATCAGCCGGGCCCGGGTGATCAACGATCGGGATCCGGCGCGGGCGTGACGCGCCAAGGATCTGGCAGGGGCGGCACGTCGAACAGCCGGTAGCCGACCAGGATCTGTATCTTCGGTGACTGGCCGACCGCACTCGGCGTCACGATGTCGAGCTTCGCGGACCACGTGTTGTCGTCGCGCACGAGTACCTTCATGCGCGGGCCGTAGCTCGCGTCGGTCGCCGTCGAGGTTTGCGGTGCGCCGGTCTGAAGCTTCGTCGCCGTGAGATCGGTGGTGTCCAGCTGTGGACTCGGCAGCGGACAGCGGCCGCAGCTCACGTCGCTACGGCACTTGTCGTTGGGACCCGGCCACATCAGCTGCAACGCGACGAACTGTCCAGTGAGGGGGTGCTCGATCGTGCCGCGGACCTCCCCCCAATAGCAGCTGTGCGTCGGACTGTAGACATTGGCCCACGCCAAGGTCCAGCGGTCACTCCTGGCTGGAGGAAGGATCCGCGAATAAATCGGCGTGGCGTGCAGTCGCAGGTGATAGCGCGTACCGATCGTCCTCGATACGGCACCCAGGAAGCTGTCGTCGGCGCGCACGACCCGGTTCTGCAGGTTACCGCGGCCCTCGATGATCACGTTGAATCCAGGGACGATGGTGTCGACGGGGTCGGCAGGCCCGGACGACACGATGGCGTCGTGCGAGATACCCAAGCGAAAATACACCGGCCGATCGCTGTGGAACGTGGCCTCAAGCGACGTATCGCCGCCGTCAAGTGACACGACCGTTGGCCAGAACGGCGCCAACCCACGCCCCAGCACGCCGACGGTCGCGATCGGGACGATAACGAGTACAGCGATCGACGCCCGCCGAACCCGGCGCCGTGCCGCGGGAGAGCTCATCGGCAGCGTGGCGATCGGATGGATCTTCGTGCCTCCGTACAGGACGAGGCTGGAGATGCAGAGCACCATGCCTGTTGCCAGCGACACCACCACGGCTGTCTCGATGGAGTCGCTGGTGATGACACCCAGTGCTCGCGCGAGCGCGGTGACCACGATGCTGCACGTGAGCCCCGGCGCCTGGCCCGTGACCGATGACCAGATCGCCGCACGCGTGAGCGAGCTGCCGGGTGTGATCGCACCGTGGATCCAGCGAACCGCCGCGGGCCCAAAAAGCCACAACAGGACGGTGAGCACGAACGCTGCGATGAGCGCGTCCCCAGTGTACAGATCCCGGTGGCTGTTCGCGGAGAGCAGGGCAGCCCTCGCGCAGCGCCTGCTGGAGGCGCTGCAGGGTGACCCGGCCATCGAGCACCTTGACATCGAGCTGGTCTGGGAGCCGGGCGGTTAGGGCCTGGAGGTTCTGGATCTCGTACCGGGTCCTGAGCCCGGAGCCCTCGGGGACGACCATCAGGACGCGGATCGCCGTGCGGTCCCTCGGGCGTGCTGCCGCCTCGGGTGCGTCGGACGCCGGCAGCCGGGCGAACGTGTAGCGCTCGTCGCTGCCGAGCAACCGGCCGAGCCGCTCGTCCTCCAGCGCCTCCCAGGGCAGCCGCTCGAGCTCGCGCTCGGTGGGGATCTCGAGCCGGATCGCGAGCGGCTCATCCAGCGAGCAGTCGACGAACGCGGGCCCATCGCGGAGGTTGCGGCTCGCCGGACACAGCGTGTTCCACAGCCGGCTGCCGATCTCGCGGATGTCGGTGACCACGCAGGTCCCGTTCTCGACCTTGGCGATGTAGCCGCGCGCCGCCGACGCTGGATCGAAGTTCCAGCCGAACGGCTGCTCGCCGCGGTCCTCACCGTCGACGGAGACGCGGACGCCGTAGCTCCGGTCTGCCCCGGTCATACGGAACCACAAGCCTTTCCCACGCACGGCGAGGGGTCATCCTAACACACCGCTCGCCTTGGCTTGTAAGGCAGGCGTCTTGGGTGCGTTGGCGAGCCAGCCGCGACGTCGCCCGAGCTGGCGCGACCGTCTGTGCGCACCCGGCCGCGAGCGCGCTCATGAGCCGGCGGCCTTTTTCCGCTCGGAAACGACTTGACGGAGCGCGTCGTTGACCGCCTCGGCAGAGCCGAAGTGAGGCCAGAGATCAGGATCGATGGCGACGATCTCGCCGAGGCTACGGTTCACATGGGGGCCGCGACCGGTAGATGACGAAATCGCTGGTCGTCGATCTCGGGCATCTCTTCGAGAGACTCCACGCTCGGCTCATCCTGCATGGCTCGCGGGCGATCCTAGCATCGCTGCGTTCTCGGGTAACGCGGGCGCTCCGGGCCTTCGACAGTGCTCCCCCGCGCGAAGTTCGCCATCGGTGGCCACAGGCCATGGATAGTGTAGGCTCAACGGGTGCAGAGCGCGATCGCCGTCCGACCGAGTTACGAGCACACGCTCGTCGATGTGCCGGTGGTTCCGCAGGCGGGGGAACATTCCTCGCTGACCGCTGCAGCGGTCGCTCTGCGTCAAGGTCTGGTGAGCAAAGTTGTCCAGGGCCTCCGCGTACCGACCGGAGATGCCTGGTTCGAGTACTGGGACGCAGATGATCGGCTGGATGACTTCACGCGGTTGCTGCAAGCGGTGGTTACGGTAACGAGGGCCACGGGGATCTCTGCGGAGGCCGAAGCACGCCAGCAAGCCGAAGCTGCGCAAAGGGCTGCTCA
Organism: Kofleriaceae bacterium; assembly: GCA_036265355.1. Taxonomy (GTDB): domain Bacteria; phylum Myxococcota_A; class Polyangia; order Haliangiales; family Haliangiaceae; genus JABFXX01. The sequence goes on along the minus strand of DATAPF010000587.1, from coordinate 3,426 downwards.
GTACTTCGTCGAAGCCGCCGAGGAACTGCGCTTCGCCGACGCCACCATGGAGCGCGCGGTTCGCATCGTTGGCAGGATCACCAAGGTGAATGTGCCCCCGCAGCTGCAGAAAGATGATGCAGCGTGCGCACAGCGGTTCAATCTCGCCGCGAAGTGGTACACGGTCGCCAGCGCAGCGCTCCAGATCATCGCAGATGACCAGGAGCCGGCGCCTCGTCCGCTCGAACTGGCGAACGGCGTCCTCGAGTCCGTGTTTGCGTGCATCCGGCTGGCGGCTCTCGAAGCGCACCACGCAGCGATGGAGGGGTCGCGCCTCCGAGCCCAACCGGCGCTCGCCGAGCACGATGTTCAGGCAGCGCAGTTCGAAGACCTTCCAGACGACTTCGAGGAGCTCGAGCGGAAGATCCAAAGCATCGAAGTCCATTGAGGTGATCGGTGAACGCTTCGGATCTGAAGCCCGGCGATGTCGTCTGGGTCGAGATGGGAAACACGGTCGGACACGAGCAGGCGCATACCCGGCCGTGGCTGATTCTGTCCTCGCATACGAGGCTTCACCTCGTGCGTGGTCTCGATCTGGTCATTGGTGTGCCGCTCACGACGAAGCAGCACCAAGGTGCAGCATTCGCGAATGCTCGGATCCTGATCCGTGCAACGGACATCAAGAGCGCGGACCCCGCGTTTGGCGTGGCCGACACGCTCGCGCTCTCGGAGCACGTTCGCTCGTTCTCGACCGAGCGAATCACGCGGCGGGCCGGGCGGGTCATACCGCGCGTGGTCGACGATCTCCGCGCAGCGCTCGCATATTTGCTCGAGCTCTGATCCGTTCGCGGACGCATGATCACCGCACCGGGTGGTACTCGCCGAACCGCTTGCGCATGACGTCGGCGATCTCGCCGACGGTGGCCAGCGCCTTGACCGCGCCGAGGATCGGCACGACCAGGTTGGCGGTGCCGGCGGCGGCGTCGTCGAGCGCGGTCAGCGCGCGGCTGACCTCGGCGGCGTTGCGCCGGGTGCGCAGCGCGGCGACCCGGCGGGCCTGGTCGGCCTCGAGCGCCGGGTCGATGGTGGCGACCGGGATCGCGGCGTCGTCGGCGACGAAGTCGTTGACGCCGACGATGATGCGCTGGTTGGCCTCGACCGCGCGCTGGTGCTCGTAGGCGCGGCGCTCGATCTCGCGCTGCGGGAAGCCCTGCTCGATCGCGCGGACCATGCCGCCGAGCTCCTCGATCCTGGCGAAGTACTCGCCGGCGCGGCGCTCGATCTCGGCGGTCAGCGCCTCGACCGCCCAGGATCCACCGAGCGGATCGATGAAGTCGGCGACGCCGGACTCGTGGCCGATGACCTGCTGGGTGCGCAGCGCGATCCGCGCGGACTCCTCCGTCGGCAGGCCGAGCGCCTCGTCGTAGCTGTTGGTGTGCAGCGACTGGGTGCCGCCGAGCACGGCGGCGAGCGCCTGCAGGGTCACGCGGACGACGTTGACCAGCGGCTGCTGGGCCTGGAGCGTGACGCCCGCGGTCTGGCTGTGGAACCGCAGCATCTGGCTCTTGGGGTTCCTGGCGCCGAACCGCTCGCGCATGATGCCGGCCCACAGCGAGCGGGCGGCGCGGAACTTGGCGATCTCCTCGATGAAGTTGTTGTGGACGTTGAAGAAGAACGACAGCCGGGGCGCGAACTCGTCGACGTCGAGCCCGGCGGCGAGCGCGGCCTCGACGTAGGCGATGCCATCGGCGAGGGTGAACGCGACCTCCTGGACCGCGTCCGAGCCGGCTTCGCGGATGTGGTAGCCGCTGATCGACACCGTGTTCCACTGCGGGATCTCGCGGCTGCAGTAGGTGAAGGTGTCGGTGATGAGGCGCATCGAGCCGGCGGGCGGATAGATGTAGGTGCCGCGCGCGATGTACTCCTTGAGGATGTCGTTCTGGATCGTGCCGCGCAGGTCCCGGGCGGACGCGCCTTGCTCCTCGGCGACTGCCTGGTAGAGCGCGAGCAGGGTCGCGGCGGTGGCGTTGATCGTCATCGAGGTCGAGACCTCGGCGAGCGGGATGCCGTCGAACAGGACCCGCATGTCCTCGAGCGAGTCGATCGCGACGCCGACCCGGCCGACCTCGCCGCGCGCCATCGGGTGATCGGAGTCGCGGCCCATCTGGGTCGGCAGGTCGAACGCGACCGACAGGCCCTTGCCGCCCTGGGCGAGCAGGTACTTGTAGCGCCGGTTGGACTCGGCGGCGGTGCCGAACCCGGCGTACTGCCGCATCGTCCACAGCTGGCCGCGGTACATGGTCTCCTGCACGCCGCGGGTGAACGGGAACTGCCCGGGCGGGCTGGGTGGCTCGGCCGGTGCGTCGGCTGGCCCGTAGGTGCCCTGGATCTCGATGTCGGCGTCGGTCGCGAACCGGGTCTTGCGGAGCTTGGGGGAGCGCGGCTTGCCGTCTGGATCTCGGGGCACGTTCCGGGTGTAGCGCAGATCCGCTATCCTCGGCGCGATGAGAATGCTCGCGGCGCTTGCGTTCATCGCCGGGGTCGCGGCGGTGGCGGTCGGCCTGATGCGGATGCCGACCGTGGCCGATGGCCGGATGATCGCGGCGGAGCTGCTGGAGGACGCCCGCAAGGACGGCGTGATCGCGATGGAGTGCGACCGGGCGATCCCGATCGGCGTGCGCGGGGCGGCGTTCACCTGCCTCGCCACGCTGGCCGCCGGCGCGACCCAGGTCGTGGACTACACGCTCAAGCCGGACGGCCAGTACGAGGCCAAGCCGCACCCGGTGACCCAGGAGCCGGGGGCGCGGAAGCCGGCGCCGGCCGATCCATCGGCGGAGAGGCCGTGATATAGCGAGCGCGGAATGCCGAACTACGCGAAGTTGCACGACCTCATCAGCCATCGCGTCTCCATCGAGTACGACACCGGCGCGCGCGTCACCGGGTACCTCGCGTCGTGTCAGCCGAGCTCGGGACCGGTCGAGTTCGTCGTGCTGTCGGACGCCAAGCTGTTCGACTCGCAGGGGCGCGTGGTGCGCGAGACCGGCGAGCTGACGATGTGCCCCAACCTGCTGACCTCGATCGCGCTCGACGAGGGGCCGCGCGGCCGCGACCTCAAGTAGCCGCCGCGCCGACCCGGCCGCCGAACCGCGCGACCAGCGCGTCGTCATGCTCGTCGGCGTAGGTGGTCACGCGCTCGATCGCATCGCGGACCTCGCTGTCGTCGAGGTCGAGGGTCGACCGCTCGCTGACCAGCAGGACGTGATCACCGTCGGTCGCGAACGCGACGCCGCACAGGCCGGCGTTGAGCGCGAGCAGGTGGGCGAACAGCGCCGCGCGGTCGACCGTGGCGTCGAGCGTCATCACCACGGCCGAGACCCGGAGGTGCGGGAACTTCGCATGATTGATTCCAGGGGGGGGGGGGGGGGGGGGGGGGGGGGGGGGGGGGGG
>DATAPF010000586.1:0-12621 GCA_036265355.1 Kofleriaceae bacterium | reverse complement strand
CCCACGCGTCGACCCGGCTCGGCGGCCGGCCGGCGAGCCGGCGCTCGGCCTCGCTGCGCGCCGGGATGCAGCGCACGCGCGACGGCACGCGGCGATGGACCCGCCCGAACGCGGCGAGGCCGACCCCGGCCAGGCGCGGCGCATCCCGCAGCGCGAACGCGGCGGCGAGCGGTGCCGGCAGCAGCAGCGCGGTGATCGCCTCGGTGATCCGTCCGAGCCACGGCTGGTGATCCCCGCCGCGTCCGACCAGGAAGCTCGCCATCTCGCGCGCGCACGGTGCGACGGCGATCCGGTCCGACCCCAGCATCTGGCGCATGTACGAGGCGTGCGCAGCGTGCGACCGCGGGAGCAGCGCGGCGGGGACGCCGAGCAGCGCGGCGACCCGGTTCATCTCGATCACATAGTCGTCCTTGATCGCGTCGGGCAGCGCGCCGCCGAGCCGCTCGCGCACCACCAGCGTGGTGTCGACCAGCGTCGCATGCACCCAGCGCAGCGCCTCCGCGTCGTTGGCGCGATACGGCGTTCCCGCCGCCCAGCCGCCCACCGCCTCGGGGAGCGTGCCGTGCACCGAGGCATGGATCGCGTGGACGCAGCGCGCGGCGCGGAACGCCTCGTCGAGATCGCCGAACACCATGGCGAACACGGTTCGAAACGTGCGCTGGAACCGCCCTGCGACGTCCGCGCGCGTGCGCGAATGCTGCGCGATCGCGTACGCGACCATCGGGTGTGCGAGCTGGAGCAGCGCCGCACGCCCACCGCCGAGGAACACCGCGACGTCGCCGCCGATCTGCCACGCGAGCGAGCGCGGACCGAGGATACCGGCGCGCGGATCGGAGATCTGCCTGCGCAGCGCGGCCAGTGAGGCCTCCAGATCTGCGCGCGTGACGACCACGGAACATGGTCACCGTCGGCCAGCCGCGGGTCAAGCCCAGCGTGCGGAGCGGCCACAGCGCGCGAGCCCGCCACGTCGGCTGTTCCGAAGTATGCAGTTCGGCCCGCTTGGCCCGCGGCACAACGGGTGCACGACGGCAATGCGGATATGCGGACCATGGTCAGCACCGCTGGCACCGGGTTGCCCCCCGCCCCCCCGGGGGACGACGTGCTGCGCCCGGGCTCGAAGGCCGGACCATGGCTCGTGGAGCGTGAGCTCGGGCGCGGCGGCATGGGCGCCGTGTACGCGGTGGTGCACGAGGAGATCGGTAAGCGCGCCGCGCTCAAGGTCGTACATCGCCGCTTGATGCCGGGGTTCAACTGCGATCGCATGCTGCTGGAAGCCAAGGTGGTCAACCAGGTCGGCCACCCCGGCATCGTCGACATCTTCGAGACCGGGCGGCTGGAGGACGGCCGGCCGTACATCGTGATGGAGCGGCTGTGCGGCCAGTCGCTCGCGGTGCGCGCCGACGAGAGCAAGCTGCTGCCCGACGCCGTGATCGCGATCCTGTTGCAGATCTGCGACGCGCTGATCGCCGCCCACGAGGCCGGCATCGTCCACCGCGATCTCAAGCTCGACAACGTGTTCCTGGTCGATACCCTCGACGACGCCCTGCAGCCGCGCGTCAAGCTGCTCGACTGGGGGATCGCCAAGGTGATCCACACCGAGGTCCGCCACACGATCGAGGGCCAGCTGATGGGCACGCCGCAGTACCTCTCGCCCGAGCAGGCGCGCGGCCAGGCGGTGTCGCCGCAGACCGACGTGTACTCGCTCGGCGTGATGGCGTACGAGCTGTTCCTCGAGCAGCTGCCGTTCGAGGCCGAGACCGCGGCCGAGGTCATGGCGATGCACCTGCGGGCCACGCCGCCGCCGCCGCGCGAGCTGTGGCCCGACATCCCGGCCGAGCTCGAGGCGCTGCTGCTGGCGATGCTCGCCAAGCAGCCCGATCAGCGGCCGACCATGGCCGAGGTCACGCGCCGGCTCGAGGCGGTGCGCGGCGAGCTCCAGCGGCGGATACAGTGCGCGCGACGGCCGTCCGCCGCTCCGCGCCCACGGCGTACCCCGTCGCGGCCCGGCCGCGTGAAGTCGTCCGGGTTCGCGGCGACCGAGCCGTTCACCTGGCGGTCCGAGACCCGGCGCTGGCAGTACGCGATCGGCGGGCTCGCGCTGGCGGTGTCGGGCCTGATGGTCTGGATCAGCCGGGCCGGTGACCGCATGGCCGACGCGGCCACCGCGCCGGCGGCGATCGTCAGCGCGAACCCGAGCCACGCACCGGCCCGCGCGCTCCATCCCATCGAGCCGGTCGGCGAGCCGGTCGGGGCAACCGGATCGCAGCTCGCGGCGCACGCCGCGGTGCTGGCCGATGTCCCGGCGGTCCCGCCGCCGCGGGACGCCTCCGCGCTCCCCGCGCCGGATCCAGCGCCGCTGCGCACGGCCGAGGCGCAGCCCGACGATCTGGTGCTGCGTCCCGCGGTCGCCGTCGAGCCCGCCGCGCCACCCGGCACCCACCGCACGCGCCCTGCGCGATCCTCGGCCGCATCCGTTGCCTCCGCGCGCGTTGCGACGCCGCCCGCCGCGTCGCCCAGCCCTCCGGCCGTGCCGCGCCGGAAGGCCAAGGCTGACCCCGACGGCACGCTCGACGTCTACCGATGAGGGCGGCGACCCTCGCTGTGGCGGTGCTGGCGGTGCTGGCGATCGCGCCGCTGCCGGCCCGCGGCGACGCGACGTCCGGCGACTCCATCCCGGCCAAGGCGCGCTCGCTCGCCAGCCGCGGCCGTGCGGCCCACGACGCCGGCGACTACCCGGCCGCGATCGCGGCGTTCACCCAGGCCTACGTGATCGCGCCCAGCCCCGCGCTGCTGTTCAACCTCGCCCAGGCCTACCGGCTCCAGGGCAACTGCGACGACGCCGCGCTGATGTACCGGCGCTACCTCGCGACCGGCCCCGGTCCGGAGCAGCGCGCGCTGGCCGAGACCCACCTCGCCAGCGTCGAGCGCTGCCTCCACAAGCTCGCGCTGCACATCCCGATCGAGATCGCGTCGGGCCGGGTGATCGTCCCCGCCGCGCAGCCACCGGCGCTGATCACCGCGGTGCCGGCGTCGCAGCGCGCCCGGATCGAGAAGGACATCGGCCTCGGGCTGGCGATCGGCGGCGGGGTGTCGCTCGCGGTCGCGGCGTACTACGCGATCCAGGCCCACGAGGCCGAGAGCGACGTCGATGCGGCGTTCGCCCGGGGCGGCCGGTGGGTGGACATCGCGCCGATCGACGCGCGCGGCAAGTCGGCCGCGACCACCGCCACGTGGTTCGGCGCCGGCGGCGCGCTCGGCCTCGCCGGCGGCATCGTGACCTACCTGATCGGCCGGCGCGACGAGGGACCACCGCTGACGGTGTCCACCACGCGCAACGGCCTCCAGCTCGGCGTGCGATGGGCGTACTAGTCGGCATCGCCGCGGCGGCCGGCCTGGCGCTCGCCGCTTGCTACTCGCCGTCGCTGCGCGACTGCACGGTCAGCTGTGGGTCGGCGAGCGACTGCGCGAGCGGCCAGGTGTGCGGCGCCGACGGGATGTGTGCGTCGCCCGCGGTCGCCGGGCGGTGCCGGACGCTGGTCGACGCCGGCAACCCCGACGGCCCATCCCCGCCCCACCCCGACGCCGCGCTGCCCGACGCGGCCCGGACCATCCGGCTCACCGTGCAGATCATGGGCAAGGGCAGCGTGGTCGTCGAGGGCGTCGGCGCGTGCAGCTCGCAGGATCCGGACAAGGGCAACTGCATGTACGACGTCGTGCCCGGCGCACCGCTGGCCGCGCAGGCCAACCCGATCACGCCGACCGACGTGTTCGCGGCGTGGAGCTCGGTCACCTGCGCCGGCCAGGGCGCGCGCTGCCAGTTCACGCCGGTGATGCCCACGATGATCGCGGCGCGATTTGGCCACAGCGACATGCATGACGCGCTGTGACCGACCGCGCGGTCGCGCGTGCCACCGCGCCACGCAGCGCGAGGCCGCGCGCTCCGCCCGCGCCGGAGCGCGCCGTTCCGCCGACCTGCACGAGTTCTTCGTGGTCCGGGGGTTGCACGAGAACCTCGCATGCCTGGCGGACCCACGCCGACGATCGAACTCCCGCTCCCTTGTGTGCCGCCGCCGATCCCGCCGGTGGCCCTGCCGACCCGGCGGCGGCGCCCCTCCTCTCTCGCACCCGGAGCGCGGATCGGCGCCTGGCGCATCGAGCGCGAGCTCGGTCGCGGTGGCATGGCGACCGTGTACGCGGTGGTCCACACCCGGTTCGGCAAGCGCGCCGCGCTCAAGCTCGTGCACGACGGCATCCTCGGCCCGCAGTTCACCCGCGAGACCTTCCTGCGCGAGGCCCGGATCGCCAACCTGGTCGACCACCCCGGCGTCACCGAGGTGTTCGCGACCGGCAGCTTCGCCGGCCGGCCCTACCTCGCGATGGAGCGCCTGCGCGGCCGCTCGCTCGGCGCGCTGCTCGAGGACGGTCCGCTGCCGCGCGACGGCGCGATCGACATCCTGCTCGAGCTGTGCGACGTGCTGGCAGCCGCCCACGCCGCCGGCGTGGTCCATGGCGACCTCAAGGTCGACAACGTGTTCGTGGTCGATCCAGGCCCCGGGCAGCCCGGTGCCGGCGGACGCCGCACCAAGCTGCTCGACTGGGGCATCGCGCGGATCGCCGGCGAGGAGGACCCGCTGCGCGGCATCATCGCCGGCACGCTGACCTACGTCGCGCCCGAGCAGATCCGGTGCGACGAGATCACGCCGGCCGCCGACGTCTACGCGCTCGGTGTGCTCGGCTACCGCCTGCTGCTCGGCGAGCCGCCGTTCCGCGCCGACAGCGATCTCGACCTGATCCGCAAGCACCTGTGCGGGGTCCCGCCGCAGCCGCGCAGCAAGTGGCCGGCGATCCCCGGTCCGCTCGAGGCGATCCTGCTCGCGATGCTCTCCAAGCAGCCCGCGGCGCGGCCCTCGCTCGCCGAGGTCGTGGAGGTGCTGCGCGCGGTGCGCCGGCGGGTCCGCCCGCCGCGGCGCTGGCTCGCGCCCCGCTCCCGGCCCTCCGCCGACGTGATCGGCCGGCCGATCCTCGCCGGCCTGCCCGGCCGCTCGCAGCGGGTCGCGGGCGCCGCGCTCTGCGTCGCGCTGGTGGTCGCGAGCCTGCTCCAGCTGCTCAGCGCTTGATGCCGATCACCAGGCCCTCGGGCGTGGTCGCGCACACCGAGTCGCAGTGCGCCGCGACCAGCTCGTGGAACGCGCGCATCGCGCGGCCGCGATCGCTGTCGGCCAGCAGCTCGCCGAACAGGTACGCGTTGTCGCCGAGCACCAGCCCGCCCGGCCGCAGGTGATCGATCGCCCACCGGGCGTAGTGCGGGTAGCTGATCTTGTCGGCGTCGATGAACACCGCATCGAGCGGCGCGTGGCCGGCCAGCGTCGGCAGCACGTCGCGGCCGGCGCCGACCAGCACGGTCACCCGGTCGGCCAGCCCGGCCGCGGCGAGGTTGGCGCGCGCGACCTCGGCATGGCGCGGGTCGTACTCGATCGACCACAGGTGGCCGCCCGGGGCCAGCGCGCGCGCGATGTGGATCGCCGAGTACCCGACCAGCGTGCCGAGCTCGACCACCTTCGCGGCCCCGGCCAGGCGCAGCAGCAGCTCGAGCAGCTTGCCATCGCTCGGGCTGACCTGGATCTGCGGGATCCCGTCCGGCACCGCGAACGCGCGCGCCAGGCCGGCGTCGTGGGGCGCGTGGACGCGGTTGACGTAGTCGAGGATCGCGGGGGTCGCGGGGCGCTCGCCGGCGCGGGTGGCGGGGTCGGCCATGGGTGGTCGGACTCTAGAGCACCGATCGCGTGGAGGACAGGGTGAATCGATCGGTGGCATGAGCTGCCCTGCAGGGATCGGCCGCGGTGGAATGTCATGACCGGTCCGGCGGTCCGCGCACGGCCCCGCTGGATATGTTCTCGGGTCCGCAGGGCATAGCGCCCGGGAGAGCGCGAACACGCGAGGCTCGCGTTGACGTCTCGCGACTTCGCGGCCTCGGTGACCTACGCGACCACGACCGATCGTTGACCGCTTCGCGGGATCCCGGAGCCCTGGCGCACGGACCAAAGGTCTCCTGCCGGAGCAGGCTGCCGGGGTTGACACGACCTCAACGTTGCGTCGGATCATGACTTGACATTTGGTCAACCATTGTCATATTCACCTGGAACCGTGAAGGAGCCGCTCCCGCCCGCCACCGTGAAGCGGTTGCTCGTGTCGCTCCTCGCGGCAGGCACCCTCGCCTTCACGAAGCACGCGTACGAGGAGATCGCCAAGGACAACCTGACGGAGATCGACGTGCGAAACACACTCAAGGGTGGGATGGCTCGCCCTGGCGAGCTGGTCAGCGGGACGTGGCGTTACCGCGTGGAGACCAGCCGCATGGCTGCGGTCGTCACGTTCCGGTCAGCGACGCATGCGATCGTGGTGACAGCATGGAGGTTCAGGACCTAGAGACAGGGCTTGCTCGATGGGCTGGACATCGAGACAAGAGACGAACGAGTGGACGGTTTCAAGAGACGAACGAGCAGAGGAGCAGACGGGATGAAGTGTATCAACTGCGGCCATGCGATGACCACGAAGCGCGAGAACGTGCCGTATACGGCGCTGCCGGGCGCCGTGCTGATCGGCGTGCCCGTGAGCCGGTGCCCCAGCTGCGGCGAGTACGAGGTCGCGATCCCGGCGATCGACGAGCTGAACCGCGTGCTGGCGGGCGCGGTCATCCGCAAGCGCGCCCGGCTCGCCGGGGCCGAGGTCCGCTTCCTGCGCTCGTACCTCGGTTATTCGGCGGCGGATTTCGCGAAGCTGATCGGCAGCGACCCGGCGACCGTGTCCCGGTGGGAGAGCGACAAGCAATCGATCGGGCACCACACCGATCTGCTGCTGCGCGCGATGGTCGCGCTCGATCGCAAGGTCGACGAATACCCGATCGCGACGTTCGCCGAGGTCAAGGCGAAGGCGACCGAGCGACCGCGGTACGCGTTCAAGCCCGTCGCCAACAAGTGGAAGCCGACCGAGCTGCGCGTGGCGTGAGGTTCGCCTGGCCCCGGCGTGGCCTGGTGGCGCGCTGAACCGCCGAGGACCGGCGATCGCTCCGTCTCCACGCTCGGCCACGCCAGTAGCCGTTGCTTCGTCGGACCGGCGGCTGAGCAAGCCAGGAGGCGCGATCGCAAGACGCCAGCGCGGGGCCCGCCGTGGGCGACCGCGAGCAGGATGGGGTCGGGGCGCCGTTCGCGCATGGGCCGGTGGTGATTCGGCGGGCGCGGCCCCCACACCCGTCCGCGCAGCAGCCCACGGCGAACCCGCGTGCCCGCGCTCTCCCGGGCGCTACGCGCCGCCGCCGCCGCCGCCGCCCTACCCGTCAGCGGCGGGCTCGTCGTCGTCGCCGCCGTCGGCGCGGCGGTACGGGCCGAACTTCGCGGCCTCGGCGATCTGCGCCGCGACCGCCGCGGCCTCGCGCTGCGTGAAGTCCTCGATCGCCGCGGCCAGGCCGGGGTGGCGGATCCAGTGCGCCGAGTAGGTCGGCGCGGGGTCGAAGCCGCGCAGGAGCTTGTGCTCGCCCTGCGCGCCGGCCTCGAACAGCGGCAGCTGGCGGGCGATCGCGCGCTCGATGCCGGCGTAGTAGGCGGTCTCGAAGTGCAGGAGGTCGACGTGGAGGTCGGCGCCCCAGTAGCGGCCGTACAGGGCGCGCTCGGTCTCGAGGAACAGTGCGCCGGCGACCCGCTTGCCGCCGGCGATCACCTCGACCATGCGCATCGCGTCGGGCAGGTAGCGGGCGAGCGCGTGGAAGAAGCCGTGCTTGAGGTAGTCGCGGCCGCCGTGCTGATCGGTGGTGTTGCGGTAGAAGCGGTCGAGGTCGTCGAGCTGCGCCTCGGAGAGCTCGGCGCCCGGCACCCACGCCAGGCGCTCGATCGCGGCGCGCGCCCGTGCCCGCTCCTTGCGCAGCTGCTTGCGCTTGCGCGACTTGAGCTGTGCGAGGAAGTCGTCGAAGGTGGCGTAGCCGTGGTTGTGCCAGTGGAACTGCATGCTGGCGCGCGGGAAGAAGCCGTGCTCGGTGAGGTGCGCCTGCTCCTCGGCGGTGCAGAACAGCCAGTGGATGGAGGAGCACTCGGTGTCGTCGGCGACCGTGCGGACCGCGGCGACCAGCGCGGCGCGGACCGCGGCGGCGTCGGCGCCCGGCGCGATCAGCAGGCGCGGGCCGGTCGCCGGGGTCGCCGGGGCGGCGATGACGAGCTTGGGGTAGTAGTGCAGGCCGGCGCGCTGCGCCGCGTTCGCCCAGCCCCAGTCGAAGATGTACTCGCCGTAGCTGTGATCCTTGAGGAATGCCGGCACGGCGCCGACCAGCCGGCCTGCCTGTTCGGCCAGGAGGTACAGGCTGGACCACCCCGAGCGCCGCTTCCTCTTCGGCCTGGCCACGGCATCGCCGAGGACGGGCGACGCAGGGTCAATCGACCCCGACTCCTCGAGCGCGCGCAAGAAGCCATGGCGCAGGAAGGGGGATGGGCCGTGGTCGAGCGCGTCCCATGCGGCGGCGTCGAGGTCCGCCACCGAAGCCACCGCGCGGACGGCAATCTTCATGCTAGAAGAAGCCACGAAAGGCCACCATGACGCTCGACCCTGAGACCCGCAAGAAGATCGAAGACCTCGTCGCGAGCGATCCCGTCGTCCTGTTCATGAAGGGCAACCGAAGCTTCCCGCAGTGCGGCTTCTCGGCGTCCGTCGTGAACATCCTCAATACCTTGATCCCCAAGTACGCGACGGTCAACATCCTGGCCGACGCGAACATCCGCACGGGGATGAAGGACTTCTCCGACTGGCCGACGTTCCCGCAGCTGTTCATCCGCGGCGAGTTCGTCGGCGGCGCCGACATCGTGCGTCAGATGCACGAGTCCGGCGATCTGGAGAAGAAGCTCGGCGACCTGGTCGCGCCGGCCAAGGCGCCGTCGGTGACGGTGTCGCCGCGCGCCGGCCGGGAGCTCGCCGAGGCGCTCAAGGAGGGCAGCCCGGGCGACGTGATCCACCTGACGATCACGCCGGGCTGGGAGCACCAGCTCGACCTCGGCCCCGGCGAGCCGAGCCATGTCACCGTCGAGTCCGGCGGGATCACCGTGCAGCTCGATCGCGCGAGCGCCGGCCGCGCCGCGGGCGTGACGATCGACTTCATCGAGGCCGCCGATGGCGCCGGCTTCAAGATCGACAACCCGAACCGGCCCGCCACGGTCAAGGAGATCGCGCCCAAGGAGCTCAAGGCGCTGCTCGACAGCGGCCGGATCACCCACTTCTACGACGTGCGCCCCGACAAGGAGCGCAGCGTCGCCAGCATCGCCGGGGTGCGCCAGCTCGACGACGCCGCGATGGCCGCGATCGAGGCGCTGCCCAAGGACACGCCGCTGGCGTTCCACTGCCACCACGGCGGGCGCAGCCGCGGCGCGGCCGAGCACTTCTTGAAGCTCGGGTTCAAGAACGTCTACAACATGGCCGGCGGGATCGAGGCGTGGTCGCGCGACATCGACCCGAGCGTCCCGCGCTACTAGCCGGTCAGCCGTCGACCGCGGCCTCGACCATGATCTCGACCAGGTAGCCGGGGCCGGCGAGCCGCGCCTCGACGGTCGCGCGCGCCGGCGGATGCCCCGCAGTGACCCAGCCGTCCCACACCGTGTTCATCTCGTCGAACCGGCGGATGTCGGACAGCCAGATGTTGGCCTTGAGGATCCGGGTCTTGTCGCTGCCGGTCATGGCGAGCAGCCGGTCGATCTTGGCGAGGATCTGCCGGGTCTGGTCGGCGACCGACGGCACCAGATCGTCGGCGACGACGCCGGCCAGGTACGCCACACCGCCGTGCACGACGGCCTGGCTCATTCGCGGACCCACCTCGTAGCGCTGGATCGTCATCGGGCATGGCGTAGGCCGGTCCGCCGCCGGCGACAAGGCACACCCGCCGCGCGCGGGGTACAGCACAGCCTACTTGGGCCCGGGCTTGGCGTCGGGCTTGCCCTCGATGCGCGGCACGACGACCCGGCGATCGCCGATGCCGAACACGATGCGCGCGACCTTGTCGCCTTCCTGCTCGAACACCGCGATGCTCTGCAGCGCCTCGAGCCAGAACTCGCGATCGCCGATCGGCGCCAGCCGGTGGCGCGGCTCGCCGGGGCCGGACAGGTACAGCCGCTTGCCCTCGGCGATCACCTGCAGCGTGGTGCCGCCCAGATCGTAGTTGCCGGCGAACGCCGCGATCTCGGCGGCGCCGGGCAGCTTGACCGGCGGCGGCGGCGCGCCCTCGAGCACCTTGTACATCGGCTCGGCGAGCCGCTCGATCGTCGAGGTCGCGGTCGACGCCAGCAGCACGATGCCGCGCTTGGACTTCGGGTCGAAGCCGATGAACGCGTGGTACCCGCCGGTGCCGCCGTTGCGCCAGTAGCGTCCGGCGCTGTCGATCAGCCAGCCCAGGCTGACGTTGTCGCCGGGGCGATCGATCTGCGGCTCCTGCGTGAGCTTCATCGCCCGGCGCAGCGGCTGGGTGCTGCCGTCCGCGGCGTCGATCTCGGCGTCGATCAGCCGGAGCTGGTCGCGCGCGCTGGACACGATGGCGCCGGCCCCGGCGAGCGCGTCGAACGTCCACGGCACCGTGCTGGCCAGGTCGTCGGTCGTGCCCGGGGCGCGGCGCGCCGCGAGCGCCGGCGGCACCGAGACGAATGTATCGGTGAGCCCGAGCGGGCGCAGCACGCGGGTGTCCAGCGCCTTCGCGTAGCCGGCGCCGATCTTGCGGCCGAGCACGAACCCGAGCAGCCCGGCGCCGTAGGGCGAGTAGTTGAGCTGCGTGTCCGGCGCCGCGATCAGGTCGGTGCGCAGCAGATCGCTGTACAGCTCGTTCTCGCCGTAGCCGGCGAACGGATCCGGGGCGACCCCGCGCGCGACGATGCTCGGCGGGTGCGCCGGCAGCCCCGAGACATGCATCGCCAGGTGCTTGAGCGTGATCGCGACCTTGTCGCGGATCGGCATGGTGACGCCCAGCGGCAGGAGCTCCGAGACCGGGGTGTCGAGCGCGACCTCGCGGCGCTGCACCGCGTCGGCGAGCAGCAGCGACGTGTACACGGTGGTGATCGGCCCGAGCTCGAACAGCGTGTTGCCGTCGGGCGCCCCCTTGCCCGGCCCCTTGCCGAACCCGTAGACCTCGGTCTTGCCGACGTCGTACAGCCCCACGACCAGCCCGGACACCAGCTCGGCGTCGAGCAGCGGCTGGACCTGGGCCTCGACCGGCTCGCGAAACCGCTCGACGTCGATCGCGGCCTGCGGCGGTGGCGCCTTGCCGACCCTGGGCGAATGGCCACACGCGGTGACCGCCGCGGCGAGCGCTGTGGGCGCGGCGAAGGAGATGTGCGACCGGGGCATGGGCGTTGCGTAGACTGCCCTGCCCCCGCACGACACGCAATCCACCCGCGACCGGAGGCGGCAGCGATATGCATCGCCGCACCACAGCCGGCGTGCGAGACTCCAGCCGTATGCGCGCTGTCCCGGCGGTCCTCGCCTGCTCGCTGGCCGCCGCGGGATGCGACATGGCGGTCCCGGTGTCGAGCGCGACCGCGCCGGTGATCGGCGGCTCGGACGTCCCGCCCGGCAAGTGGCCGGACGTCGCCGCGGTCATGTTCCCGATCGACGGTGAGATCGCGCTGTGCACCGGCACGCTGGTCGCGCCCACCGTCGTGCTGACCGCCGGCCACTGCTACGACCGGACCGGCGTGCCGGTCCTGCCCGACAGCGTGCTGATCGGCACCAGCTCGCTCGGCCGGCCGGACGAGGGCGAGACCATCCCGATCGCGCGCGGCTACGTCTACCCGAACTCCTCGACCACCGAGGACCTCGCCGTGCTCATCCTGGCCCGGCCGTCGACCCGCCCGCCGCGCCAGATCGTCGACGGCTGGGCGCGCGTCGATCTGGTCAACGGCGCGGCGATCTCGCTGGTCGGGTTCGGCGCGATCGATCGCGCCGGCGCGGTGTACATCAACCAGCTCCAGGAGGCGACCACGACCATCACCGACGTCGACTGCTCGGCGTCGCCGGGCTGCCGGCGTGCGGCGCAGCCGGCGGGTGAGCTCGGCGCCGGCGGCATGGGCGTCGACACCTGCCCCGGCGACTCGGGCGGGCCGCTGTACCTGTCGACCCGCTACGGCGCGGTGCTCGCAGGCCTCACCGCGCGGTCGTACGACAACGCGCGGTTCCCGTGCTCGGAGGGCGGCATCTACGTTCGCCCGGACAAGGTCCTCGCCTGGATCGAGCAGGTCGCCGGCGTGCCGATCGCACGGGTGGCATCGCCCTCGGCGCCGATGGTCGCGACCGAGGATCACTGCGGATCCACCCAGATCACCGTCAACGATCCGGCGAGCGAGTCGCACGCGTTCCGGGTCACGACCCCGCCGGTGCACGGCAGGGCCAGCGTCGACCTCGATGGCACGGTGCGGGTCTGCACCGACCCCGGGGCGCCGGACGACAACCACCTGGTCATCACGATCGTCGACGACACGGCCAGCGTCGACCGCTCGCTGGCGGTCACGATCCCGATCACGGCCGCGGGCTGCTGCGACGCCGGCGGCCGCCCGGGCGGCGCGATCCCGCTGGCGATCGGCGTGCTCGCGCTGGCGCGCCGGCGGCGGC
>DATAPF010000585.1:0-45826 GCA_036265355.1 Kofleriaceae bacterium | reverse complement strand
GCGAACATCATGCGTCCGAGCGCGTGGAAGTGATTGCGCGTGAAGTAGCCGTGCGCCTGCTCGGCTGCCCAGATCCGCGCGCTCAGCACGGTGACCAGCCCGATCGCCGCGACGAACCCGCCGGCGAACACGTAGATCCCGAAGATCGTGGAGAACCAGAGCTTCTCGAGCGACATGACCCAGTCGATCGACGCGAACGTCAGCGCGAGGCCGACCGGCGGCAGCATCGCCGACGCGAACCGCCGCTCGCGCCCGAGCGCGACCTCGGGGTCGTCGGGGCGCACGATGGGCGGGCAGTCGCGCCGCACCGACCACCGGCGCAGCAGGTACCCCGCGGCGATCAGGATCGCGAAGTACGCGACGCCGCGCACCGTGAACCACGTCAGGTTCATGAACGCCCGGCGGTGCGCCAGCACCTCGATCTCGTGGTGGGTCGCGTCCGGCGGAACGGTCTGCCACGGGTACAGCCACGACGCGCCGAACGGCAGCGCCACGAACAGCACCGCGAGCAGCGGCATCGGCAGCACGACCGCCTCGGTGGTCCGCCGCACCACCGCCATCCACCGCGCGTTGGCAGCGTAGCCGATCATCAGCAGGATCAGCCCGCCGACCGCGACGCTGAACACGAAGAAGTACGCCATCAGGTACGCCAGCCACGTGCGGTGCGGATCGACGGCGAGCCCGATCCCCAGGCCGACGAAGCCGAGCACGGAGACGATCGCCGCGATCCGGGTGATCCGCGTGCCCTCGAACCGCGTCACTTCAGCCATCGCGATGCCTCCGATCGGATCTGCGCCGGGAGCGCATCGAGCTCGGCGCGCTGCGACAGCTGGAGCGCCTGGACGTACGCGACCACCGCCCAGCGATCCTCGATCGGCAGCTCGCCCGCGTAGGATCGCATCAGGCCGTAGCCCTCGGTGACCGTCGTGAAGATCCGGCCCGGCGGGTAGTCGGTGTACGGCGCGGTCAGCAAGTTGGCGGGCCGGCGCAGCGTCATGTTCTCGGCGACCTCGGACACGCCGTTGCCCAGGCGGCCGTGGCACGCGGCGCAGAAGATGTCGAACCGGTTGCGGCCGCGCTCGAGCACGCTGCGGGTCACCTCGATCGGGATCCGGTCGAGGTAGCGCCCGGCCTGGCGGCCGAGCACGAGCGGCGTCGGCGCGACCGGCTCGCCGCGCGGCATCGTCCCGGCCGGCGGGGTCATCATGATCGTGCCGCCGGGGCAGACCTCGCACGCCTGGTAGGGGATGAACTTCGGCTGCTCGATCATCCGCTCGAGGTCGAGATCCCACTCCCCGCAGCCGCCGCAGCCGCTCAGCCCGCACAGCGCGATCGCGATCACCGCGCGGATCATGGCCCCTCCTCCGGGAGCTCGATCCGCAGCGCGCCGGTCTCGATCAGATCGGCGCGCGTCCGGTCGGGATCGAACACCGGGTCGGCGGCCGAGATCTCGAGCCAGAACCGATCGCGGGTCGCCGACGCGAAGTCCGGCGTGCCCTGGACCTCGTCGGTGAGCCGGACCAGCCGGCCGCGCCACAGCACGCCGAAGAACGCGGCGAACGACGCGAACAGGACGCCCATCTCGAACGTGATCGGCACGAACGCCAGCGGAAAGTGCGGCGGCCGGCCGCCGACCACCAGGGGGTAGAGGTATCCGTTGATCAGCCACTGCAGCGCGTAGGCCGTGCCCGCGGCGAGCATGCCGATCACGAAGCACAGATACGGCAGGCGCGACGGCGCGGACGGCGACGCGTCGGTCAGCGCGTCCTCGACCTCGAGCGCCGGGAACGGCAGGTAGGCGTCGAGCGCGCGGTACCCCTTGGCGCGCAGCCGGTGGATCGCCGCGGCCAGGGTCTCCTCGTGCTCGTACTGGGCGAGGATCCGGTCAGCCATGATGGCCCTCCTCGGCAGCCGGCCTGCGGCGGTCATGCTTGACCAGCTCGTGCGCCATCTCGCGCATCTCCGACAGCGAGATGAACGGCAGGAACCGCAGGAACGCGAGGAACAGCAGCGCGAAGAACCCGATGGTGCCGAACAGGATGCCGATGTCGACCCAGGTCGGCGAGTAGTCGCCCCACTGCGCGGGCAAGAACTCGCGCTGCAGGCTCTGGACGATGATCATCATGCGCTCCGACCACATGCCGACGTTGATCAGCAGCGAGGCGATCCACAGGATCCAGACGCTCTTGCGCGCGCGCGCCCACCAGAAGATCTGCGGGACGCCGACGTTGCAGATCATCGACAGGTAGAACACGATCTTGTTGGGTCCAAACGGCCGGGCGACGAACGACTGGAACATCTCGGCGGGGTCGCCCGAGTACCAGTCGAGGAACCACTCGATCATGTAGCCGTAGGCCACGATCCAGCCGGTGACCATGATCAGCTTCGCGCAGTTCTCGAGGTGCTTGCGGGTGATGACGTTGTGCAGTCCGAACACGCGGCGCACCGGGATCACCAGCGTGATCACCATGGCGAAGCCGCTGAAGATCGCGCCGGCGACGAAGTACGGCGGAAAGATCGTCGAGTGCCAGCCCGGGGTCAGCCCGATCGCGAAGTCGCTCGACACCACGCTGTGCACGCTGAGCACCAGCGGCGTGGCGAGCCCGGCCAGCACCAGGTACACGGCCTTGTAGTGGCGCCAGGTGACCGCCTTGCCGTTCCAGCCCAGCGCGAGCAGCCCGTAGATCACCCGGCGCCGCCGGGTAAGTGCGCTGTCGCGCAGCGACGCGAGGTCCGGGAGCATCCCGAGGTACCAGAACAGCAGCGACACCGTGAAGTACGTCGACACCGCGGCGGCGTCCCACGGCAGCGCGCTCTTGGTCTGGGGCCAGACCTCCATCAGCGACGGGTACGGGAACAGCCAGTAGGCGAACCACGGCCGGCCGAGGTGGAGCACCGGGAAGATCGCGGCCTGCAGCACCGCGCATAGCGTCATCGCCTCGGAGAACCGGTTGATCGACGTCCGCCAGCCCTGCTCGAACAGGTACAGGATCGCCGAGATGAACGTGCCGGCGTGGCCGATCCCGATCCACCACACGAAGTTGATGATCGCGAATGCCCAGCCGACCGGGATGTTGGTGCCCCACACGCCGATGCCCACCACCATGGTGTAGGTGATCAGCGCAAACAACATGACGGTCAGCCCGCCGGTGATCGCGAACGCGATCTTCCAGCCGGGGCCGCCGGCGCGCCACGTGGTGCCGAGCAGCTGGTCGCCGAGCGCGGCGTCGCTCGGGCGTCCGATCAACAGCGGCTCGCTCATCGGTCGGCCCTCCCGGCGTCCTCGCCGGAACGGTCCAGGGTCTCGGACGGGTCCGGCTGGATCGGCAGATCGGCGCTCGGATTCCAGATCTTGGCGAGGTACACGGTGTGCGGTCGCGTGCCGAGCTCGTTGAGCACCGCGTAGTGGCGGTGCTCGCCGCGCCGCTGCACGTTGACCGTCTGGTCGTGATCGAGCCGCCCGAACTGGATCGCGCCGGTCGGGCACGCCTGCTGGCACGCGGTCGTCACCTCGCCGGGGCGGATGTCGCGGTGCTGCTTGCGAGCGGCGATCTCGGCGGTGCGGATCCGCTGCACGCAGTACGTGCACTTCTCCATCACGCCGCGGCTGCGGACGGTGACGTTCGGGTTGTACTGCAGCTGCCGGGTGCGCGGCGTGTCCTCGGTGAAGTCGAACCAGTTGAACCGCCGGACCTTGTACGGGCAGTTGTTGGAGCAGAACCGCGTGCCGATGCAGCGGTTGTAGATCATCTCGTTGAGCCCGTCGGGGCTGTGCTGGGTCGCGTAGGTCGGGCACACGTACTCGCACGGCGCGTTCTCGCAGTGCTGACACATCATCGGCTGGTGGACGTACCGCGGATCGTCCTCGCTGCCCTCGCGGTAGAGGTCGATCCGCAGCCAGTGCATCTCGCGATTGCGGCGGACCTGGTCGGCTCCGACGGTCGGCACGTTGTTCTCGGCCTGGCACGCGATCACGCACGCGCTGCAGCCGCTGCAGATCGTCGTGTCGATCGTCATGCCCCACTTGGGGGTGCTCTCGAACTGGGGCGCCAGCATGGTCGCCTCGGCCTGCCACTGCTCGTGCGTGAACTCGGGATCGCGCCGGTAGTCGTCGAGCGTCGCCGCCAGCGCGATCGGCCGGCCGTGCTGCCGCGCGTGCTGCTGGGTGATCGCGAGCTCGCGGCGGCGGCCGGTCGTCGCGATCGCCGCGGCCGGCGCGAACCACGGCCGATCCGACATGCGCAGCGGATAGACGTTGCTACCGACGCCGTCGCCGACCGACCCCGCGGCCCACCGGCCGAAGCCGAGCTCGAGGCTGACGCAGCGATCGGCGTGCCCGGGCAGGATGACCACCGGGAGGGTCACGGTCCCGCCGCCGGCGATGATCCGCACGACATCGCCTTCGCCGGCGCCGAGCTGCGCCGCGGTCGCGCGGCTCATCCGCGCCGCGTTGCCCCAGGTCAGCTTGTCGAACGGCCTGGGCAGCTCCTGCAGCCACGGGATCGATGCGAACCGGCCGTCGTGGACCGCGGGCGACGGCTCGAAGTCGAGCTCGATCGCAGACGGCGCGGGCGCAGACGGCGCGGGATCGCCGGGCGGGCCCGCCAGCTGTGCGCGCTCGGCGTCGGACAGCCGGACCGCGGCAGCCTCGGGCGCGGACGCGGAGCCGGGCACCAGGCCGCGCTGCAGGGCGGCCTGCCACGCGGCGGTGGCCTCGTCGCCGGTGCCCGGCGCGTAACGCGCGCGCACCAGGCGGTGACCGTCGGGCGCGGGGTCGCCGGCGAACGCCGCCAGCAGCTCGAGCAGCGTGACCCCGGCGTGCAGCGGCTGGATCAGCGGCTGGACGAACGTGATCGTGCCGTCGTAGCTGCGCGCGTCGCCCCAGCTCTCCATCGGGTGGGCGAGCGGCACGAACCAGTGGCAGCGCTGCGACGTCTCGTTGTGGGCGAGGTCGGCGCAGATCAGCTCGGGCACGCCCGGCAGGTGGACCGCCAGCCCGAGATCGGGCGGCGCGGTGTACAGCGGGTTGGCCTCGGCGATCACCAGCGTCTGGACCTGGCCGGCGGCGAGCGCGGCGGCGAGCGCGGCGAGGTCATCGCCCAGCGGCTCGATCAGCGCCGGCCGGGTCAGCACGACGGTCGTGCCGATCGCGCCGATCGCCTGGTTGATCAGATGGCCGAGCGCGTGGAGCTCGCGAGGCTGGCGATCGCCGACCACCACGAGCCCGCGCCGGGTCCGCAGATCGCGCGCCGCGGCGGCGACCCACGCGCGCGCGCGCTCGCGCTCCGGTCCGGTGCCCGCAGCCGGAGCGCCCTCGCTCGCGCGGCCCTCGATGGCAGCGAGCAGCGCGGCCGCGATCGCGCGGACGTCCGATCCGCGGACCGCCAGCCGGTGATCGGCGAGGCTGCCGGTCGGCGTCGGGCGCGGCTCGGCGACGTACAGCCGCGACATATCCGCCTGCGGCGCGGCGATCCGGCGGCGCGCCGCGAAGTCGCGCGACCAGCGCACCGCGTTGGGCATCGCGGCCAGGAAGTCGGCGTCGAGCGCGACGACCGTATCGGCGCGATCGAACCGGTACTGGGGCTCGAGCGGGCGGCCGAACACCAGCCGCGCACCCTCGAACGCCGCGCGGCGGCTGACCGGCGCATCGAACGCGAACCGCGCCCCCGGGTGCCGCGCGCGGACCCGCGCGATCGCGTCCTCGATCAGCGGCGAGCTCTGGGGGTGGAGCAGGAACCACAGGCCGGGGAGCCGCTCGCGGCCGGCGATCTGGCGAACCAGCGTGGCGAGCTCGGCCGGCGTGCCGCGATCGAGCGCGCCGGTCGCGCGGTCCGGATCGTAGAGCTGGAGCACCGAGGCCTGGTCGAACACGCTGGTCGCGCCCAGGCTCGCCGGATGATCCGGGTTGCCCTCGACCTTGGTCGGCCGCGCCTCGTGGGTCGTGACCACGACCCCGGTCGCGTAGCCGTCGATCACCGTCGCCGTCGCGTAGTCGAGCGCCTCGCCCGGCGTGAGCTCCGGCGCCTGGTCGACGCGCGGCATGATCCGCTCGCTCGGCTTCTTCATGCAGCCGGCGATCGGCCCGAGCCCGGCGAGCGCCGCGCCCGCGGCGAGCAGCTGGATCATCCGGCGGCGGTCGAGCTCGGCCGGCGGCAGATCGACGCCGGGCGGGAACTCCGGATCGGGGTCCACCGAGACGACGGGCAGCGAGCGATCGGATCGGGTCATCGGTGGCACGTGGTGCAGGTGGTGAGCGAGGTGACGCGGCGGTCGCTGGCGACCCGCTTGAAGAACATCCGCATCGAGCCCGCCCAGGCGTTGTCGGTCACGCGCTCGCTGCCGACGCCGGACTGATAACCGCGGTGGCAATCGACGCACCAGTTCATGGTCAGCGGCGCGACCTGGGTGACGCGCGCCATGCTGCCGACGTCGCCGTGGCAGCGCTCGCACGCGAAGCCGTGCGCGATGTGCACGGAGTGGTTGAAGTAGACGAACCCGGGCAGCTCGTGGACCCGCTTCCACGCGATCGGCCGGCCGGAGAAGTAGCTGCGCCGCACGACCTCGAGCAGCGGGCTCTGCTGCCAGACCTGGCTGTGGCAGCCCATGCACACTGCGGTCGGCGGCACTCCCGCGCTGGCCGAGCGCTCCGCCGACGAGTGGCAGTACAGGCACTCGATGCCGTCGTCGCGGACGTGGTGGCGATGATCGAACTCGACCGGTTGCTCCCACGGCTGGAACTGCGACGTGTTGTACGGCGTGCGCACGTACAGCATCGGCACGATCACCACGCTCGCCACTCCCGCGGACAGCAGGACCAGCGCGAGCCGGAAGACCAGGTTGGACCAGGGTGGATATAGCCGCGATGACACGTTCCGCGCCACGCCACTGCAACGCGCAGTCCACTGCTTGCAGCCCGTATCAGTGGAATCCACGATGCGCTGGCATCACGATGTGGCGCTGCAGCACGAGCGGTAGCGCACTGACCTTGCGATCGACACGGCTCAGCCGGTGTGGCGTGCGGCCTCGCCCCCACGCAGCACCAGGCCCAGGCCCGGGCGCGCGGCATCGAATGCGATCGCGCCGCCGACCACCGGCAGCGTGCCCTCGAACAGCACGCCCTCCATCCGCACGTGGTCGCGGAAGTGCTCGAGATGGATGAGCTGGCTCGCCGCCGCGCCGGCATGGGCGTGGATCGCGGGGGCGCAGTGGGCCGACAGCGGGAGTGAGCGCACCGCGCACAGGGCGTCGGCCTGCAGGAAGCCGGTGATGCCGAGCGAGCGGGTCGCGTCGGCCTGCAGGATGTCGACCGCGCCGGCCTCCAGCATGCGGTGGAAGTATCTGCCGCCGTAGCCGTACTCACCGGCGGCGATCGCCATCCCGGCCGGCGCGCGGTCGCGGACCAGCCGCAGGCCGTCGAGGTCATCCGACGACACCGGCTCCTCGAAGTAGATCGCGCCGTGCGCCGCGAACCGCTCGGCCATCGCGAGCGCCTGCTTGCGGGTGTAGGCGCCGTTGGCGTCGACCATCAGCTCGACGTCCGGCCCGATCGCCTCGCGCGCGACCCGCACGCGGTCGTCGTCGCGCGCCGGCTCGCGGCCGACCTTGATCTTGACGCGGCGATGGCCGGCCGCGACGTAGCCGGCGAGCTCGGCGGCGAGCTGGTCGAGGTTCGACGACGTGAACCCGCCGCTCGCATAGACCGGCACCGCCGTGCGCGCGGGGCCGAGCAGGCTCGCGAGCGAGACGTCGAGCAGCTTGGCCTTGAGATCCCACAGCGCGACATCGACTGCGCTGATCGCGCACGCGACCAGTCCGGGCCGGCCGTGGTTGCGGACCGCACGCAGCATCGCGGCACCCGCCGCCGGCAGTGCGAGCGCATCGCCGCCGATCACCGCGGGCGCGAGCAGGCTCCTGACCACGCCCGCCGCCGCCGCGTCGATGTACGAGTAGCCCAGGCCGGCGACCCCCGCGGCGCGCGGCTCGACGATCACCATCGTGATCGCGTCCCAGGTTGCGGTGCCATCGGAGTGCAGCCCGCCGTCGGTGGCGAGCCGGCAGACCCGCACGTCGACCCGCTCGATCGGGATGCCCGGGTGGTCACCGGAGAACACGCGCGGCGCGGCCATGTCACGGCTCCGTGCTGCGCGCCCACGCCGGCACGGGCGGGTCGATCTGCCGTCCTGGCTGCGGTCCTGGCTGCGGTCCGTGCGCGAGCTCCGGCTCGGCCGTGCGCTGGAGCTCGCGCAGCGCGAGCGCGACGACCTCCGCGACGTGCAGCGCGGTCCGCCCGGTGCCATGGCGGATCTGCTCGCGGCACGAGAAGCCGTCCGCGATCACCAGGCCGTCCGGGCGCCCGGCGCGCACCGCCGGCAGCAGGACGCGCTCGCCGATCGCCATCGAGATCTCGTAGTGCTCGGATTCGTAGCCGAACGAGCCCGCGAGGCCGCAGCATCCGGAATCCGGCGTCTCGAGCTCGACGCGCATCGCGGCGAGCAGCTCGCGCTCCTCGCGAAAATCGAGCACCGCCTTGTGGTGGCAGTGGCCGTGCAGCAGCGCGTGCACCGGCAGCGGCGGCGGCTGGTAGTCGCGGCCGCGCAGGAACCCGGCCAGCGTGTGGGTGAGCTCCGACAGCCGGCGGGCGCGGTCGTCGCCCGGGAACAGGCTCGGCAGCTCGTCGCGGAACGCCGCGACGCAGCTCGGCTCGAGGCCGACGATCGGCACGTTGCGCGCGATCGCGGGCTCGAGGATCCGGAACGTCCTGTGCCACATTCGCCGGGCGAGGCCGAGCATGCCGTAGTCGTACAGCGCGCGGCCGCAGCACACGTGGGCGCGCGGCACGATCACGCGGTAGCCCGCGTCCTCGAGCACCTGCACCGCGGCGTCGAGCGTCTGCGGGAAGAAGTGGTTGTTGAACGTGTCGGGCCACAGCACCACGGGCATGCGGTCGTTGCGCCGCGGCACGAAGCTGCGGCTGAACGGCCGCGCGGCGAACCGCGGGATCGGGCGGTGCGGCGCCGCACCCGCCAGCCACGCCGCGATCCGGCGCAGTCCGGGAGTCTGGGTCGCGAAGTTGGCCAGCCACGGCACGTAGCTGGCGAGCAGCGCCCAGCGGTGGATCCAGCCGAACGCGTAGGCGTGGCGCGGCCGCAGGTGATGGCGGTAGTAGTGCGCGAGGAACTCCGACTTGTACGTCGCCATGTCGACGTGGACCGGACAGTCGCCCTTGCATCCCTTGCACGCCAGGCACAGGTCGAGCGCGTCCTTGACTGCATCGCTCGCCCAGCCGTCCTGGATGACCTCGCCCTGCACCATCTCGAACAGCAGCCGCGCCCGGCCGCGCGTGGTGTGCTGCTCGTCGCGCGTGACCATGAAGCTCGGGCACATCGTCCCGCCCCCGCTGCGGCGGCAGTTGCCGATGCCGACGCACCGGATCGCGGCGTGCCGGAAGTCGCCGTGGTCCTCGGGGGGATGGAACGTCGTCGCGATCTCGGGCGGGTGATACGCGGCGAGCTTGAGGCCGTCGTCGCGGTGAAGCCCGTCGACGATCTTGCCGGGGTTCATGCGGCCCTCGGGGTCCCAGATCCGCTTGAACTCGTGGAACGCCTCGACCAGCTCGGGGCCGAACTGCTTGACCAGCAGATCGCCGCGCGACTGGCCGTCGCCGTGCTCGCCGGAGATCGAGCCACCGTGGCGCACGCACAGGTCGGCGGCGTCGTCGGTGAAGCGCTTGTAGGTCGCGATTCCCTCGGGGCTCGACAGCTCGAAGTCGATCCGGCAGTGGATACAGCCCTGTCCGAAGTGGCCGTACAGCGCGGCCGACAGCCCGTGGCGCTGCATCAGCTGCCGCAGCTCGCGCAGGTACGGGCCGACCCGGTCGGGTGGCACCGCGGAGTCCTCCCAGCCGGGCCAGTAGTCGCGGTGTCCCGGGATGAACGCCGTCGCCCCCAGCCCGGCCTCGCGGACCGCCCAGACCTTGTGCGCCTCGTCCATCTGATCGAACAGCCGGATGCTCGGCGCGTTCGGCTCGCGCCGGATCGCGTCGATCATCCCGCGCGCCTGCGCCAGGGCCTCCGCCCGGGTGTCCGCGCCGAACTCGACCAGCAGCCAGCCGTGGCCGTCCGGCATCAGGCCGATGTTCTCGGCGTGGGTCCCGGTCGCGCGCATGTCGTCGATCAGCTGCTGATCGAACCCCTCGAGCCCGATCGGCCGGAACGCGCGGATCTGTGGCACGTGATCGCCGGCCTCGTAGACGTCGCGGTAGCCGAGCACGCACAGCACGCGCTGCGGCCGCGCCGGATACACGGCGAGCGTCGCCTCGAGCACGGTGACGCAGGTCGCCTCGCTGCCGACCAGCGCACGCGCGACGTGGAAGCCGCGCTCGGGCAACAGCTCGTCGAGGTTGTAGCCCGAGACCCGCCGCGGGATCGGTGCGAACCGGGCGCGGATCCGCGCGGCGTAGCGGTCGCGGAGCCGGGCGAGCGCGGCGTAGATCTCGCCGGCGCGGCCCCCGCCGGCGATCCGCCGCGCGAGCTCGTCCTCGGAGGTCGCGCCGACCCGCATGCGCAGGCCATCGTAGGTCACGATCTCGAGCGACTCGACATGATCCGAGGTCCGCGCACCCGGGCCGTACAGCTCGCCCATCACCGAGTGGACCCCACACGAGTTGTTGCCCAGCATGCCGCCGAGCGTGCAGTGGTTGTGGGTCGCGGGATCGGGCCCGTAGGTCAGGCCGTGCCTGGTGAGCGCGGCGCGCATATCGTCGAGCACACAGCCGGGCTGGACCCGCACGCGCCAGCGCCCGGCGTCGACCTCGAGCACCTGGTTCAGGTACTTGCTGTGGTCGATGACCACCGCGCGGTTGACGGTCTGGCCCGCGAGGCTGGTGCCACCGCCGCGCGACACCACCGGCACGTCGTGGCTGCGACAGATCCGCAGCGCATGCTCGACGTCCTGGGTGCTGCGCGGGATCACGACGCCGATCGGGACCTGGCGATAGTTGGAAGCGTCGTGGGCGTAGATCGCCTGGGATCCGGCGTCGAACCGGACCTCTCCGGCGATCTCGCGCGCGAGGTCGGCCGCGAGCCCGCTCGGCCGGCGACCGCGACCCTCGGAAACCACGAGCCTGTCACTGCGGATCATCATGGGAGCTCCCTGGCTGCATGCAGCGATCGCGATGCAGCATGCATTCCGCCGCGATGCGGCATGCGCTTTCGCCTGCCGTCCACGGCGTCCACCGGCCGCGGCCGAGGTATCCGGTGTGCTTGTCCTCGATCGATGACGATCGACCCGACCACCGAAACCGCGACGAAACCTGACCTGCCGCCGGCGGCTCGCGCCCCGCTCCAGCCCGATCACTGGCCGGGATGGATCGCGATCGCGCTCGGCGCGTGGCTGTTCGCCTCGGCGTTCCTCTGGCCACACGGTGCCGCCCCGGCGGCCAACACCTGGATCGTCGGATTGCTGATCGCGATCGCGAGCCTCGTCGCGCTGCGCATGCCGTGGATGCGCTGGGTCGACACCGCGCTCGCGATCTGGCTGTTCCTGTCCACCCTCGCGATCCCCGGCCCGAGCCGCGCCACGCTGTGGAACAACCTGATCGTCGCGCTGCTCGTGTTCCTGGTCTCGCTGGTGCCCGAGGGCTTGCTCCCGGCGCCGCACCGGCCGGTCCGCGGCGCGGTCAGGTGACCAGCCCGGCCCACATCTCCTTGGCCGACTGCTTGATCACGCGCCAGCGCCGCGGATCGCCCTTGAGCAGCGCTTCCATCAGCTTCTTGGCCTGACGGACCTCGATGTGCGGCGGTAGCGGTGGGACCTCGGGATCGGTGAACGCCTCGACGACCACCGGCCGGCGCGCCGCCATCGCGGCGTCCCATCCCGGCACGACGTCGCCCGGCGTGCGCAGCTCGATCCCCTCGAGGCCGAGCATGCGCGCGTACCCGGCGTACGAGAACGGTGGGAGCTGCTGTGACGCGGGGAACTTGGGGTCACCCGCCATCACCCGCTGCTCCCAGGTGACCTGGTTGAGGTCGCCGTTGTTGAGCACGAGCACGACGAACCGCGGGTCCTGCCACTCCTGCCAGTACTTCGCGACGTCGATCAGCACGTTGTTGCCGTTCATCTGCATCGCGCCGTCGCCCACCGTCGCGATCACCGGGCGATCGGGGTGGACGAACTTCGCGGCCAGCGCGTACGGCATGCCCGGCCCCATCGTGGCGAGGTTGCCCGACAGCGACGCCATCATCCCGGCGCGCACCTTGAGATCGCGCGCCCACCAGTTGGTCGACGAGCCCGAGTCGGCGGTCAGGATGCAGCCGTCGGGCAGCCGCGGCGACAGCGCCCAGAACACGTACTGCGGGTTGATCGGATCGGCGGCGACATGCGCGCGCGCCTCGAGCAGCCGCCACCACTCGGCGACCGCGGCCTCGATGCCGGCGCGCCACGCCCGGTCGGTCTTGCGCGCGAGCCGGGGCAGCAGCGCCCGGAGCGACTCGCGCGCGTCGCCGTGCAGCAGGACCTCGATCGGATAGCGGATGCCGAGCTTGCGCTGGAACAGGTCGATCTGGACCGCGCGGGCCTGGCCCTCGTCGGGCAGCCACTCGGAGTACGGGAAGCTCGTGCCGATCATCAGCAGCGCGTCGCAGTTCTGCATCATCAGATCGCTCGGCCGGGTGCCGAGCAGGCCGATCGACCCGGTCACGTACGGCAGGTCGTCGGGCAGCACCGCCTTGCCGAGCAGCGCCTTGGCGACCCCGGCGCCCAGCAGATCGGCGACCTCGGCGACCTCGCGCGACGCGCCGAGCGCACCGGCGCCGACCAGGATCGCGACCTTCGACGCGTCGTTGAGCAGCCTGGCCGCTCGATCGAGATCGCGATCCTGAGGCACGACCCGGCCCTCGGCGTAGCCGATCCCGGTGTACACCGCCCCGTGCTCGCGCGGCGCGCTCATCACCGCGGCCTCCTCCTGCACGTCGTTGGGGAAGATGACGCAGGTCACGCTGCGCGTCCCGCGCGCGATGCGGAACGCGCGATCGATCAGCGTGCGCGCCTGCGCGGGGTGCATGCAGGTCTCGCAGAACTGGCGGGCGACGTCGCCGAACAGCCGCTGCAGATCGACCTCCTGCTGGTAGTCGGCGCCCAGCGAGATCCGCTTCTGCTGGCCCACGATCGCGACCACCGGCTGGCCGTCCATCGCCGCGTCGTACAGGCCGTTGAGCAGGTGGATCGCGCCCGGGCCCGACGTCGCCATGCACACCCCGACCTCGCCCGAGAACTTCGCATGCGCGCCCGCCATGAACGCCGCGAGCTCCTCGTGGCGGACCTGGACGAACCGTAGCTTGTCGGACGCGCGCTCGAACGCGCCGAGGAAGCCGTTGATACCGTCGCCCGGATAGCCGTACACCGTGCGCACACCCCAGCCGTACAGCCGCTGCATCACGAAATCGCCGACGGTCTCGCTCATCGCACACCTCCCAGCGCCCGGGCGGTGGTCGCCGCCGTCACGCCGTACGCGAGGTGCTCGACGAGCGCCTGCGCATGCTGGCTCGGGTGGTACGCGGTCGGCTTGTCGGCGAGCCCGAGTAGCGGCACCGCGAGCTCGTCGCCGATCAGCCACAGCCCGAGGCCGAACAGCGCCCCCGACGCGACCGCGCCGCGCGTCGTGGACCGGCGCCGGCGCCCACGTGCGCGCAGCACCCCGTAGAGCGCCGCGACCAGCAGCCCGTACCCGGCGTGCACCGCCCAGGACAGCGCCGGCTTGAGCCGGTCCGGCGGCGGCCGGTGCGCCACGCGCTGGTACGCGATCCGTGCGACCGCCGCGGTCGGGCTCTCGTCGGGGAGATGCCGCAGCCCCAGCGGCGACATCGCGCGCTCGGTCGCGAACACGTCGGTCGGCCGCGGTGCGCGCTGCTGGACCAGCGGGCGCGTGACGCGGTGCGCGAGCTGCATCGCCCCGAGCCCTGCCGCCCCGGCGAGCAGTCCATGTTTCAGGCCTTCGATTCGGTGGTGCATGTCCCGGGGCGATGCATCGCGTGTTCCCCCGAGCCGCGCGCACCACGGCCCACCGCCTCGCTCAGCAGCTCTCTGAGCCGCGCCGGCCCGGCACGGCGGCTGGATACCCAGTGAAACGTGAGCCCCACAGCGACCAACAGACTCACACCCCGCGGTGATGCGGACTGCCCGTGAGCAACGACTCGACGTAGTCGGCCGCACCCTCGCCGAGCAGATCGCGCTGCATCCGCATCCGGTCGCCAAAGAACGCCTCGCCCGCGTCCTGATCGATGATGTGCCTCGCGATCAGATCGAGCGCGCCCTCCTCCCCGAAGGTCGACTCGGTGTAGATCAGGCGATTCTCGCGGGCTGCCCCGGTCTCGGCCTGCTCGCCCAGCAGGCGCTGGAAGTACTCCATCACGATGTCCTGCGAGCGCGCCTGGTGCGAGCCGCACACGACCACGCAGAGCTTCGCCCGCACATCCTCGTTCATTTTCGCCAGCAACGCCGTGACAGCAGCGTGGAGCCCGTCGAGCGCGGCGCGCTGGGCCCGCGTGTTATTGTCCAGCATCAGTGCGCCCGTCGTGCGCGCGAACTCGCGCAGTGTGGCGCGATCGACGGCGCGGTTACGGAGTACCTCGGTGAGCAGGGTGGACGCCTGCGACAGCAACACGGTCTGGGCCTCGCTCACTTCGTCCGGGATCCCCTCGTCGGCCAGGTTGTGCAGCACCGCCTTGAGCAGGTACTGCTGCTGCAAGATCTGGAACAGCTCTGTCTCGTTGAGCCCATTGGGCGCGCGCAGCTCCAGCGACAGGTGGATGCCGAACACCATGTGACCGATCGCCTTGAGTTGATGATACAGCGGCGGGATGACGCGAACGACCTCGCGCACCCCCCGGTGGCGTAGGATCAACTCGTCGCCCGCCGCGATGATCACGGGGGTGCCGGCGTGCTCGAGCGACAGGGTCGTGAGCTCGACGAGCGCCTCGTAGTCCTTGTGGAAGTAGTGGTTGAGCGCGCTGAGCAGGCCCTCGTGCGGGGCGTACTGTGGCGGCCCTGGCTGCCGAGCCGCCACAGGCGCCCCTCGGCCCAGCGCCTGGGCCAGCGCGCGCCCCAGCGCGGCACCCGAGAAGTGATTCTGGGCAGTGATCAGCCGCCCCTGGCCGCTCACGATCACGTTCTCCGAGAAGGCGTTG
Source organism: Kofleriaceae bacterium (assembly GCA_036265355.1). Lineage (GTDB taxonomy): Bacteria > Myxococcota_A > Polyangia > Haliangiales > Haliangiaceae > JABFXX01. The sequence continues at coordinate 30,644 of DATAPF010000585.1, read as the reverse complement.
AGCTTGCAGAACCGAGCTCCAGTCCGCGCGGGGATCTCGCGCTCGAGGCAGAACGGGAAATATGGCGCGCCGATGAACTGCTCGGCCATGAGCCGCTCCTCGCGACAGGTGCCGGTGACCTCGTGGCCGGCCAGGAGCGGCGAACCGTTCACGGTGACCGCTACCAGCCCGGCAAGGCCCTGGCTGATCGCCGCAATCACGCGGCTGCGCTCCCACATCGCACTGACGATGCGCTGGATGTCAGGGTCGCCGGGCAAGTCGAACAGCGCGCCGTTGCCGCCGCACAGGACGACCGCGCGGTAGTCCATCGGATCGACATCGGCGAGCCGCCGGGTGTGGAGGAGGGGGGCCGCGTGATGCGGCGCCGCGAGAAACCCCTGGGTCACGATATCGTCGCGACTCACATTGTGCTCGCTGGCCGGGTGACTCAACGGATCGATGGGGGTAACGCCGCCACACGGGCTCGCGATGTCCGACTCGAAGCCGACCTGCATCAGCTCGAAGTAGGGGTGGGTGAGGTTCGAGAGCCACAGCCCCATCGGCGGGCCGCCAGGGTCGAGGCGGTCGACGTTGGTGACGACAAAGAGACAGTTCTTCATCGGGGTAGGTTATCCTGGTCGGGTCCTTGTCGGTCCGGGGGAGGCCCCGTACCCAGGTTAGTTTCATTGTGACGTCTGCCTCATGGGTGTCCGGTTCAGGCCGGACATGTCTACACGACGGACAGGCGGACAGATCCCGCACACGTCGTTGAGCTGGTCGTTGCCGACCGGCCGGGGTCCCGCCTCGGACGGGAAACCACGATCCAGCACATCATCCGGTCGTCTCTCGATCGCCGTCGCTGGCCGTCCCGGCGGCGGTAGTTACGCCGCCCGCAGCGCACCGACAGCCGCCGCAGTAGTCAGCCCTGGTCTGGTCGCTCAGCGCATCTTCATCGCGACGCGGATCATCGTCACGCGATCGATCTAGATCCCCGATCGGTGTTACCCGTTCGTCTGGATCCTGATGGTGGATCGCTGGGTGGTCTGGGTCGATCGGGGGAGTGGCGGCGCGGCGCGCGACGTGGCGGTCAACGTGTTTGTGGCGTGGACGGTGCACACATTCAGATCGAAATCCAGCTGAGGAGACAATTTCCATGAAGGCAATCGTTGTGACGGACCGGGCGGCGGGAACGGCCGGGATGAAGCTGGTGGAGCGGCCCGAGCCGCAGGCAGCGATAAACGACGTCGTCGTTCAGGTTCATGCGTCGGGATTCGTCGGGACTGAGTTGGCGTGGCCATCGACCTGGACCGATCGGCTCGACCGTGACCGAACGCCGTCGATCCCCGGGCACGAGCTGGCCGGAGTGGTCAGCGCCCTCGGCTATGGTACGACGGGGCTGTCGGTGGGACAGCGGGTGTTCGGCCTCACGGACTGGACTCGCGACGGCACCCTGGCGGAGTACGCGGCCGTCGAGGCACGCAACCTCGCACCGCTGCCGGGCGACGTCGACTTCACAGTGGGAGCGAGCCTGCCGATCTCGGGCCTGACTGCGTGGCAGGGACTGTTCGAGCACGGCCGCCTTCAGGCGGGGCACAGTGTCCTCGCGCACGGCGCGGCCGGTGCAGTCGGGTCGATGGTGACGCAGCTCGCGCGATGGGCCGGCGCCTACGTCATCGGCACCGGGCGTGCCGCCGACCGTCAGAAGGCGCTCGACTTCGGCGCGCAGGAGTTTGTCGACCTCGACAACGACGTCCTCGAAGACGTCGGCGGAGTCGATCTGGTGTTCGATGCCATCGGCGGCGACATAGGGAAGCGGTCCGCAGGCCTGATTCGAGCCGGAGGAACACTGGTGTCCATCGTCGGGCCGAGCGAGGTGCGGCCCACCGACGGCCTGGTGGTCGACTTCGTGGTCGAGTCCGATCGTGCCCAACTGAGTGAGATCGTCCAGCGGGTGCGGGACGGACGACTGCGGACGAACATCGGCACCGTCTCTGCCCTCGACGATGCCGTCGCCGCTTTCAATCCGACCGAGCGGATCAGCGGGAAGACGATCATCCGCGTTCGTCCGTGAGGAACTCGGGAAGGGCGAGCGGTTCTGCCCTCCTCGTGGATCATCGTTGCCCGCACGGGCCTTGCAGTAACCAAAGGAAACAATGAAGATCCGAACCAACATCGCCGCCACCTGCGCCGCCCTCGCCTTCTCGATGGCCGGCCCCATCTACGCCCATGATAGCGGAGTGCAAACCGTCACGAAGAACTTCGAGGCAGCCATTCCCAATATCCCTGGCAAGTCGCTGCTCGCGGTGGAGGTCGATTACGCGCCGGGCGCGGCCTCTCCGTCCCACACCCACGCGAAGTCGGCTTTCATCTATGCCTATGTGATCTCGGGCGCGCTCGAGTCGAAGGTGAATGACGGCGAGACGCGTATCTATCGAGCAGGCGAGAGCTGGTCCGAACCGCCGGGCGCGATCCATTCGATCAGCCGCAACGCGAGCAAGACCGAGCCGGCAAAGCTGCTCGCTGTCTTCGTCCTCGACACCAATGACAACCCTCTGACCACGCCGTGCGTGCGGGTGCCGAGCGCCCAACGCGCGCCCAGGGGACGAGCCGGTGCGAACGCGGCCGGGTCGCGGAGTGGCATGGAGGAACTGGGGTTCCGCAGAAGTCTTCGGGCTCGGCGCCCGTGATCGCGGAGGGCACCGCGATGTCGACCACGACGCGTCGATCCGATGGGCGGCGGCTGACGAAGGACCTCGCGCGCGCCGGCGTTGGCGCAACGCGTGCATTGCACCGTAGCGAGACACGAGTCGAGCACGACGAGATGCGACCAGGATGCGTGATGCGTGGGGACCGCCCCTCCAGCTTCTCGAACCTGAAGAGCGGCGATGGCGTCGATCGGATCGCAAACTTCATCCTCGAAAAGGCGGCTTGTATGACTGAACGATTCGTTTCACGTGGATTTCGTGGTCGGCGCCAGCAAGGTGAATTCACCGGACGAGTTCCACCTGGGCAGTACGTCGAGAGCGGATTCCCCGTGCTGTCTGCGGGACCGACGCCTCGGACGCCACTCGATCGCTGGAATCTCTCGATCGAGGGCAAGGTCGACCGCGCTCGGCGATGGACCTGGAGTGAGTTCCACGCTCTGCCGCGCGAATCCGTGACCAAGGACATCCATTGCGTGACGAAGTGGACGAAGCTCGACACACACTGGGAGGGCGTCTCGGTGGACACGCTGCTTGCAGGACTCGAGGTCCGAGGTCGGTACGTGATCGGCTTCTGCGACGGCGGCTATACCACGAACCTGCCGCTGCACGACCTGACGGGCGGCAAGGCATTCGTGGTCGACACGTACGAGGGCCATTTACTGGCGCCCGAGCATGGCGGGCCAGTCCGCTTGCTCGTTCCTCACCTCTACTTCTGGAAGAGCGCCAAGTGGCTTCGGGGGCTGCGCGTTGTCGAGGCGGACGAACCGGGGTTCTGGGAGTCGTTGGGTTATCATAACCACGGTGATCCATGGAAGGAAGAGCGCTACTCGGGCGACTGACCTGGCAGCTCGGCGACGTCGTGTCCGTGCACACGGAGACCACGAGGACCCGCAGCATCACGCTCGCGGTGCCTGCCTGGCCGGGTCATCGACCGGGGCAGCATGTCGACGTGCGACTCACGGCCGAAGACGGTCACCAGGCCGAGCGCAGCTATTCGATCGCATCACCCTCGGAGGCGGGGAATCGCGTGACACTGACCATCGAGCGCCTCGAGGCTGGGGAGGTCTCTCCGTACCTCGTCAACGAACTGCGCGTTGGTGACAGGCTGGAGCTGCGCGGTCCGATCGGCGGTTACTTCGTGTGGGAGGCACAGATGGGCGGACCTCTGCTACTGCTCGCTGGCGGATCCGGCATCGTGCCGCTCATGGCGATGCTTCGTCATCGCGCCACCGTGGGCAGCAAGCTGCCGACGCGGCTGCTCTATTCGGCGCGCTCCAGCGAGGACGTGATCTATCGCGACGAGCTTGCCGGTCTGACGAGCGACGCGACCGGTCTTGAAACGATCTACGCGCTGACCCGATCGCAGCCATCCGGCTGGTCCGGGTATCGTCGGCGCATCGACATGGAGATGCTGCGCGACGTGGCATGGCCGATCGATCGACATCCGCAGGCCTTCATCTGCGGGCCGACTCCGCTGGTCGAGGCCGCTGCCTCGAGTCTGGTCACATTGGGCCATGACGCCCGCCACATCAAGACGGAACGGTTCGGTCCGACAGGAGCCGACAGGAGATAGAGATGGAGATGGAGAACAAGCTGGATGGCAACGCAGCAGGCGGCGTCCTGCAAGCGATCTTTCCGTTCGACATGACCACGGCTGAAGGTATCTGCGCGGGGTGCGGGGAGCACTACGTGATGGCAGCGACCGCCGTCTACAAGCATGGAATGGGGACCATTCTCCGCTGTCCCTCATGCGACACGGTCCTCATCCGCGTGGCCGAGATCAAGGGGTGCTACTGGCTGGACATGCGCGGCATGCGGGTCCTGCTGCTGCTGGGCGCAGTGGCCTGATTCGAGACTGTCGACGGCCTCCTCAACGAGGACGGACGCGGGCTATTCCACGAGCCGCCAGCCGCCCGGTGACCCGGTAGTGGCCGGCGTCCTTGAAGTCCATGGTGACCGGGATCCCCTTGGACGTCGTGAGCTCGTACTTGTCGTAGTACGACCCCGTCGCGTGGTACAGGCAGGCGAACGACCGCTTGCTCGCGAACCCATGCTCGACACCGGCCTTCGTGGCGGCATCCCACACGCCGGCGAGGCGTGTCGCGATGCCCGTACACTTGGGCTTGGGCATAGCCGCTGCTTGCGCGGCACGATGGTGCGAGATCAGGAAGCCCGCAGTCGCCGCGCCACCGAGCACGACCGCGATGCCCGCGCCGACCATGACGTGCCGCCACGCTGGTGCCGGCGTTCGCCGCGGCGCTCGGGGGCGGCGAGCTGGCACCGCGGTGGCCGAGGTCGAGCAGCGCTCGGCGCCGCGGCCGAGGGCGAGCACCAGGTCGGCGAGCTGGCGCCCGCAATCGCCGCGGCGGCCGAGGTCGAACACGAGATCGACACTCTGGCGCGAGTTGGTCCCTACTTCGGTCCCTACTTTTCCGTGGCGCCGTGAAACGCCTGGATACGCCTCGAAACAGATAACATATCGGAACCAGTAGGTCTCGAAGTAGTTTCAAGCTCCTCGGAAGTCATCCGAGATCCGGCCGGATCCCCGGATACGATCCGCAAGACACCTGGCCATCGTGTGCGGCCAGTGAGATGTCTCGCGGCTTACTGCAGCGCCTCAGCGACGCTCGCGACGACCACGGCCTGATCGTGCCAGCGGCGCAGCGTGTCGAGATCGGCGCACGCATCGATCCGCCCCTCCTGCTCTGCGGACGGCGCCAGCCGGCGCAGCGCGAGCACGTGGCGGAGGCTGGAGCGCGCCTCCGCCAGGCGCCCCTCCAGGCGCCCCTCCAGGCGCCCCTCCTCGACCAGCTTTTCGCGCATCTCCGGCGACGACTCCACCGCCCACTCGGCGATCATTCGCTGGCGAGCACGGATGACGGGATCGTCCGTCTTGGGGAACACGTAGCTCCTGAGGTCTTCGTGGGCTGCGGTGCTCATCGGTAGATATTCTAGCACGCGCAGCAGCCACTCGATCGGCCGGCGTATCTTGACCCAGCTGACGAACGCGTCGAGCGGCCGGCCGGAGCGTGCGATCAGAAACGGGATCAGCTCGTCGGCGAGCGGCAGCTCGTTCGCGGCGACCCACAGGAACTCGAACGGCGACGGGCCCACACGGTAGACGCCGGCCGCCACCAGTTCGAGCGTGCGGCGCTCCGAGAGGACCGCCGGCACGTGGGGCGCCACGATCCAAAGCGCCTCCTCGCCGTCCCACGGCGTCTTGGGATCCTCGCGGCGCTGCACCTGACGTGCGTATCGCCGCAGCAGCGCGCGATCGGTCGCGAGCATGTCGACGTGGTCGCCCGGCATCTTGATCTCCAGGACGAGCTCGCCTGGTTCCAGCACGGTCGACCAGGGCGGTGCGAGTGGGGCGAGCAACGCGGGCGCGTGCACGAGCAGCAGGCCGTCGATGCGAACCTCGGACATGTTCAGCTCGGGCGCGAGCTGCCAGGCTGCGGCACCATGCGTCACGCTCGTGGTCTCCAGCGCGAAGGTGTCCTTGGCGAATTGATCGAGCTGGCCCACGCCGCGCAGCATAGGCCAGGCGCAGGAGCCGTGACCACGGAATGCGGCGTACCGATAGCGAGGCAGCGGCCCATTGCGCCGCCGCACGGGCAGGCTCGCGAGCGTCACGCCGCCCGAGCGTGGTGATGCTGCGATCCACGTGGGGCTCGAGCAGGCCTGGCGATCGGACATCACACAGCGGCGGTGCGACGATACGAACGCTGTGGTGGCGTCGGCCCACTACGATCGGGGCGGTCGCGGTGGTGCTCCGGCCGGACGATCGACCCTTTCGTCCGGCTTTTGGACACGATGCCACAAGGTCATCGTCGATGAGAACGAGCGCCGGTCGCCGCGCGGCGATCGCCGCCGACCTGGTGGGGCCGCCGCCCCAGCTCCAGCGACGGGCGGTCCGCCGCGCGTTGCGCAGCCGGCCGGACGCGCGCAGAATTTCCCCATGAAAGATGAACCACCGCTCGCCCCCGCCGAGCGCCGCGTCGCGGCTCTCGAATCCGCGCTCGAAGCGCGCGGCCTGAACGCGACGAGCTTCGTCGACGCGCACGTACGGACCGCGGAACAGAACTGGATGCCGCAGAACGGCGCGCGCGTGGTGGCGAAGGCCTGGGCCGACCCGGCGTTCCGCGAGCGCCTGCTGAACAACGGCAAGGCCGCGGTCGCGGAGCTCGGTCTGTCGATGCCCGCGCACCACCGCCACCTCGTCGTGCTGGAGAACACCGCGAAGCTGCACAACGTCATCTGCTGCACGCAGTGCTCGTGCACCGCGTACTCCGTCATCGGCCTGCCACCCGACTGGTACAAGGACTTCGAGTACCGCGCTCGCGTCGTGCGCGAGTCCCGCACGGTGCTGCGCGAGATGGGCCTCGACCTGCCTGCCGACGTGGAGATCCGCGTCTGGGACACGTCGGCCGACACCAGATACATGGTGCTGCCGCTGCGCCCGGCGGGCACCGAGGGCTGGAGCGAGGACAAGCTCGCCTCGATCGTCACCAAGGACGCCATGATCGGCGTGGCGAGGCTCTAGCCATGGACGGCATGCACGATCTCGGCGGCAAGCAGGGCTTTGGTCGCGTGCGCCATTCGGCGAAGGCGGACGTGTTCCACGCCGAATGGGAAAAGCGCTCCAACGCGCTGCTCGCGTTCGCGGTCAAGCAGGCCTGGCTCAACATGGACGAGTACCGGCACGCGATCGAGCGCATGGAGCCGCGCCACTACCTCGCCGCCGGATACTACGAGCGGCAGTTCACCGGCCTCGTCACGCTGCTCGTCGAGAAGGGCGTCGTGTCGCGCGAGGAGCTCGAGCGCATCGCGGGTGCGGCGATCCCGCTCTCGCTGCCGAGCGCGCCGGGCCGGTCCAACGCGCCGGGCCGCGCGCGCTTCCAGCCGGGCGATCGCGTGCGCGTGAAAGAGGAGTTCGTGCCGGGCCACATCCGCATGCCTGCGTACATCCGCGGCAAGATCGGCACCGTGGTCGCCGAATCCCCGGCCTACCCGTTCCCCGACGCTCATGCTCACGGGGTACGCGCCGAGGATGAGCCGACCTACGACGTCGCGTTCCGGTCCGAGGACCTGTGGCCGCACGGTGCCGACGCCGCGCTCGTGCACGTCGGCGTGTTCCAGAGCTACCTGGAGCGCACCTGAGGCCGGCGAATGCGGGACTCCGTCGATCAAGGCGCTGCCGCGGCCTGAGCACATAGTTCCAGTCGCGATGGAAGTCGTCGCGTTCGATGTTCAGCCGCGTTTTGGCCATTGTGTGGGCCGCATCCGGCCAGCTAACGTCTTCGCGTGGTCTCCGAAGCTCCCGCCGCGCGCGTGATCGCCGATCCCGGCGCGATGGAGCGTCCCGCGATCGATGATACCGAGGCCGCGTGGCTGCGCGATGTGTACCGCCCCGACGAGCCCAACCTGACGCTGCGCGGGGTGATCGCGGGCATCCTGATCGGCTTCGTGATGTGCCTGTCGAACGTCTACGTGTTCTTCAAGACCGGCTGGAGCCTCGGCGTCACGCTGACCGCGTGCATCCTCGCGTTCGCCACGTTCAAGCTGCTCGAGCTGTTCGGCGCACGGCCACTCGGTGTGCTCGAGAACAACGCGCTGACCACCGTGGCGTCCGGCGCCGGCTACATGACCGGCGGCGGCAACGCCGCGGCGTTCGGCGCCCTCGTCATGATCACGGCGGTCCAGCCCAGCAAGGTCGGCCTGGTCGTCTGGTTTGGCCTGATCGCGGCGCTCGGTGTGTTCGTCGCGATCCCGATCAAGCGCCAGCTGATCAACCGCGAGGGCCTCGCGTTTCCGACCGGGACCGCGACGGCCGAGACCCTGCGCACGATCCACGCGACGGGCAGCGGCCGGGGCGCCGCGGCGGCCCGGGCGCTCGGCATCGCCGCGCTGCTCGCCGGCGCGCTCACCTTCGTGCGCGACTACCTCCGGTGGGTCCCCGGTCAGTGGGCGCCGCGCTTCCAGATCCTCGGCCACGATCTCGTCAAGTGGACGATCTCGATCAAGACCGAGCTCGTGCTGGTCGGCGCCGGCGGACTGGTGTCGTTTCGCACCGGCTGGTCGATGCTGGTCGGCGCGATCATCAACTACGCGGTGATCGCACCGGCGCTGCTCCAGCACGGTCTGCTCAGGCCGCTCGGGGGCAAGCCGGTCAGCTACGCCGGTATCATCGACTGGACGCTGTGGCCGGGTGCCGCGATCCTCGTCGCGGCCGGCCTGACCTCGTTCGCGCTCGACTACAAGAGCATCGCGCGCTCGTTCTCCGGCCTGGCTGCGCTGCTCGACTCGCGGCGGCGCGCGGAGCCGGCCGGCGGGATTGCCGAGGTCGAGGCACCCGACTGGTGGTTCCCGGCGGGCGTGCTGCTGCTGTCACCTGCGGTCGTGGTCCTCATGCACCTGATGTTCGACATCCCGGTGTGGGCCGCACTGCTCGCTGTACCGATCGCCGTGCTGATGGGCTTTGTCGCCGCGCGCGTCACCGGCGAGACCGACGTCACGCCGACCAAGGCGCTCGGCCCCGTGACCCAGATGATCTACGGCGTGGTCACGCCGGGAAACCTCACCGGCAACATCATGTCGGCCAACGTCACCGGCGGCATCGGCTTGCATGCCGCCGACCTGCTCACCACGCTCAAGACCGGCTGGCTGCTCGGGGCCAAGCCGCGGCATCAGGTCTACGCCCAGCTGTTCGGCGTGCTCGCCGGCGCGGCGATCATCGTGCCGCTGTTCTATCTCGTCGTGCCGGTCGCCCAGCTCGGTACCGACGAGTGGCCGGCGCCGAGCGCGCTGGTCTGGGCCAATGTCTCGAAGGCGTTCGTCAACGGCATCGGCGCCCTGCCCCACTCTGCGCAGATCGCGATCGCGATCGGCCTCGCCGCCGGCGCGGGTCTGACCTTGCTCGACAAGGCCGCACCCCGCGCCGTGCGGCCATACCTGCCGTCGCCCTCGGCGATCGGCATCGCGATGGTCGTGCCGTGGTCCAACAGCCTGGCGTTCTTCCTCGGTGCCGCGATCGCCGAGCTGATCCGGCGCCGGTTCCGGCGGTTCGACCCGTACACCGTGCCGGTCGCCTCCGGTCTGATCGCCGGTGAGAGCCTGGTTGCCATCGCGATCACGATCGCCACGACCGTGCTGTGACCGCGCCTCGCGCCAGCGATGGCCAGCGATGGACAGCGATGGAGTGACGCCGGATCCCGATGATGGCTCTTCCGGCGGGTTGACATTTCTTACGGCGAATCGGCTCTCCGGCGGAAGAAAGCCGGCAACACGTCTGCAACCGGTATCAAAGTGGTGTGCACGATTCGGGTCGTCGGCGAGCCGACTCCATCCACAAGCGAGCGAAACATGTCGAGAGGAAGTCTGTTGACGATCTCCAGTCTGGGGATGTCCTCGTCCGTGGGTGTGACGCCGATGAGCGATGTCAACGACACCACCTGTGAGGTGTTCAGCACTGGCAATTCCCAGACCCTTGTCAACTTCGCTCAGGCCAACAGCTTCGTTCGGCTGCTCGCCTACTGGGCCGTCGACCGGGATACGAGCCATGCCCACCTGCGCATCTTCCACACATTCCACTGACATAAGACGCTCATGACACACTCCCCCCTCTCACGACCGGGCATTGCCCGGCGGCTGGCCGCAACCCTGCTTGCGGCGGCTGTCATCGCGGCGCCGGCGCTCACCGGCCGGAGCGTCTCGCACGCCGCCGGCGAGCGCGTCGCGATCTGGCTCACCACCACCGACGATTCCGCGGGCCGCCACGTCACCCGCGGTCTCCAGCCGCAGGCTGCGATCGCGTTTGCCGCCGGAACGGCCGGCAGCGGCCAGACCGTCATCGTCGATGAGACCACCCGGTTTCAGCAGTTCAGCGGCGCCGGCGCGTCGTTCACCGACACCGCCGCCTGGCTGATGAACAGCAGCGGCGCGCTGTCCAGCGCGACACGCACGTCCGTCATGCAGCAGCTGTTCGACCCGAATGCCGGCATCGGTCTGAGCTTCCTGCGTAACCCGATGGGCGCATCCGATCTGGCCCGCTTCGACTACACCTACGACGACGTGCCCGCGGGCCAGACCGATCCCAACCTCAACGCGTTCTCCATCGCGCACGACCTCGCCGATATCCTCCCCTTGACCAGGCAGGCAAAGCAGCTCAATCCCGCGCTGAAGGTCATGGGCACACCATGGACGGCCCCGGCGTGGATGAAGGACAACGGGGCCATCGACCAGGGCTTCCTGCAGGCGCAATTCTACGCCGCCTACGCCCAGTACTTCGTCAAGTACGTCCAGGCGTACGCGGCGCAGGGCGTGCCGATCGACTACGTCACGGCGCAGAACGAGCCCACCTGCTGCGCCGGGTACCCGTCCATGCAGTGGAACGGCTCCGGGGTGCACTTCTTCATCGGGACCGACCTGCTCCCCGCGTTCCACGCCGCCGGTCTCAGCACCAAGGTCCTCGCCCTGGACTGGAACTGGGACAGCTATGCCGCGTTCGGGGCGCCGACCGTCGAGGACGCCGCCATCCGCAACGACTCGCTGTTCGGCGGCATCGCCTGGCACGGCTACAGCGGCGACGTCTCCGAGCAGACGACGGTGCACAACCAGTTCCCGGGCACCGACGCGTTCGATACCGAGCACTCCGGCGGCACCTGGATCGTCGACCAGCAGCGCGAGGACATGTCCAACATCATCGACTACACCCGTAACTGGGGTAGATCGGTGGTGAAGTGGTCCCTGGCCGTCGACCAGAACATGGGTCCGCACAACGGCGGCTGCGGTACCTGCACGGGCCTCATCACCGTGCACCACGGTGACAGCCGCAGCGGCCAGGTCGACTTCAACATCGAGTACTACGACATGGGCCAGCTGACGAAGTTCGTGCGGCCAGGTGCATTTCGGATTGCGTCCACGGCCAGCACCAGCGTGCCGAACGTCGCCTGGCTCAACCCCGACGGCTCCAAGGCCCTGGTCGCCTACAATGTCTCCGGCGCGACCCAGAGCCTGCACGTGGTCTGGGGCAGCGAGTCCTTCACGTACTCCCTGCCTGCCCGGACCTCGGCGACCTTCACCTGGAGCGGGACCCAGGGCGGCACCCGTCCCGCCGGCCCGATCACCGGGATCGCCGGCAAGTGCGTCGACGTGGCCGGCGCCAGCACCGCCAACGGCACGGCCATCCAGCTGTTCGACTGCAACGGGACCAATGCCCAGCGATGGACCGTCGCGGCCGACGGCAGCCTGCAGGTGCTCGGCAAGTGCATGGATATCGTGTCGGGCGGCACGGCCAATGGCACCCAGGTGCAGCTGTTCGACTGCAACGGGACCGGCGCGCAGACCTGGTCGGCCACCTCGGCTCATGACCTGGTGAACCCGGCGTCCGGCCGCTGCCTCGACGCCACCGGCCCCAGCTCCGCCAACGGCACCCGCCTGCAGATCTGGGACTGCACCGGCGGTTCCAACCAGAAGTGGACCTTGCCAGGCGGCTGATCTAGACCGGCGCGGCCGGCTGATCTTCGGGTGCGCTCTCCGGGGGTGCCATGAACTCGGAGCCCACCGGATCGCGCACCGCATGCGCGATCGTCTGGTCCACGTACGCGAGCGCCTCGGCATCGAGCTTCCAGCCCATGACCTCGTCGACCGGATCGAGCTCGTGCGGGTGACGGGCGCCCCACAGCGCCACCGACACGCCGCGCTGGTCGAGGACCCAGCGCACGGCGAACGCGAGCAGGCTCCGGTCGTAGCGCTGTCGCGCGTAGCGCTCGAGCAGGCAGGCTGCGTCGAGATACTGCGCGAACCGCGGCGGCTGGAACTTGGGATCGACCTTGCGAAGGTCGTCGCCTGTGAACTTCGTCGCCTTGTCGATCATCCCGGTCAGCAGGCCGCGGCACAGCGCACCGTAGGTCAGCGTACCGACCTCGTGCGCAGCGCACCACGGGAGCACGTCCGTCTGCGATTCCCGCTCGAACAGGTTGAGCGGGGGCTGGGCGGTCGCGATCGGCGCGACCTTGGCGAACTGCGCCATCGCCGCGACGGAATAGTTCGACACGCCGATCGCCCGGATCTTTCCTGCGCGCTTGAGCTCGAGGAGCGCCTCGGCGGTCTGTTCGTAGGGCGTCCGAGGATCGGGCCAGTGGACCTGATACAGATCGATGTAGTCGGTTCTCAGCCGCGCAAGCGACTCCTCGATCTCGCGCATGATCTGCGCACGGCTCGAGTTGCGATACAGCGCGTCACCGTGACGCTCGAGGCCGAGCTTGGTCGCGACCACGACGCGATCGCGTCCGCCGATCTCGGCGATCGCCCGGCCCACGACCTCCTCCGAATGGCCAAAGCCATACGCCGGCGCGGTGTCGATCACGTTGATGCCGCGATCGAGCGCCGCATGGATCGTCCGCAGGGATGCGTCGTCGTCGGTTCCGCCCCACTGAAAGCCGCCCATCGCCCACGTCCCGAGCCCGACCCGGCTCGCCGGGATCGGCAGGTCCCGGAGCTTCGTCGTTTCCACGTTTGTCGTCATGTCCCGACTCGATGCCAGTTTCGAGCCATCAGGGGCGCAGCTCGGCGTCGACGAAGTTCACCGGGGACAGCGGGGGCCGGCCGGTCAGCACCCGGACGACTTCGCTCGCCGCGATCTCGCGCACCGAGCGGACCGCTTCCTCCGAGTAGTAGGCAGCATGCGGCGTGATGATCGCGTTGTCGAGCCGGAACAGCGGATTGGTCGATTGCCAGTCGAGGCGCTTGGCCGGTTCCTCCTCGAGGTCGTCGAGCGCGGCCGCGGCGATCCAGCCGTCCTCGAGCGCGCGCTGGAGCGCCGCGTCGACGACGATCGGCCCGCGTGCCGTGTTGACGAGGATCGCGGTCGGCTTCATCTTGCGAAGCACCTTGTCGTCGAACAGCGCGCGCGTATCCGGCGTCAGCGGCGCCTGGATCACGAGGTAATCGGAGCCGCGCACGAGCTCGTCGAACGACACCGGCCGTGCGCCCTGGCGATGGATGTCGTCCTGGTCGATGAACGGATCGTGGACCCACAGCTCGACGCCGAACGGCCTGGCCCGCTCCGCGATCCCGCGCGCGATCGCGCCGAACGAGAGCAGCCCGAACACCCGCCCGCGCATGCGGTGGATCGGCTGGCCGGTCTGCCATTGCCATTCACCGCGCCTCGTCGCGGCATCGTACTGCGTGATCTTGCGAACCGCCGCGAGCCACAGCGCGATCGCATGATCGGCCACCTCGTCGGCGCACCAGTCGTTCGGGGCGTTCGTGACCTGGATGCCGCGCCGGGTCGCGGCGTCCACGTCGACGATGTCGACGCCCGTACCGTAACGCGCGATCACCTGGCAGCGGGTGAACGCTTCGACCGCGCGCGCGCCGACGCGAGCGTACTGCGTGATCACGCCGACCGCGTCGCGCGCGGCGGCGATCACGTCGCCCTCGCTCTTGCACTGCGCGGCCACCAGGTCGAACCCTGCGCGTTCGATGATCGCGCGCTCGAGGTCGACGTCACCGAAATCGTGGTCCGCGATCACGACGGGACCCCCGCGGAGAGCCGGGCTCGACGAGCGCGCCGGGCCGCTCCGCTCGGCCCGGCGGCCATTGCCGTCACCGCGCGGTGCCGCCGCAGCCTGCTTCGCCGGCAGACTGCCGGCGCCGTGCGGTGGCGTCAGCTCGCCGCCGCGGGCGGCCTCCGTCGCCACGCGCGAGAACAGTCCCAGGATGCCGGTGTGGTGCCGGGAGGGCATCGGCGTCCAGTGCGCGCGGCGCTCGGCCAGCACCCGCGCGATCTCGTCGTCGGCCGCGCGCCGGCCGTGGATGCCGACCATCGCGAGCTTGCGCTCGGGGATATTGATCTCGATCAGGTCGCCGTCCTCGACGAGCGCGATCGGTCCGCCGTCGGCCGCTTCGGGCGACACGTGGCCGATCGACGGGCCCTGCATCGCGCCCGAGTAGCGGCCGTCGGTGATCAGCGCCGTGGTGCGCCCGAGCACCGGGTCCGCCGACAGCACGGCGGACGCGAAGTACATCTCCGGCATGCCGTTCGCGCGCGGGCCCTCGTAGCGGATCACCATCACGTCGCCCGACTTGATCGCGGACCGCCGCAGCGCCTCGAGGCACGCCTGCTCGCCGTCGAACACGCGTGCCGGTCCGGTGTGAACGTGCATCTCCACCGGAACGGTGAACGCCTTGATCACGGCCCCATCGGGCGCGATGTTGCCGCGCAGGATCGCGATGCCGCCCTGGGTTCCGAACGGCTCGGCGCGCGTCCGGATGATCTCGGTGGGCTCGATCCGGTAGTTGCGCAGGTAGCCCAGTCGCTCCTCGAAGAAGTACGAGCGCCGGATGTCCTCGAGGTTGTCCCCGACGGTCTTGCCCGTCACCGTCATGCAATCCAGGTGAAGCAGGTCGGAGATCTCCATCATCACCTTCGGCACGCCGCCGGCATAATAGAAGTACTCGACCGGGTACTTGCCCGTGGTCTTCACGTTTGCGAGCACGGGGACGCGGCGGTGGATGCGGTCGAAGTCATCGATCGTCAGATCGATGCCGATCTCGTGCGCCATCGCGGGCAGATGGAGCAGCGCGTTGGTCGACCCGCCGACCGCCGCGTGAACGGCGACCGCGTTCTCGAACGCCTCGCGCGTGAGGATCTTGTCGGGCGTGAGCCCGAGGCGAACGAGCTCGACGATCCGCTTGCCGGCCGCGCGCGCGTAACGCAGCAGCATCGATAGCGGCATGGGGATGAGCGCCGAGCCGGGGAGCGCGAGCCCGAGCGCTTCGGACAGCACCTGTCCCGTCGAGGCCGAGCCCATGAACTGACATGCGCCGCACGTCGGGCATGCATTCTTCTGGCGCTCGAACAGCTCCTCGTGGGTCTTGCGCCCGCGATCCACCTCCATGCCGAACGGCCACAGCTTGTTCGACGTGAAGTAGTCGGGCGCGTTGAACTGCGTGCCACCGGGAACGTGAATCGCGGGCAGCTTGCAGCGCGCGATCGCGCTCAGATGCGCGGGCACCGACTTGTCGTTGCCGGACAGCAGCACCATGCCATCGTGCGGATGACCGAGTGCGTGGATCTCGACCATCGCGGCCATCACGTCGCGCGAGACCAGCGAGTAGCTCATGCCCGACGTGGCCTGCGCGACGCCGTCGCAGATGTCGCTGACGTAGAACACGCCCGGCTTGCCGCCGGCTTCGAACACGCCGTTGGAGATCTCCTCGATCAGCGGGCGAAAGTGAAACGTGCCGGGATGCCCCATGCCGTATGCGCTGTCGAGCAGGATCTGCGGCTTCGCGAGGTCCTCCTCCGTCCAGTTCATCCCCATGCGAAGCGCGTCGCCCTGGAAGTTGATCGTTCTCAAGTGCTGGCTATGAAGCTTGTTGCGATCAGACGACATGATTCGACCGTGGCACGGCGCGTTCGGGTCGCAACACGCGGCGCCGCTGCGCGCGTCCGGTGTGCGCCGTGTCGTGCGTGCTCACGGCCGCACGACGATCAGCACGGCGCCCGATGGAGGATCCTTGATCGGCATCGCGCTCGTAGGCGTGCTCGACGGTAAGCGTCGCCGCGATCACCGCCGCGATCGCCAGCAGCCCCGCGGCAGCCGAGCCATGCTGCGACGCCGGAACGGCGACGAGACACAGCAGCGCACCCGCCACGCGCGGCCACACGGACCCGAATCGCAGCGCGAGCCGGAATCCCGCCGAGCCCAGCAAGAACAGCATCGCGCCCTGTGCGATCAGCCAGGCTTCGAGCGCAGGCGTGGGCGACGTCAGGTCGAACACCCGCAGCCTCGTTCCAGCTGCCACGGAGATCACGCCGAAGATCATGACGGCGGTCGCAAGCTCGTAGCCGATCAGCACCTGGATCACGCGCCGCTTCGCAGGTGCGGCCGCGAACGCCTGCGCGCCGCGCATGTTGTCCCCCACGAAGTAGGCCCACCACATCGCGGCGGTCGCCGCCAGGCCCGCGAGTGCGCCCAGGATGAGCGCGAGATCGACGTTGCGAGTCTTTGCGGCCATGCCGACGCTGAGCAACGACTCGCCAAACACGATCAGGATCAACCCGCCGTGCCGCTCTGCAAAATGCGCGGCATTGAACTCGAAGCCCTGGATCCGCCGCGTCAGCACCGGCGTCGCGATCTGCAGCACCAGCGCACTGCTCCACAGCACCCAGTCGGCCGCCCCGCGCACAAGACCCGCCGCGAGCACGAGCCCGGCGCTGACGAGGTTCCCCGGCGCCATGCCGTAGATGCTCGCGACCGGGGTCGCGCCCGGCCGGAGCAGAAAGCCAACCAGGTGCACGACGGTGACCGTCAGATAACCGATGCCGAAGACGATGCCTTCTTCACCGAACGCGCCCGGTACCGCGAGCGCACACACGAAGAAGCCCGCCATCCCGATCAGCAGCAGCAGCGTGCGCTGCCACGTGTCCGGGCCCGCCGCGTTCGTCATCCAGGCGTACCCGTCGTACATCCAGTAGATCACGCCGAGCTGGATGGCCGCGCGAGCGAGGCCTTCGACCTCCGGCGACTGCACGATGATCGTCGAGACCTGCGTGATCGTGAACACGAAGACCAGATCGAAAAACAGCTCGAGCGTCGATACGCGCTCGGGGGCCGATGTGCCGGGTTTCATGGACACCCGCGTGCTCGACGATGTCATGCCAGCTGATGCCAGCGTCATGCCACTCGCGTGCTCGATCCGCCGCGGTGCACGCTGCGAGCGATCCGCGTGCCAGGGCGCTCAGTTTCGCTCCGCGTCCGCCGCGCCCAGAGTCGGTCATGCCCAGCGCAGAGGATCGAGACCAGGCGCCGTCTCCCCCCGACGGCTCGCGACAGGCACGGATCGCGACCGCGTCGCTCGGGGGGCTGCTGGGTGGGCTGGCCGGCGGCGCCCTCGTCCTCGCCGTGACCGTGGCACTCAAGGCGAGCATGGACCTGGTCTCCGCCGAGGCCACCGTGGAGGTCATCGTCGTGCCGCTGCTCGGGCTCGCGCTCACGACCCTGATCCTGCACGTGGTCGGCCGGACCGCGTCGCCCGACGCGCCACACGCCAGCGCCTGGAGGACGTTTCCGCCGGACGCCATCCGCGCCGACATCACCGGCGACGTCGTGGACTCCGCGGGCGTGGAAGAGCGGTTTCCATGGCGCCTGGCGCCGCTCCGCACCGCGGCGATCTTCGCGACCGTCGGGCTCGGCGCGGCGATGGGAACCGAGGCGCCGGCTGCGTACATCGGCGTGGCGACCGGCGCAGGCCTCGGAGATCGCGGCCGCAGATGGCGCCGGCTGCTCCGGCCCGCCGCGCTTGCGGCCGGCGCGGCCGGCGTGTCCGCGGTCATGGGCGTCGCGGCCGTGGGCACCGCCTACATGCTCGAGCTCGGCCGACGTCACCGCGCGCCATTGAGCACGGAGCGGGTCATCGCAGCGGTGATCGGTGGCGTGGCCGGATGGGGGATCAACGCCGTGCTCGGCTTGAGCCTGATCCGGCTGATCGTGCCGAGGCAGCCGCCGGACAGCTTGCTGCAGGCGGTGAAGACCGCGCTGTTCATCGGCGCCATCTCGGGGGCGATCACCGCGGTCGCCGGATCCCTGATCTACCGCGCCAAGAAGTGGCATGCCTCTCCGATGATCCGGCTCGCGCTCGGCGGGCTCGCGATGGCCATCACCGCGGTGGCGATCGTCGCCGTGGCGGTGCCGACCGCCGCGGTCGGCCCGGGCGGCGGAGCGATCCTGTGGGCCGAGAATGCCGCGCCCGTTCCACTCGCGCTGCTCGCCGTGGCCCTGCTGCGCGCGGCTGCCACCACCGCGGCGGTCGCAGCCGGAGGATGCGGCGGCGTCTTCGTCCCGTTCCTCGCGGTCGGCGATCTCGCCGGTCGGGTGTTCGCCCCCGGGCTCGCGATCGGAGACGATCTGGCCGGTGCGGCCGGCGCTGCCGCCGGGATCGCCGGCGGTTACCGCTTGCCGTTCACGGCCATGGCGATGTCGCTCGGGATCGGCGGTCCGCGCCAGGCGACGTTGACCTGCCTGGCCACGATCGTGATTGCATCCGTCGTCGGCGCCGGCGCCGGAACGGTGATCGACAGGGTCACGAACCTCCCGTACCTGTGGAAACGGCGCCGCACCGGATCACGTCCTTGATTCCTCGACCGCGCACGAGCACGTCGGGGGCCTGTTCGAACGGCGACCGTGCGATCAGCGACCGCACGGCGTCCGGGAACAGGACCATGAACTGCTCGAGCCGGTGAACGGCCGACTCGAAGGCGGAGCGACTGGCGTTGACCGTGCCGAGCACGACCTGGTTCTTGAGCACGAGGTCGCGCATCCAGCGGCTGAGCTCGGCCGGCACCGGGCCGCGCTGTGCCGGGATGCCACTCATCACGAGGACGCCGTTGGCCGCCAGCGCGGGGAGCGCGCCGAACGCGACCTCGGCCACACCGACCGCCTCGAGCACGTCATCGACGGTCCCGATCCGCTCGGGCAAGCGCTCGAGTGGCGTGTGCGCGGCCGAGATGTACGTCGCCTCGAGCGAGCGGATCAGCTCGGCGCGGGGCGAGTCCTCGGCCTCACGCGAAAACACGTAGGTATCGATGTCATCGGCACGGAGGGTCATCGCGGCGAGCAACCCGACCGGCCCGGCGCCGAGCACCAGGCCGCGAGCCCGCGGGATGTCGAAGCCGAACCGCGCGTGGATCGCCGCAAACTCCTCGGCCGCCTTGGCGACGACGCTGAGCGGCTCGACCACCACGGCGACGTCCTCGAGGGCGCGAGGCACAGGCACGAGGTAGCGCTCCTCTTCGAGGGCGTACTCGCTCAGGAAGCCGTCGGCGTGGACGATCCCGCGCTCGCTGAACTCGCCGGTGACGCAGTATTCGGGTCTGCCCGCACGGCACGCCGCGCAGCGCGGATTCGAACACGGCCGTCTGACCATCGGCACGACCAGACGGCCCGGACGCGCCCATAGCACGTCGGATCCCACCTCGGCGATCTCGGCGAGCGCCTCGTGACCGAGCACGAGCTCGGACGAGCCAGGCGGTGGTGCGCCGTGCTCGAAGCGGACGATCTCGCGATCCGTGCCGCAGATTCCGACTTCGATCGGGCGGAGGAGCACCTCGCTGCCACGCGGTCGGCGAGGCTCCTGACGCTGCGCGATCCGGACATTCTTCTGGTCGACGTTGACGACGATGGCCCGCATGCTCGACGTCGGTGCAGTCGTCGTGCCGGAACCGTCATGGCTAGGCCACGGCTTCGGCCATCGCGGCCGGGAACGATTGCCACCGGCGCTCCCGCTTCGCCTGCAGCCGGAACGCACTGTCGATGATCCCGACGTGCGAGAACGCCTGCGGGAAGTTGCCGAGCTGTCGGTGCAGCCTGGGGTGGTACTCCTCGGCGAGCAGCCCGAGGTCGTTCCGCACCGCCAGGAGGTGCTCGAACAGGGCTTCCGCCTCCGCGAAGCGACCCACCATCGCGTAGTTGTCGACGAGCCAGAAGCTACAGATCAGGAACGTGGCCTCGTGGCCCGCCAGGCCGTCCACGCCGGTGTCGGTGGCGTAGCGGTAGACGAAGCCATCATGGGTCAGCCCGTTCTCGATCGCGGCGACCGTGGACAGCATCCGGGGATCGTCGGCAGGCAAGAACCCCATGTGCGGGATCAGCAGCACGCTCGCGTCGAGCGCATCCGAGCCGTACGACTGGGTGAACGCGCCCACGCGGCGGTTGAAGCCGCGCGCCAGCAGATCGGCGCGGATCTCCTCGCGCAGCGCGCGCCAGCGAGACAGCCGGTGCTCGATCGCTCGCGATGCTGCCTTGCCGAACCGCTCGATGTACTTCACGCCGCGATCCACGGCCACCCAGGCCATGAGCTTGGAGTGGACGAAGTGCAGATGGCTCTTGCCGCGGATCTCCCAGATGCCCTCGTCCGGCCGTTGCCAGTTCCGCTCGACGAAGTCGACCAGCACGATCAGCTGCTCCCACGACACCAGCGAATCGTCCACCACGCCGTTCACGCGCGCCTCGTAGAGCGTGTTGAGCGTCTCGCCGTAGATGTCGAGCTGGAACTGGTCGTACGCGGCGTTGCCGATCCGGACCGGCGCCGACTCCTCGTAGCCCGGCAGCCAGGGCAACTCGACCTCGGTGAGCCGGTGCTCGCCCCCCACGCCGTACATGATCTGCGCCTCCGCAGGAGCGCCGGCGACCGCCCGCAGCAGCCAGCCGATCCAGGCGCGCGCCTCCTCGTCATAACCGCCGAGCATGAGCGCGTCGAGCGTGAGCGTGGAGTCGCGCAGCCAGCAGTAGCGATAGTCCCAGTTGCGGACGCCACCGAGCTCCTCGGGGAGACTGGCCGTGGGCGCAGCCACGATGCCTCCGGTCGGCGCGTGGGTCAGCGCCTTCAGGGTGATCAGCGAGCGGATCACGGCTTCGCGATACGGGCCCTGGTATCGACACCTGCCCGTCCACTCGCGCCAGTAGCGCTCGGTGCGCGCGAGCTCCCGCTCGGCATCGACCTGCACCTCCTCATGGCGCTCGTACGAGGAATAGAACGTGAGCGTGAACGGCAGCCGGTCGCCCGCGCGGATCACGAAGTCGGCTTCGACGCGCGCGGCCGCGTAGTCGGGCCGGAGCGGCACGGGGCTATCGAGCGCAAGCGCGTCCGGCCCGGAGGTCAGCGTCGCGCGATGACGGTCGCAGTGGATCCACGGGATCAGCCGCCCGTAGGAAAACCGCGCCTTCAGGTCGACGTGAACCGGGACCTCGCCCTCGAGGCCCTCGACGATCCGGATGATGTCATGCTCTGCGGTCGCGCCGGGCGGCATGAAGTCGATGATGCGCGCGCGCCCGCCATCACAGGTGACCTCGGTCTCGAGGATCAGCGTGTCCGGGCGATAGCGGCGCGCAACGCCTCGGACCTCTGCCGCGGGACGGATCGTCCAGTAGCCGTGATCGTCGGTGCCGAGCAGCTTCGCGAAGCAGGCGTCGGAGTCGATGCGCGGCAGGCACAGCCAGTCGAGCGAGCCGGCTCGCGAGATCAGCGCGACCGTGGTGGAGTCGCCGATCAATCCGTAGTGTTCGAGTAGGGCAGCCATGATCGAACCATGAACACGCTGCCCGATCCGTCGCAACGTGCGTATCCGCGACGCGGCCATTCCGCGAAGCAGAAGCCCGACGGCGATCGTCTCGCGAAGATCGCGTCGTGAACCGTGACCACGGCGCCGTCGGCTCAGCGCATCTTCGACCGCTCGCGGCCGGTGACCCATGTCGCGCATCGTGTTCACCTCGCGAGCCTGGACGTGCGCCGATACGCCGCGCCGCGCGGGTCTGCCATGGCGTGCGCCCGGAATCGACCGGAATGCCTACCCGACATGTTGGCGCGGCGCTTGCCTGACTCGTCGGAGGAGGTCTGCCATGCCGATGAATCAGAGAATTGCGGAGCATCGAACGTTCGGCCGTCCAGACACCGAAGCCGGTTACGACGTCCACGAGGATCTGATCCGCGACACCAGCCTCCCGACGATGGCGCTGATCGGTCGCCTCCTGCTCGCCGCGATCTTCCTGGTCAGCGGCATCGGGAAGCTCACCGACATCCCGGGAACCGTTGCACAGATGACCGCGGCGGGGATTCCGCATGCCGACACGCTCGCGATCGTCGCAGGCGCCGCGGAAGTGCTCGGCGCGCTCTCGATCGCGACCGGGTTCCTCACGCGCATCGGCAGCTTCGGGCTGATCCTGTTCATGATCCCCACGACGCTGATCTTCCATGCGTTCTGGAACGATGCCGGCGCGGCACGCATGCCACAGATGGTCAACTTCATGAAGAACGTGGCCATCATCGGCGGGCTCGCCGTGCTCACGGCGCAAGGCGCGGGCATGTTCAGCCTCGATCACCGGATCCGTCGCGCACGCGCTCGCCGCCGCGCCCGCCGCGAGGTGTAGCCGATCACGGCCGGATAGCGCGGTCAGGCAGCGGTCGCGTGCGCGGGCGGCCGCCGCGTGGACCACGGCCGCGCCGCCTCGAGCTGACTGGCCAGGCGAAGCAGCAGGTCCTCGCGTCCGAACGGCGCGACCCACTGGGTGCCGATCGGCAGGCCGGCGGCGTTCCACGCCAGCGGGAGCGAGATCGCGGGCTGGCCGGTGATGTTGAACAGCTGGGTGTTGGGGGTCGCGGCGAGCGGCCCGTGCGCCGCCTCGTCGAGCGCCTTGAGCAGAAGCGGTCGCAGCGGCAAGGCGCGGAGCACGCCCATCTGGAACAGCTCGGAGCGGGTCGGCGACAGCTCGCCGAGCAGGACCGGCGGCCGCGCCGTGGTCGCGGTCAGCAGGATGTCGTACCGGGTGAAGAACTCGGCGACCTGGCGCGCCGCCCGCCGCATCGCGTGGATCGCGGCTGCGTGGTCTGCCGCGGACAGCGTGCGCCCGATCAGGTGGAGCAGCCAGGTGGCGGGCTCGACGTCACGCGCATGCGCAGCCCGCCCGGCGCGCGCCGCCGCGACCTGGAGATCGCAGGACACGCCGGCGGCGACCACGAGCAGGTAGGCGTGGATCAGCCCCGCGCGGTCGAACGGAGGCAGGGCCTCCTCCACGCGGTGGCCGAGCGATTGCGCGAGGGCGGCGGCGTCGGCGACCGCGGCCGCGCAGTCGGGGTCGAGGGTGTCCGCGAACAGGGCCTCGCGGCTGAACGCGATCCTGAGCGCGCCGGGCGGTCGGCCGATCTCGGCGGCGAACGGCCGCACGGGATCGCGGACCTGATACGGAGCGCCGTCGTCGGGGCCGGCGGTGGCGTCGAGCAGCGCGGCGGTGTCGCGCACGCTGCGGGTGACGACGTGCTCCTCGACCAGGGCGGCCCAGTGCTCCCCGCCGAACGGGCCGAGCGGGTTGCGGCCGCGGGTCGGCTTGAGCCCGACCAGGCCGCAGTGCGACGACGGGATCCGGATCGAGCCGCCGCCGTCGCTGGCGTGCGCCGCCGGCACCATGCGGGCGCTGACCGCGGCCGCCGAGCCGCCGCTCGAGCCGCCGCTCGACCGCTTCAGATCATACGGATTGCGGGTCGGCCCGCGGAACGCCGGCTCGGTGGTGCCCATGATCCCCAGCTCGGGCGTGTTGGTCCGGCCCAGGATGATCAGGCCGGCGCGCTTGTAGCGGACGACCAGCTCGCAGTCGCGATCGGCCCGCCAGGCGCTGCCGAGCTGGCAGCTGCCGGTGCTCGGCTCGCCGGCGTCCTCGGCGAACAGATCCTTGAGCAGGAACGGTACGCCGGCCAGGCTGCCGGTCCCGGCGCTCTGGGCCTCGCGGCGCGCGCGCTCGAACTGGGTGTGGACCACCGCGTTGAGCGCGGGGTTGCGCGCCTCGACGCGCGCGATCGCGGCGTCGACCAGCTCCCGGGGAGACAGCTGGCGGGCGCGCACCAGTTCGGCCAGCCCGGTGGCGTCGTGGTCGTCGTACTCGGGGAACAGCATGCGGCTCGCAGGGTACTACGGCGAGCGAGAGCCGCGGTGGTGGCTTGACAGCCGATGCGGCTCCCTATGATGTTGGCCACGATGAGGCGATCCGGGGTGACATGGTTCCTGTGCGCGCTGGTTGGATGCGGTGGCGGGGCAACGCCCGCGGGAAGTGCCGGCGGCAGCGGTGATGGCAGCACGAGTCGCCCGGCCGCCGGCAGCGCAGCCGGCAGCGGCAGCGCGATCGGCAGCGGCAGCGCGGCGGGCAGCGCTGCCACCACAACGCCGGCGGCTCCGGCGGTAGCGCCGTCGCGGCTGACCTGCGCGGACTTGCCCGGCGCGGTCCGCTTCGGCCTGCAGCTGTCGGATGACGGCAAGACGGTCTACTACCGGGAGCTCGAGTTGCCGGAAGCCAGGGGCGGCGAGTCGCCGCTCACGTACGCGGTCCACGCGTTCGACCTCGCGCGCCGCACGGCGACACAGGTCGTTGCCGGTGCCAGCTGGCCGACGGTGATCGCCGGCGACGGCACGGTCGCGTTCGTCCGGCCGAGCGAGAAGTTTCACTCCATCCGGCGCAACCGCGTGCTGATGCTCGCGGCGCCGGGCAAGCAGCCGGTCGCGGCCACCAGCGACGACGAGATGGTGTACGACATCGCGCTCGACCGGGCGACCAGCACGCTCTGGATGCTGAAGTCGAAGGACGTGATCAACGAGCTGTGGAAGCTGCCGATCACGGGCGGCAAGCTGGAGCGGGTGCCGAGCGAGCAGGCGTACGGGATCTACGGCGTCGCGGGCGGCTGGGTGGTGGTGTCGCACGGCAACGAGGTGATACGCCGGCCGGCGAAGGGCGGCGCGGGGACGAAGATCGCCGACCTGGAGGTCGATCGCGTGCTCGGCATGCACGGCGATCAGGTCGTTGTGATGAACCGGTCGAGCCACAAGCTGTCGAGCCTGAGCCTGGCGTCCGGGAAGCGGACCGAGCTGGCGATCACCGGCGACGAGATCGATCTGACCCAGCCGGGCGATACGGCGTACCTGATCGCGCGCAAGGGCGACAGCTACGAGGTCCGCGGGCTGGCGGATCTGGCGGCGCCGCCGGTGCTCGTCACGCGCGGTGTCCGGCCGACGGACGTCGTGCATGCGGGCGATCGGCTGGTGGTGCTGGCGAAGGTCGACAGCAACGACGACGGCAAGCTCGGCGCGCTGGACGAGACCGATGTCTGCTTCGCGGCGCCGGGGCCGGACCCGATCGAGGTCCATGCCCGCACGCTGCCGCGGCGGCTGGTCGACGTGGCGGCGCGGCTGGCGCCGCTGACGGCGAGTGGCCCGCTCGCCGGTGCCGTGCAGCGCTTCAGCCCGACCGGCGATCTCGAGCTGACGCTGGCGAGCGCGCCGGCGGGCAGCGATCTGACGGGGCTGGTACGGCAGACCCAGACGCGGGTGACCGAGCTGTCGGGAATGCCGCACCTGTCGGTCGCGATCCGCGTCCGCGACACCGGCGAGCGCGCGGTGAGCGAGTGGGATGACGCGGCGGGCGCGTTCCTGGTCTCGACCGGAATCGGCGCGCTGCAGGTCGCGGATCGGCCGGCATACACGCTCGAGCTCGACCCCAAGGTCACATACACGTACACGGATTCGTTCAGCCACGACTGGGGTGACGCGACGTGCACGGGCACGGTGAAGAACATCAGCGATCACCCGCTGTCCAACATCGAGGTCCGCTGCATGCAGCGCTGGGACGAGGACGAGCGGCACAAGAAGGCCAAGGTCCAGCCGGCGACGCTGGCACCGGGTGCGCGCGGCAGCTACCGGATCGCGATCGGGTACACCAGCAGCTCGCCGGGGCCGCGCGTGGCGGTGCTGGTCGGCGGCAAGCGCGCGCCGGCGCTCAACGTGTATGCCGAGAAGCGCGAGGGGGAGGCGCTGATCGTGGCCGCCAAGGTCCAGGCCACCACGCAGCTGGCGTACGACCACGCGGCGTTGACCGATGGTGGCGTGCGTCCGGGGCCGGTCGCGATCTACGTCCGCGCGCCAGAGGCGCTGGAGGACGGCCCGCCGGAAGCGCTCGCGAAGGCGGCGGCGGCGGCGCTACCCCGGCTCCGCGAGGTGGTCCCCCGCGAGCGGCGAGGCAACGCCCAGCTGCGGATCCTGCGCGGCGATGGCGCCCGCGTGGGCTGGAGCTTCGTGAACGGCAAGCTCACCGAGGGCGAACCGCGCGACGAGTGAGAGCCGTCGTTCCCGGTCCACGGAATCACGAATACATCGTTTCAGGGGTTCGTTGCCGAGCCCACGAAAGTGCGTGGCAGGTGCGAGCGCGAGCGCGCGCGACCGGGGGGCGTTCGGGTGCGCAGCGCGGCGCGTTACCGGAGCGTCGGCCGATCGGCCGACGTAGGCAGGCCTCATCTACGCGCGCAGGTGTGAGTTCCGGGCGCATCGCATCGTCGTCGTTTGTTGTTGTTGCGCACTTGTTCGCGGTCGCTCGCGCGTGGTGCTGTGCACGCACGAGGGTGAACGATGAATGCTTCCAGGATTGCGTGTGGCTACCTGCTGCTCCTGATCGCGTGCGGCCCGATGCCGGAGTCCACCGGCGGCGATGTGGATCGCCGCCATCTGATCGCGCTGAGCTCGGCGCAGATCGACACGCGGGTGGCCCCCGACGCCGCGGTCGCGGCGGGCGACAGCCGCGTGCTCGTCAAGTTCCCCGGTCCCGTCACCGGTGAGCAGATCGCGGCGCTCGCGGCGACCGCCCAGATCTACACCTACCTGCCGCACGACACGTTCCTGGTCCGGCCGCTTGCCGGGCTCGCCGTGCCGCGGCCGACCGGCGCGTGGACCGGCGCGTTCCTGCCCGAGTACAAGATCTCGCCTGCCATCGCGCAGGCGCAGCAGGCGGAGCCCACGACCCGCACCGTGATGGTCACCGCGTTCCCCGACGCGGATCTGGCGGGCGTCGCCGCGGCGGCGGCCGGGCTGCCCGGCGTGACCGTGGTCGGCTCGGATCGCGGCGCGCGGTTCTCGCGCGTCCGGCTGCGCGTCCCCGGCGACGCGCTCGCCGGCGCGACCACCGCGCTCGCCGCGCTCGCCGACGTGTTCTGGATCGACGTCGAGGGCCGCCGCGAGCTGCTCAACGACACCACGATCTGGGTCGGCCAGTCCGGGCTCGACGCCGGGATGACCACGCCGGTGTTCGATCACGGCATCCACGGCGAGGGCCAGGTCGTCGGCTACATCGACACCGGCATCGACGCCGACAGCTGCTACTTCCGCGATGCGACGCGCGGCCTGCCACCGATGAACGTGTGCGACGGCGGCACCACCAGCGATCCTGCGCAGCGCAAGGTGATCGCGGTCGACTTCTCGTCCACGACCGAGTGCACGGGCGGGATCGCGGCGAACGAATGGGACACCCAGAACCACGGCTCGCACGTCGCGGGCACGATCGCCGGCGACAACCTCGCCAATCCGATCGTCCACGACCCCGGCGACGGCATGGCCCCCGGCGCCAAGCTGGTCGTGCAGGACGCCGGGTTCCTCACCGACGACTGCGGCGACCTGCCGGGCATCGGCTGCCCGGTCGTCGATCTCAAGCCGTTCTTCCAGCAGGCGTACACCCAGGGCGCGCGCATCCACACCAACTCGTGGGGCGACAACGAGAACGCGTTCGTCCAGAACAACTACTCGGCCGCGTGCCAGGACGTCGACGAGTTCATGTTCAGCCACCCCGACTTCCTGATCCTGTTCGCCGCCGGCAACTCCGGTCCGCGCGCGGCCTCGGTCGGTAGCCCGTCGGTCGCCAAGAACGGGCTCTCGGTCGGCGCGACCCAGCGCGGCACCGCGGCCAACTCGATGGCCCGGTTCTCGAGCTGCGGCCCGGCCGCCGACGGGCGGCTCAAGCCGGACCTCACCATGCCGGGCCAGAACATCGTCTCGGCGCGCAACGATCGCAACGTCGGCTCGAACAACTGCAGCACGATCACGATGAGCGGCACCAGCATGGCCAGCCCCGCCGCCGCCGGCATGGCCGCGCTGGTCCGCCAGTACTACACGGACGGGTTCTACCCGCTGGGCGCGCCCGACCCCGGCCACGGCTTCGCGCCGAGCGCCGCGCTGGTCAAGGCCACGCTGCTCAACTCGACCCAGGCGATGACCGGCACCGGCGCCGGCCCGCTGCCCGACGCCTGCCAGGGCTGGGGCCGCGTGCTGCTCGACAACGCGCTGTACTTCGACGGCCAGGCGCGCCGGCTGGTCGCCACCGACGATCCCGGCTTCCCGCAGGGCAGCGCCGGCCAGACCCGCACGTTCACCGTCCAGGTCGAGCCCGGCCAGCCGCTGCGCGCGACGCTGGTGTGGACCGACTTCCCGTCGACGCCCGCCGCCGCCGTGAACCTCGAGAACGATCTCGATCTCGAGGTCAGCGGTCCAGCCGGCACGTTCCTGGGCAACGTGTTCGCCGCCGGTCAGTCGACCCCCGGCGGCAGCGCGGATCACATCAACAACGTCGAGCAGGTGCTGCTCGATGCGCCGGCGCCGGGCGTGTACACGATCACCGTGCGCGCGTTCAACGTGCCGAGCTCCGCGCAGCCGTTCGCGCTGGTGATCAGCGGCGGCCTCAACCGCGCGCCGGATACGGTGACGGCGACCCCGGTCACCGACACCCAGATCTCGGTGTCCTGGAGCGCGGTGCCCGGAGCGGTCAAGTACTTCGTGTTCCAGTCGACCGCCGGGGGGCCGTTCAACTTCCTCGGCACGGTGCTCGCGCCGTCGACCTCGCTGCTGGCGACCGGGCTGACCCCGGACACGACGTACGCCTACCAGATCGTCACGGTCGACGCCGGCGGAGCCGAGTCGCCGCCGTCGGCTCCGGTGTCGGCCACGACGTTCGCGATCGATCCGCGGATCCCGAGCAACATCACCGCCACGCCGGTGTCGCCCGTCGAGATCGACCTCACCTGGTCGGCGGTGCCCAGCGCGGCGAAGTACTTCGTGTTCGAGTCACAGGCCGGCGGCCCGTTCAACTTCCGCGCGACCGTGGTCGCCCCCGGGACGTCGTTCCAGGCCACCGGCCTGACCCCCAGCACGATGTACTGCTACCAGCTCGCGAGCGGCTTGACCGACGGCACGACCACCGGGATGTCGGCGCCGGTCTGCGCCACCACCCAGGCGACCGCGCAGCCGCCCGGCGGTCTGCTCGCCACCGCGCTGTCCGATACCCGGATCTTCGTGCAGTGGCAGCCGGCCTCCGGCGCCGTGAAGTACCTCGTCTACCAGGCCGTGGACGGCGCCATGACGTTCGCGCAGGTCGGCTCGGTGACGGCGGCGGCGACCGCGTTCCTGGCGATCAACCTGACGGCGAGCACCCAGTACTGCTACCGCGTCACCAGCCTCGACAAGTTCGGCACGGAGTCGGCGCCGTCGTCCGCCGTCTGCGACACGACCTTCGCGCCGGGCCTCGGCGGGCTCGAGGGCTTCTGGAAGCTCGACGAGGGCGCGGGCACCAGCGCGCTCGACTCGTCGGGGTTTGGCCGCAACGGTGCGATCACCAGCGCCACCTACTCGCAGGACGAGCCGACCCTCGCCAATGACCGCTCCGCGCTGTCGTTCTCGTCCAGCCCGGATTCGGCGGTGTCCGTTCCGCCGGCGACCGGCCTCGACCTGGCGAGCTCCAGCTTCACCGTGGCGTTCTGGACCAAGATCCCGGCCGCCGGGAGCGTCACGTTCCTCGGCAGCAGCGCCGGCGACTGCGTCCACCCCGCCTGGGAGATCGCACAGAACGCCGGCGGCCTGCGGATCTTCGACGCCGGTGGACCGCATTCCCTCGCCACCTCGATCCCGACCGGCGTGTGGACCCACGTCGCGGTCGTCTCCTCCCCGGCGGCTGCCAACCTCAGCGTGTACCTCAACGGCGCCCTGGTCAGCACGGCGTCGGCGACCCAGTTCGGCCTGGGCCACGCCCCGTTCTACATCGGCCACGTCGCCGGGTGCCCCGGTGGCGCGGTGATGATGGACAGCGTGCAGGTCCTCAGCCGCGCGATGTCCGCCGCGGAGGTCGCCGCGATCGCGCACTGACGTTCGTATCGACCCGCCTCGTCGTGTCTGGCGATACTCCGGTTCCTGCTTCCGGTGGGGCGCCATGAATGCCTCGGTGCGCCTCGAAAGGCTGGGCGTCGCACCGGTCGAGTGGACGTGCAACCGGCAACCTCGCCGCGGGCTAGCCCCGGACGGAACGCTCGTTCTGGGAGATCGAGCGGTCATTTCTCAATGGCCGCGGGTTCCGCGACCTCGACGACATGCGCGCGCAGCTCGCGCACTGGGTCGACACGATCGTCGACCACCGTGTCCTCGACCAGCGCATCGCGCTCGCGCGGTTCGCCGAGGAGCGCGGCCATCTCGCCGCGCTGTTCGCGCCATCACTCCGTGCGGTCCATTCCACCACTACCCGGCGTCGAAGCCGGAGTCGTATCGAGAACTCGCTGCTCGCACCGCGAGCTCTCGTGAAGCATCGTGTTCACCCGCTCGTTGTCCTCGGGTAT
>DATAPF010000584.1:0-26806 GCA_036265355.1 Kofleriaceae bacterium | reverse complement strand
TACCCAGGCAGCATCCATGCTCGAACATCGCCTGGCCAAGCTGGCCGCAGCCGCGACGTTCGTGCTCCTGGTGATCGGCGGGACCGTGAATCCGACCGGCTCCAGCCTCGCCTGCCCCGAGCCGACGCTGGTGTGCCACGGCCAGCTGTTCCCGCCGATGGTGGGCGGCGTGCTCTACGAGCACGGCCACCGGCTGGCGGCCATGACCGTGGGCCTGCTGCAGATCGCGCTCACGGTCGTGCTGCTGCGCCGCGGAATGAAGCGGCTGGGCTGGATCTTGCTGGGCCTGGTCGTTGCGCAAGGCGCGCTCGGCGCCATCACGGTCGGCTACAAGCTGCCGTGGTTCGTCTCGACCGGCCACCTGCTGCTCGGCATGAGCTACTTCGCCACCCTCATCTACACGGCGTTCCGCACCGGTCCGGAGCCGACCGCCGCGCAGCGTGAGCGGCACTCCCGGCTGCGCGAGGAGCTCGGCGGCTCCCGGCGCTGGATCGCGGTCGCGTGCGGCGCGGTGTTCGTGCAGCTCCTGATCGGCGCGCTGGTCCGCCACCTCGGCGCGGCGATGGTCTGCCTCGGCATGCCGAGCTGCACCCGGACCGGCGACTGGTGGCCCGACGCGGGAGTGCAGGATCTCCACATGATCCACCGCGGTTTCGGCGTCGTGGTCGCGATCGTCACCACGGCGGCCGCGATCGCCGTGGCCCGCCGCGCCCGGTCGTGGCCCGCGCTCCGGCTGCTCGCGCTGATCGCGCCGGCGCTGGTCGTGGCGCAGCTCGCGCTCGGCATCTACACCGTGCTGACCCTGCGCGCGGTGCCGCTCGCGGTCGGCCACTTCGCCGGCGCCGCGAGCCTGTGGGCGCTGTGGATGTCGGCCTGGCTGCTGACGGCGCCGCGACGGCGCGCCGCCGCGCACGCGGCCCCCGCGCACGATGTGGCCGCGCTGCACCCGGTGGGCGCATGACCACCGCCGCGCTGACCCGCCGCCTCGCGCCGATCGCCGACCTCGTCGCGCTGGTCAAGCCGACGATCATGCTGATGGCGCTGCTCACCGCCGCCGGCGCGATGAGCCTGGCGCCCGGCGCGGTCGAGCCCGGCCGCGCGCTGTGGCTGATCGCCGGCACCGCGCTGATCGTCGGCTCGGCCAACACGCTCAACATGTACCTCGAGCGCGACATCGACTGCCTGATGGCGCGCACCCGCCGCCGGCCGCTGCCGATGCGCCGGCTGACCCCGCGCACCGCCCTGGTGTTCGGCGGGCTGCAGGGCGCGCTGTCGCTGCCGATGCTCGCGGCCGTGAACCTGGTGACCGCCGCGCTCGGGCTGGTCGCGCTGGTGCTCTACGTCGGCGTGTACACGCCGATGAAGCAGCGCTCGCACTGGGCGACCTGGATCGGCGCGATCCCCGGCGCGCTGCCGGCGCTGATGGGATGGACCGCCGCGACCGGGCGGATCGAGCTCGGCGGGCTCGCCGTGTTCGGCGTGCTGCTGTTCTGGCAGATCCCGCACTTCCATGCGATCGCGCTGTACCGCCAGCGCGACTACGACGCCGCCGGGCTCAAGACCCTGCCCGGCGTCCACGGCCCGGCCGCGGCGCGCCGCCAGATCGTCGGCTACCTCGCCGTCCAGGTCGCGGTCAGCCTGTCGCTGTGGCCGCTCGGCGTCGCCGGGCTGCCGTACCTGATCACCGCCGCCGCGCTCGGCGCCGCGGTGCTGGTCCAGGGCGCCCGCGGGTTCGCCGCCGGCGGCCCGCGGTGGGCGCGCACGGTGTTCCTCACCTCGATCGTCTACCTGCCGGTGCTGTTCGCCGTCATGGTGCTCGACGGGACGATGTAGCCTCGGCGGGACGGCCGGCGGTTCAGGTTTCACCGAGGCTTTTGGGAGGCAACATGGCCTGGGAACAGATCCACCCCGCGATCAACGCCGCGCTCAACTTCACCTGCTTCGTGTTCCTCGTGCTCGGCCGGATGGCGATCGCGCGCGACGACGTGGCGCTGCACCGCCGGCGCATGCTCGGCGCGTTCACCGCGTCATCGGTGTTTCTGGCCTCGTACCTGGTCCGGTTCGCGACCACCGGCGTCCACCGCTACCCGGGCGACGGCTGGGACAAGACGCTCTACCTGGTCACGCTGTTCAGCCACATGGCGCTCGCGGTCGTGCTCGTGCCGCTGGTGATCGGCGCGCTGCGCCGCGCGCTGCGCGGCGACTTCGCCGCCCACAAGCGGATGGTCCGCTTCACCTGGCCGATCTGGATGTACGTGTCGGTGACCGGCGTGCTGGTCTACTTGATGCTGTACCACCTCGCGCCCGCGCTCCACGCCTGACCCCAAAAACTGAGGAATCTCAGTTTTCTGGGAGGCGATGGCCCGATCGTATCGAGGCCGCGGCGGGTTGGGCTTGACCCGTTTTTGAAAATCGTTTTCAATTATTGCCATGACCAAGTCGCTCCTCGCCGCCGCGCTGACCGCGGCCGCGTTGCTCCCCGCTTCCACCGCGCTCGCCGACCGCCGCGCCTACGGCGCCACCTACGAGGCCGTGACCGCGCCGCGCGGCGAGCTCGACGTCGAGACCTGGACCACGATCGCGCCGCAGGGCGAGGTCGACGGCGGGCCGCCGTCGCGCGGCATGCGCGAGATGGTCGAGCTCGAGTACGGCATCACCGACCGCTGGGACGTCGCGCTCTACAACATGCTCGACATGATCACCTCGGGCGACACCCAGAGCGGCTACGCCGGCTTCAAGGTCGAGACCCGGTACCGGCCGGCGGACCGCGGCGAGTGGTTCCTCGACCCCGTGCTCTACCTCGAGTTCCAGCAGCTGTACC
Source organism: Kofleriaceae bacterium (assembly GCA_036265355.1). Taxonomy (GTDB): domain Bacteria; phylum Myxococcota_A; class Polyangia; order Haliangiales; family Haliangiaceae; genus JABFXX01. Next base: position 23,985 of record DATAPF010000584.1, on the reverse strand, counting down.
GCGGCGATGCCAACCAGAAGATCGAGGGCAAGCTGATCCTCGCCAAGGACATCGGCAAGGTGAACATCGCCGGCAACCTCGCGCTCGAGGAGGAGCGCCTGACCGACGCGACCTGGAACTCCGAGGTCGAGTACGCCGCGGGCACGTCGTACGCGTTCTCGCCAGCGTGGATGCTCGGCGCCGAGGTGTTCGGCAAGGCCGAGAAGGGCGAGATGGGCGGCGTCGAGAACCGGGTGTGGGCCGGCCCGGCGGTGTCGTGGGCCGCCGGCGGCCGGGGCGTGCTGCGCGGCGTGTGGGTCACGCTGGCCGGCGGCGCAGGCCTGACCAGCGACTCCGACTCGTACTATGCCCGCCTGATCGTCGGCTTCCAGTTCCACTAGCAGCGCACGTCACTCGATGTGCACGCTGCCCAGGCCGGTCACCGTCTTCTTGACCTGCGACGGATGGCCGTGGACGCTGAGGCTGCCCGTGCCGGTGATCCGGGCCTCGACCGACCGCGTCGCGTTGAGCCGGGCCGAGCCGGTGCCGTCGATGTCGACCACCAGGTCGCGGGCGGCGAGGTCCTTGCCGGTGACCTCGCCGGTGCCGCCGAGCCGGACGTTCAACGCTCCGGTCGACCCGCTGAGCTTGAGCGCGCCGGTGCCCGGCACGTCGACTGCGAGCCGCTCGTTGGCGATCCCGGTGACCTTGAACGTCCCGGTGCCGGTGATCGCCAGCGAGCTCAGATCGGGCGCGGTGACGATCGCCCGCAGGTGGCGGTTGCGGCGGTGCTGGTCGCGGCGGTGCTCGGGCGTCTTGATCACGAGCACGCCGTCCTTGACCGTGGTGGTCACCTGGTCGACCAGATCCGCGTCGCCGCTGATCGTGACGCTCGCCGGCTTGCCGATGGTCGCCTCGACGGTGAGCACCCCCGCGAGGTCGATGCCGTGAAACGCGGGGACCGTGCGGGGCTGGGTCGCCTGCGGCGGATCGGCGCTGTCCGCCGGCTCCGCCCGGGCGAGCCCGAAGGCGAGCAGCAGTGCGAACGCGGGAGCCAGGCCGACACCGTAGGTCAAGAATCGCTTCATGCCATCAAGATGCGCCGGCCGGGCCGCCGGTTGACATCGCCTCGTAGGCGAGCCCCCAGCGGATGCCGCGGTCGCAGGTGATCAGCACCGGGGCGTCGATCCGCTGCAGGATGCGCGCGAAGATCGCCGCGCCGGCCGTGATCACGTCGGCGCGCTGCGGCTCGATGCCGGGCATCTCCCTGCGCTCCGCGACGCTGAGCGCCAGCAGCCGCGCGAGCAGCACGTCGACGGCGTCGCGCGAGATCCGCAGGCCGGTCACAGCCTCGGGGTCGTAGCGCGCCAGGCCGAGCTTGATCGCGGCCAGCGTGGTCGCGGTCCCCGCCGTGCCGATCACCGGGATCGAGCGCGGCAGGTCGAGCCCTTCGAGCTGGCGATCGATGTCGGCGCTCAGCGCGACGATCTCGGGCGCGGTCGGCGGATCGTGGTGGAGGTGGCGCTCGGTCAGCCGGACGGCGCCGATCGGGATGCTGGTCCGCGCGACGACCCGCCCGGCGTCGACCGCGATCACCTCGGTCGAGCCGCCGCCGACGTCGACCACCAGGTAGCGCGCCGGCGCCAGCTCGGGGAACGTGCGCGCCACCGCCAGCGCGGCGAGCTCGGCCTCGCGCTCGCCGGCGATCACCTGGATCGGCGCGCCGAGGATCTGCTGGGCGGGGCCGAGGAAGTCGTCCGCGTTGGCGGCCTCGCGCGCCGCCTGGGTCGCGATCACGATCGGCTGCGCGACGCCGTGTTCGTCCATCACCCGGCGGTACTCGCGGCAGATCTCCAGGCTGGTCGCGATCGCGTCGGCGGCGAGCCGGCCGGTCGCGTCGAGCCCCTTGCCGAGCCGGCCGAACCGGCACAGGTCGACGACCGGGTGCATCGCCGGGTCGACGATCAACAGCAGCAGCGTGTTGGTCCCGATATCGATCACCGCGAGCGCCATGCTGCAGGTATAACGCCAGTGCGGCCCGCCGGGCCAGTCGCCTGTTCCACAGATCGAACACCGATGACGGTGTCTGTGTGCGGGGCGGTCGCGCGCGCGACAGCGCGACTGTCATCGCACACCAGCGACGGTGATTTCATCATATGTGTATTCGTCCAAAATTACAGATCTCGCATCTGTCATACCCAGCACGCCTCGCAGCATGGGTGATGCGAGGCTCGACGAGGCTGCCCCGTGAGGATGATCTCGCTGCACTGCAGGCGCCGCCGGTCACAGCCCGAGCTGCTTCGCGACGATCACCTTCATGATCTCGTTGGTGCCGGCGAAGATCCGGGCGACCCGGGCGTCCATGAACGCGCGGGTCACCGGGTACTCGACCATGTAGCCGTAGCCGCCGAAGAACTGCAGGCAGGCGTCGATGACTTCCTGACCCATGTCGGTGGTCCAGAACTTGGCGATCGAGCACTCCTTGACCAGGTACTTGCCGGCGATGTGGCCGGCGATCACCTTGTCGACGTAGGCCCGGCCGACCTCGACCTTGGCCAGGCACTCGACCAGCTTGAACTGGGTGTTCTGGAACTTGCTGATCGGCTTGCCGAACGCCTTGCGCTCCTTGGTGTAGACGATCGTGTCCTCCAGCACCTGCTCGGCGCCGGCGACCGCGCCGATCGCGACGCACAGCCGCTCCTGCTGGAGCTTCTGCATCATCATCATGAAGCCGCCGCCCTCGGGGCCGAGCAGGTTGGCGGCCGGCACCCGGCAGTCCTCGAAGAACAGCTCGGAGGTGTCCTGCGACGCCATCCCCATCTTGTGCAGCTTCTTGCCCTTGACGAAGCCCTGGCGGCCGGCCTCGACGACCAGCATCGAGATCCCCTTGTGCGCGCTGGCCGGATCGGGGTCGGTCTTGGCCGCGACCACCACGAGGTCGCACAGCTGGCCGTTCGAGATGAACGTCTTCTGGCCGTTGATCACGTAGTCGTCGCCGTCGCGCACCGCGGTGGTCGCGATCGCCGCGAGGTCCGATCCGGTGCCGGGCTCGGTCATGCCGAGCGCGGTGACCAGCTCGCCGGACGCGGTGCCCGCCAGCCAGCGCTGCTTCTGATCCTCGGTGCCGAACGAGTACAGGTACGGGACCACGATGTCGGAGTGCAGCGACATCGCGAACCCGCTCTCGTAGGCCCGCGCGAGCTCCTCCATCACGACCACCGAGCACAGAAAGTCGCCGCCCGAACCACCGTGTTTCTCGTCGAGCCACGGACACAGAAACCCCTGCGCGCCGGCCTTGCGCCAGGTCTCGCGGTCGACCTGGCCCTGGTCGCGCCAGCGCGCCTGGTGCGGGCGGATCTCGCGGTCGATGAACTGGCGAAACGCCTGACGGAACGTGTCGTGGTCGGCGGAGAACAGCGTGCGATCCATCCGTCCGTTCATATCACGCAGCCGCCGATCGGCCGCGACAATCGCCGCGCCGCTGCATGGTCGATTTTGAGCTAGGCTGCCGCACGCGTGGCATGGACCGTCGATCAGCCCGGCGCGACGCTCGCAGCGTTCGTCAAGGCGAGGACCGGCGTGCCGTGGTCGGTCGCCAAGCGCCAGATCGCCACCGGCAAGGTGTTCGTCGACGGCGCGTGCGCGACCGCGGTCGACCTCCGGCTCGCCGCCGGCCAGCAGATCGAGCTGCGCGCCGGCGCGCCGCGGCCGCACGATCCGATGCGCGAGGGCGTGCTGGTCCACGACGACGCCCACGTGGTCGTCCTCGACAAGCCGTGCGGGGTCAGCAGCGTGCCGTACGAGGACCGCGAGACCGGCACCGCGATGGACCTCGTCCGCGGCGCGTGGCGGCGCCAGGGCAAGCCGGCGACCCAGATCGCGCTCCACGTCGTCCACCGGATCGACCGCGCGACCAGCGGCCTGCTGATGTTCGCGAAGACCAAGCAGGCCGAGCTCGGCCTCGCCGCGCAGCTCCGCGCCCACACCGTCACCCGCAGCTACCTGTGCGTCGCGCACGGCGCCGTCGCATCGGCTCGCGGTGAGCTCCGGATCGAGTCCTACCTGGTGCGCGACCGCGGCGACGGCCTGCGCGGCTCGACCTCGCGGCGCGATCAGGGCAAGCGCGCGATCAGCCACGTCGAGGTCGTCCGGCCGCTGCGCGGCGCCACGCTGTGCCGGATCCGGCTCGAGACCGGCAAGACCCACCAGATCCGGATCCACCTCGCCGAGGCCGGCCACCCGCTGGTCGGCGAGCAGGTCTACATCCGCGACCATCGCGGCCCGGTCATCGCGTCGCCGCGGCTGCTGCTGCACGCTGCGACGCTCGGCTTCGACCACCCGGTGACCGGCGCGCGCATCGAGCTGGCGTCGCCGCTGCCGCCCGAGTTCGCCGCGATCCTGGCGGCGCTCGAATGACAGCGATCAGTGCGGTTCCGAGCCCGGCGTCGAGCTCCGGCCGGCGTCGTACGGGACGTCGTGCTCGACGACCTCGATCGGGATCGCGACGCTGCCGAGCGGCTCGCCGCCCTGTGCAAAGTCGAGCGTGACGGTGTGCTGGCCGAGCTGGTCGGGCCGCAGGAAGAACACGCAGCGGTCGCCCTGCGGGAAGATCCGCGTGTGGGGCGGACCGAGGACGGAGATCCCGCGACCGCTCAGCACGACATCCATGCGCAGCTCGTGGCGAACCTCGATCGAGGCATCGATCGCGCTGCTGTCCGGCCGGTGCGGCACGAACGCGACGGTCAACGGGAAGCGATCGCACGACCGCGCGACCCGGACCGGACAGCTGACATCGGCGTACCGGATCACCGGCGGCTCGCGAGCGGGCTCGTCGACGGCAACCTGCGCGCTCGACGCGGCCCGCCCGTCCTCGCCGGCCGGCTCGATCGCCCACTCCCTCGTCGAGCGGGTCGGCTCGCCGCGGAGCGACTGCGCGAGCGCCTGATCGAGCAGGAAGCACACCAGGTAGGCCTCGGCGGTCCGGCGCGGCCCGGGGGCCTTGGCCTTGACCCGGAAGTCGGCGGCGAGCTGGCGGCGCTGGTAGCTGCGGTAGAGCGCCATCGGATCGATCTCGCGCGCGTGCTCGAGCTCCTCGATCTGGCGGCCGAGCACCGCGGCGGCCCACGCCGGACTGGCCGCCGGCACGCCCTGGCGCAGCATCTCGCGCCGCAGCGTGGCCAGCTCCTCGCTGGTCATGTTGAACAGGAACTCCTCGAACGCGGCGATCTCGTCGGCGCTCATCCCCTCGCGGCCGAAGAACTCCAGGACCTCGGGCCGGCAGTTCTCGCCGACCAGCCGGAACGTCTCGCGGGCGCCGAGCAGCGAGCCGTAGGCGCTGTTGATCCGGTTGCGCGCGTACCACGCCGACTCGAGCAGCGGCGCGAAGTCGTCGATCTCGAGCGCCGCGTCATCCCACACCATGATCAGCTGGTCGGCGGCGCGCTGCTTGGTCGGCAGGGCGACGTCGGGCATGCGCAGCACGGCGAGCAGCAGCTCCTCGGCGAGCAGCGTGTAGATCGACTGCGCGAGCTCCTCGCGCAGGTCATGCGCCATCCGCGCCGGGTCGGGCGCGTCGCCGAGCATCGAGGTCGCCCGCACGAAGCCGCGCAGCAGGTTGATCTTGGTCATCAGGTAGGTGCGCGACTGCGACGCCTTGAGCGGCAGCACGAGGTCGCCCGACAGGCCGTCCAGCGTGCACAGATGGTGGATCAGGGTGGTCGCGTCGCGGGTCTCACCGGCGAGCGAGATCGGCCGGCGCAGCGGACGCTGGCGCTCGAGCAGGTCGGACATCGCCTTGAGCTCGGCGATCAGGCCCTGCAGGATCAGCGCGTCGGCCGGCGAGTGCGCGGCGACCGCCGCCATCGCCTCCCAGACCAGCTCGGCCTCGCGCCGATCGAACACCCGGGCGCCGACCAGCGGACTGCGCTCGAGGCGGACATCGGCGTGCGATGCCTCGGCGTCGGCGGGTACACCCGGTGGGCGCCCGGCCGGCGTGCTGCGCACACCTGCGGGAAGACGGACGCCTGCGCGATCGATGTCTGACACACGAGTGCCGTTACCGCCCTGGCACGTGAGAATTGTGCCTGGGCCGTGCCGGGCATTCAAGGGCCAGCCGAGTGGGGCTGCCACGCACTCGCGACGAGCGCCTGCGGCGCTGCCTCATCTTGCCTAGCGCAGGAGGCGCGGCTCACCGGGCTGAGCGGGTGGGTGGGGGGCCTGGACCTGCGCTGGGGGCTCGCCCGCCTGCACCGGGGCGGGCGGCTCGACGGGTGCCGGCAGCGGCGCCGAGCGCTCGTGCGGCGGCGGCTCGATCCGGTGCAGGTCGACGACGGGGCGGCGCGCGGCGCTGCGGCTCCGGATCAGCGCGCGCAGCCAGATCGCGGCGAGCGAGGTGCCGACCAGCGCCACCGGCAGCCCGAGCAGGCCCGCGCCGCCGAACACGGTCATGGCCAGCGCGGCGGGTAGCTCGCCTCCCGGGGCCGCGGTGAGCCGCGCGCGCCGGGTCAGCGCGAGCGTGGCCGCGCCCGAGATGACCAGGGGCAGGCCGAGCACGGTCAGCGCGATCTCGGCGATCCGGGCCGCCCCGCGCGTCGCCGGGTGCGGCAGGACCAGGGTGTGGATCAGGCCGCGCTGCTCGAGCGCGCGGGCGGTCGGATCGGTCGCGAGCAGGGCGCGGATCTCGTCGCCCGACAGCTTCGGCTGCTCGGTCACGGCGCGGCGCGCGCCGCAGTGCGGACACACCGCCAGGCCGTCGTTCATCTTGCCGCCGCAGGCATCGCACGCGATCACCGCCATCGCCGGGTAGCGTAGCGCGGCGGTCGCGCCGTGCCATGCGCACATCGCCGGCCGGACTCGCGTATCGTGCGGCGACCCGCTGTCCGGGAGCTCGCCATGACGTCCCCCACCGACAAGACCCCGAGCACGCTCGCGATCCGGTTCGCCACCCCCGCCGACGTGTCGACGATCCTCCACTTCATCCGCTCCCTGGCCCGCTACGAGAAGCTGGAGCACGAGGTCGTCGTCGACGAACCCGGGTTGCGCGCCACCCTGTTCGCGCCGCGCCCCGCCGCCGAGGTCCTGCTCGCCGAGCTCGCCGGCAACCCGGTCGGCTTCGCGCTGTTCTTCCAGAACTACTCGACCTTCCTCGGCAAGCCGGGCCTGTACCTCGAGGACCTGTTCGTCGAGCCGGCGGCGCGCGGCCAGGGCGTCGGCCTGGCCCTGATGTCGGCGCTGGCGCGGATCACCGTCGATCGCGGCTACGGCCGGTTCGACTGGGCGGTGCTCGACTGGAACACGCCGTCGCTCGAGTTCTACCGCGCGCTCGGCGCCGTGCCGCAGAGCGAGTGGACGGTCCATCGCCTCACCGGCGCACCGCTCGAGCGCCTGGCGCAGCGGTGGTCAGGCGCGATCGCGACCCGGTAGTCTGCAGCGCCTGGCGCCGTCGAGCGCCCCTCGATCGCCCCTCGATCGCCCCTCGGGCGCCCCTCGGGCGCCGCGCTATGCGGCCGGACCCGGAGGCACGGGCGGCGGCGCCCCGCAGAGCTCCGGCGGACCCGGTACCTGATGGAGCTCGGCCTTGACCGCCGCGACCGTGGCCTGCAGAGCGGCCAGCTCGGCGCGGAACGCCGCCCGCGTGCGCACGTAGCGGTCGTAGAGCTCGGAGGCCGCGCGCACGGTCTCGGCGAGCTCGCCGGTCGCCTTGGCCCGCACGCACTGGAGCTCGGCCGCGTGCTCGGCGAGCTCGGCGTCCACGGCACGCCGGCGCACGGCAGACTCGGCCTCGAACGCGCGCTGCGCCCCGGCGCGCTCGGCGTCGACCGCGTGGCGACGAGCCGCGATCTCGCGCTCGACGTCGGTGATCGCGGCGAGCCGGCGGCGCATGCGGATCCGATCGACGAGCTCCCAGACCGCGATGATCGCGAGCGCGATCGCCGCGCCCGCCAGGCCGATCGCGAGCAGCTTCCAGGTCACCGCATTGCCAGGGATCACGGCCCAACAAGGTGCACGCATCCTGTGCCTCCTCCAGCCGGGCGTCTCGCCCAGTGTCACCGTCGCACACCGCGCGGCAGGTGTCGGTCACGCCTGGGGTAATGCCCGGGCCGATCGTCCCTCAGCGATTTACCGAGTGCCGGTCGCGATCGCGCGCGCGACACGGATCCCGTCGAGCGCGGCCGATACGATGCCGCCCGCGTAGCCGGCGCCCTCGCCGCACGGGTACAGGGCGTCGAGGTCGGGCGACACGAGGCGATCGCGGTCGCGCGGGACGCGGACCGGCGACGAGGTGCGCGACTCCACGCCGACCAGCACGGCGTCGTCGGTGAGGTAGCCGCGCATCTGGCGGTCGAACGCGGGCAGCGCCTCGCGCAGCCGGGCGGCGAGCGGCAGGCCGATCGCGTCGAGCACGGCGGCGAGGTCGCCGGCGGCGAGGCCGGGCTGGTAGCTGGTGGCCGGCACGGTCGACGAGGCGCGGCCGCGCAGAAAATCGGTCGCGCGGGTCGCGGGGGCGCGCAGCTCGCCGCCGCCGGCCGCCGCGGCCGCGCGCTCGAGCCGGCGCTGCAGCACGGCGCCGCCGAGCGGCAGCGGCAGGCCGAGGCGCGCGAGGTCGTCGACCGAGATCGCGACGACCAGGCCGGAATTGGCAAACGGCGAGTCGCGGCGCGACAGGCTCATGCCGTTGACCACGACCCCGTCGGGCTCGGTCGCGGCGGGGACGATCCAGCCGCCGGGGCACATGCAGAACGAGAACGCGCCGCGGCCGTCGTCGGGGGTGAACGCGAGCTTGTAGGCGGCGGCCGGCAGCGCGGGGTGCCCAGCGGCGCGGCCGTACTGGATCCGATCGATCAGGGGCTGCGGGTGCTCGATCCGGACGCCCATCGCGAACGGCTTGGCCTCGAGGCGGACCCCGGCGCGCCCGAGCAGGTCGTGGACGTCGTGCGCCGAGTGGCCGGTGGCGATCACGACCGCGCGGCCGATGAGCTCGCCGCCGTCGGCCAGCCGGACGCCGATCGCGCGGCGCTGCCCGCGGTGGCCGCCGATCACGAGGTCGACCGCGCGGGCGCCGAACCGGATCTCGCTGCCGACCGAGGCCAGGGTCTGGCGCAGCGCGGTGATCACCCGGGGCAGCTTGTTCGAGCCGATGTGGGGCCGGGCGTCGATCAGGATGTCGTGCGGCGCGCCGTGGATCGCCAGGATCTCGATCACGTCGCGGACGTCGCCGCGCTTGTGCGAGCGGGTATAGAGCTTGCCGTCGGAGTAGGTCCCTGCACCACCCTCCCCGTAGCAGTAGTTGGAGTCCGGATCGACCCGGCCGTGCTGGGTCAGGCCCTTGAGATCGCGGCGCCGCGCCTGCACCGGCTTGCCGCGGTCGACGATCACGGCGGGGATCGCCGCGCGCGCCAGCTGGTAGGCGCAGAACAGCCCGGCCGGCCCGCCGCCGACGATCACGACCGGCGGCCCGTGGCCCTCGCGCACCGGCGCGCCGCCGAGCGCGGCGTCGCCCGCGGCGCCGACCACGACGTGGAACCGGACCCGGCCGTGCCGGGCGTCGAGCGATCGCTTGCGGATCTCGAGCGGCGGCAGCTCGGCCGGCGATCCGCCGAGCCGGGCGGCGAGCTTTCGGGCGAGCATCGCCGGCGCGTCGGCCGCGGCCGCGAGCTCGTCGAGCTCGAGCTCGAGCGCAAAGTCGTCGTCGGGTGAGACCCGCATCGGCGACATGGTAGCGGACGACAGCGGGGTGTAGCATCCGGACATGGAGCTGAGCGACGGGCAGCTGCTCGAGCAATGGCGCGCCGGCGACACGGTGAGCGGCGAGGCACTGTTCGAGCGCTACTACGACATGGTCGAGCGGTTCTTCCTCAACAAGGTCGCCAGCGGCGTGCAGGACCTCGTGCAGGAGACGTTCATGCGGTGCGTGGAGGGCCGCGAGCGGATCCGCGACCACGATCGGTTCCGGACCTACATGTTTGCGATCGCCTACAACGTGCTGACCGCCTACCTGCGCGAGCGCTACCGCAGCGACCGCGCGATCGACCTCGCCGAGATCTCGATGTGCGACGTCGCGCCGGGCCCGAGCTCGCTGATCGCGCGGCAGCGCGAGCACCGGCTGCTGATCGAGGCGCTGCGCGCGATCCCGATCGACGACCAGGTGATCCTCGAGCTGCACTACTGGGAGCAGCTCACGACCAACGAGATGGCCGAGGTGATGGGGATCCCGATCGGCACCGCGCGCGGCCGGCTGCAGCGCGCGCGGACCCGGCTCGAGGACGAGATGCAGCGGCTCGCCGATTCGCCGCACGACCTCGCGTCGACGATGGCGCGGCTCGATGACTGGGCCGCCGAGTGCCGCGAGCGGCTCGACAGCTACCGGGTCGACGACGCGCCCGCCAGCGACGCCACCGCGCGCAGGCCGGCCTCGGTGTAGACCCGGCGCCACTCGGCGACCGCGGCGGCCGCCACGCCGTGCCGGGCGGCGAGCTCGTCGAGCGTGGCCCGCCCGGCGATCAGGTCGTGGACCGCGGCCTGGATCGCCTCGGCGGTGAGCCCGGCCGCCGCCGCCGCCGCCGCGCTGGCCGCGCCCGCCGTGCAGACCTCGGCGACCGCGGCCGGCTCGGCGCGCTGGCTCGCCCGCGCCACCGCCGCGATCCGCGCCGCCGGATCGCCGAGCGCGATGTAGCCGGCGAGGTCCTGCAGCACCATCCAGCGATGGCCGAGCCGGACGCGCGACTCGTCGGCCGCCGGAGCCGCCGCGGCGGCCGCGGCGTCGTCGGCGATCGCGATCTCCGCCTGGACCTGGTTGCGCGCCCGCATCAGGCTGCCGCCGAGCGCGAGACCGACCCGGGTGCCCTTGACCAGCTGCGCGACCAGCTCGTGGAACCGGCGGTGGCGCTCGCCGCGCGACATCTTGTCGAGATCGCAGAACCCGTAGCTCCACGCCAGGTCGAGGTGGCCGATCACCGCGAGCGGCCCGTCGGGGTTGGCGAGCGCGGCCTGGGGCAGCGCGGCGAGGAACGCCGGCTCGCCCTCGGCGGGCAGCGACGCCAGCACCGGCGCGAGGTCGGCGCCGTGCTCGCCGGCGGCCGCGAGCCGGGCGAGCCAGTGGTGATAGGCGCTGTGGGCGGGCGTGCCGGCGCCGAAGCACGCGAACATCAGCCACACCCCGCCGGGGGCGAACGGCGCCGTCACGAGCGCCTCGGCCTCGAGCCGGTGGCCGCCGCCCAGGCACAGCGCGCCCTGCCGCGCGCGGCGGCGCTCCGGCGATGCCCAGCCATCGGGCGGCGCGCCCTCGCCGTGGCTGCACGAGAACACCACGCCCGGCCCGGCGGCGGCCTCGACCAGGCGATCGGCCGCGCGCGCCGGATCGTCGCCGTCGATCGCCGTGATCTCGTCGGCGGCGAACCGCCCGGCGCCGCGCTGCTGCTCGGCGTCGGCGATGCACGGCTGCATCAGCAGCCGGCGGCCGAGCTCGGTGGCCGGCGTGCCGTCGCGCACCGTGAAGTACACGGCGCGGGCCGGGCCGCGGGCGGGCGCGCGCTCGCTGCGGATCAGCTTGTCGACGTAGGCCTCGTAGCCGGCGTCGGCGTCGAACCCGAGGCGGCCGACGCTGAACGCGCCGGACAGCACCTGCTGGAGCTCGAACGAGACCTGGTCGGGCCGCCCGAGCACCAGCAGGTAGCCGGGGATCGCCTCGTGCATCGCGTTATCGATCAGCTTGCGGTCGATCCACCCGGCGGCCCGGGCCGCGGTCATGTCCGGCGGCACGCGGTACACCGGCACCTCGGCGTCCTGGTCCGCGGCGCGCCGGTCGATCAGCGGCCGGGCGAGCGCCAGCAGCCGATCGCCGGCGTCGCCGGCCGGCGCGATCACGCCCCAGCCCTGATCGCGCAGCGAGTTGGGATCGCCGCCCGCGTCGACGAAGCTGTGGATCTGCGGACCGCTGTCGGCGCGGGGACCTGGCTCGTCGGCGCCGCCCGCGTCGGTGAGCGCCCGTACACCCAGCCCGCGGCCCAGTGCGGGGCCGGCATCGCCGCGGCTCAGGAACAGCTCGATCGACGGCGGATCGGATCGCATCGAACTCACGCTCTCCGATTGAGACCGGCGCCGTCAACGGGCATACTCGGATCGCGGGAGGGGCCATTGGATCTGCTGCTCGCGCACGGGGACGACGGGAGTCCGATTCTCGACCACACGACCGATCCAGGCACCGCGGCCGCCGCGGCGAACCCGGCGGCGCGGCGCACCGAGCGCTTCCTCGCCGACATCACCGCGAACGCCGACGACCTCGCGCACCAGGGCTGGGCGGTGGTCGCGTCCGCCGACGCCGACGGCGCGCGGCTCGAGGCGCTGGTGCGCGAGCTGATCGCGGTCCGCGCCGAGGACCAGGCCGCCGAGGTGCTGTCGATCCGGGTGCCGCCGGGCATGGACTCCGCCGCGGCGAACCAGTGGAAGGCCTCGGTGTACCCGACGCTGTACGGCGAGGACGAGGCGCGACGGCCGCGCTACCTGCTGATCCTCGGCGACCTCGATCGCGTGTCGCTCGACACCCAGCACGCGCTGGCCCAGGACGGCATCGCCGGCCGGCTGGCGTGCCTGACCGACGACGGCTACGCCGCGTACGCCGACAAGGTGCTGGCGTGGCAGCGCGCGCCGTCGCAGCAGGACCGCGCGCGGGCGCTGTTCTACACCGTGCACGACGGGTCGAGCGCGACCACCGCGGCGCACAGCAAGCTGATCCTGCCGTGCCACGATCGCTGCGTGCGCGCGGCGCGCGACAAGCCGCGGGCGTTTCCGGCCAGCGCGGTCGAGTCGCACGGCGCCGGGTCGCCGGACCCCGACGAGCTGCTCCGGCTGGCGGCGGCGCGCCACCCATCGGTGCTGCTGTCGGTGAGCCACGGCATGGGGCCGCCGCGGCGCCGGCGATGGTCGCCGGCCGAGGCGCGCGAGCTGCAGGGCGCGATGAGCTTCGGCGCCGAGGGTGCGCTCGAGGTCCGCGACCTGGCGTCGGCGCCGTTCTTGCCCGGCGGGCTGTGGATCTACTTCGCGTGCTTCGGCGCTGGCACGCCGCGCACCAGCGCGTACCATCACTGGCTGCAGATGCTGGCGGATCAGGGGATGACCGAGCTCGGGCCGGTCAACGAGACGCTGCGCGGGCTCGACGACGGCGGTGGCTTCATCTCCGGGCTGGGCAAGGCCGCGCTCGCCAACCCCAGCGGACCGCTCGCGCTGCTCAGCCACATCGACCTGGCGTGGAGCTACAGCTACGAGGAGCTGCGGGTCGGCGGCGACCACGACTCCCGGCGGGTCAGCGGCTCGAACCGCAGCCTCAACTTCTTCCAGCTGATCAGCAAGCTGATGACCGGCGCGCGGGCCGGCGCGGCGTCGCTCGCGCTCAAGCTGCGGCTCGGCGCGGTCGGCGCCGAGCTCAACGCGCACTACGATCGCTGCAAGCGCGCCGGCGACGTCGAGGGCGCCGGCCCCGACGAGCGGCTCGCGCTCGGCAACCTGTGGATGCTGCACCAGGACCTGCTCGGCTTCACGCTGCTCGGGGATCCGGCGGTCCGGCTGCCGCTGGCGCCCCCGGATGCCGGCGAGCGGGACGTGGCGACCCCGGCCGCGGGCGGGACCGCCGCCGGTCCAGGCACCGCCGGTGCGGGCAGCGCCGGCCGCGCCGAGATCGCGGTCGACCCCGACGAGCTCGACCGGCTGGAGCGCGCGGCGCTCGCGGTCGCCGGCGGCGACAGCCCGGGCGTGGTCGCGGCGCAGCTCGGCATCGCGCGCAGCGACATCGTCGAGGCCGCCGGCGCCTATCGCGAGGCCGGCCGGGCGGCGCTGTCGGGGCTGCTCGCCCGGCGCGAGCCGGAGAAGGGACGCGGCGAATGACGCAGGACACCCGCAAGCCGGCGGGCGGAGCGGCGAGCGCCGCGCTGGCCCAGCTCATGATCGGCAACGGCGTCGACGCCACGACCGGCGAGTACCTGCTGCCGCCGATCGAGATCCGCGAGCTCGCCCGGCTGGCGACCGGCGTCCGGCTCGACGGCGCCGAGCTGACCGATGTCCGGGGCAAGACCATCCAGAAGGTGGCGCTGTCGGCCACGGTCGTCGAGGGCGTCGACCCCAACGACCTGACCCAGACCGGCTGGGCGGTGGTGTTTCCCGCGGCCGACACCGGCTCCGAGGCGGCCGCGCGCCAGGCCGCGATCCGCGAAGCGCTGGCGCCGCTGCTGGCCCTGCGCCGCGCGGCCGCCGGCGCGCTCTACCGCGAGTACGCCGGCGAGCTCGGCTATCTGCCCGGCGAGACCAAGCAGCAGTACCTGGCGCGCCTGGGCGCAGGCCCCGGCCCGGCGCGCCCCGAGAAGGTGCCGTACTACCTGCTGCTGATCGCGACCCCCGAGGAGATCCCGTTTCGCATCCAGTACCAGCTCGACGTCCACTACGCGGTCGGCCGGATCGCGTTCGACACCGTCGAGGAGTACGCGCGCTACGCGCACGGCGTGGTCGACGCCGAGACCGGCCGCGCCGGCCGCCCGCGCCGCGCCGCGTTCTTCGGCGTCGCCAACCCCAACGACGCCGCGACCCGGCTCTCCGCCGATCACCTGGTCCTGCCGCTGGTCGAGTACACCGGCGGCCGCCGCGCCGAGCACGGGTTCGCCGTCGACAGCCACCTGGGCGACGCGGCGACCCGCGGCAAGCTCACCGAGCTGCTCGGCGACGCGCCCGCGCTGCTGTTCACCGCCAGCCACGGCATGGGCTTCCCGTGCGGCGACCCCGGCCAGCGCGATCGCCAGGGCGCGATCCTGTGCCAGGACTGGGGCGGGCCGGGCACCCCGGTCGCCCGCGAGCACTACTTCGCCGGCGAGGACGTCCCGGCCGGCGCCGACCTGCGCGGCATGATCGGCGTGCTGTTCGCGTGCTACGGCGGCGGCACCCCGACCCGCGACGAGTTCACGCGCCGCGCGCTCGGCGAGGCCCAGGCCCGCCAGCTCGCGCCCGCCGCGCTGCTCGCCCGGCTGCCCCAGCGCCTGCTCGCCCACCCCGGCGGCGGTGCGCTCGCCGTCATCGCGCACGTCGACCGCGCGTGGGGCAGCGCGTTCCTGTGGATCGACGCCCAGGGCAAGGGCACGACCCAGCGCCACCTCGACGTGTTCGAGAGCCTGCTCGACAGCCTGCTCGGTGGCAAGCGGCTGGGCTGCGCGATGGAGGCGTTCAACCTGCGCTACGCCGAGCTCGCCGCCGACCTCGCCGAGCGGATCGAGCAGATCCAGCTCTACGACGAGCACTACGAGGACGCCGAGCTCGCCCACATGTGGATCTGCAACAGCGACGCGCGCAACTACGCCGTGATCGGCGATCCGGCGGTGCGCATCCTGCGCGCCGGCGAGCGCGCCGCGGCCCCGCCCCCGACCCAGGCGACCCAGACAGCGACGGAGAGGTCCGAGATGCCGGAAGCCCGCGACACGCATGACACCCAGGACAGCCACGATCCAGTCACCGGCAATTACCCGGTCGTGCGCGACGACGAGCCCCCGCGCCCGCGCGCGATCGAGCCCGCGTCGTACGGCTGGTTCGGCGGCAAGGACGACAAGGAGCCCGGGGCGCTCGTCCGGCTCGGCAACAAGGTCGGCGAGGTCCTCGCCGAGGTGTTCAACGACGCCGCGGTGCTCGAGGTCAAGACCTACACCAGCGACGACCTCCAGGCGGTCGCCGCCGGCCAGCCGCTGCCGGCGACCGGCGCGCGGCTCCGCGCCTACACCCGGTGCAAGCTCGACGGCGACACCGAGGTCTGCGTGCCGGTCAGGACCGACGGCGCGATCGACGAGGCGCTGTGGACCCTGCACGTCGAGATGGTCAAGCAGGCCCAGGCCCACCGCGCCGAGCTGCTCAAGACCGTCCTGTCGCTGTTCTCGTCGCGCCTGGGCAAGTGAGCGCGACCTTCCACCTCGAGGACCCCGGCGGCGACCTCGCGTCCGCGCTGCCGGAGCTCGCGGTCGGGCCGTGGCGCTACGCACCGGCGGGTCTGGTCGCGTTCGATGCCGGCGGCCCGGCCACCCCGCGCTGGCGCGTCGACCTGGTGCGCGACGGCGCGGCCAGCCACCAGGCGCTCGCCAGCGGGGAGCGCAGCGTGGCGCGGTCTCATGCGCTGCTCGACGACGTGCCGCGCCGGCTGGCCGACGCGCTCGACCGCGCGCTCGATGACCGATCGCTCGCAGCCGGACCACCGACCCGCGAATCCCCCACGTGGGGGCGGCTCGCGTCATTCGCCGATCTCGGCGCCCCGCGCGCCCCGGTGCGCACCGCCGAGGCCCGGCTGATCGCCGCGCTCACCGGCGGCATCGCGCCGCTCGAGCTCGATCAGCTCGCCTGGTCGGCGGAGCCGTCGGCAGCGCCCGCCGAGCCGGAGCCCGGGCGGCTCGCCCAGCTGCTGGACCGCGTCGCCGACCTCGCCCGCGGCCGCTCGCGGATCGAGACCCGCGTCGAGGGCGCGCTCGTCGCCCAGAGCCTCACCACGCTGACCGGCGACACCGAGCTGTGGATCGCGCCCCGGCTGTCGCTGACCGGCGCCCGGCTGCACGCGCGCTCGGTCGCCGTCGCGGTGCGCACGCGCCACGCCTGGGCGCGGGTCCTGACGCTGACCGTGCGCGGCGCCGGCCGGCTGGCGCTGCTCGGCCTGCCCGGCGGCGCGCTGTCCGCCGTGCCGCTGGTGTGGCGGTTCGTCCGCGACGTGCTGCGCGAGCTGCGCCGGCGCGACGCCGCGCTTCGCCCGGCGGTGTGAGTCACCGGTCGCGCTGGCCGGTCACCGCCTGCTGCAGCATCGTCGGATCGACGACGAACCAGACATTCCCCACCTTGTCGCCCTTGACGTCCCCCGGCTTCTTGTCGGTCGCGTACACGTACAGCGGGTGGCCGTTCCAGGCCGACTGCATCACGCCGCCGCCGCGATCGAAGCTGGTGAGCGCCGCCGCGAGCTTGCTCGGCAGCACCGCGCCGCCGGCGAGGAATGCCGGCCAGACCTGCAGGCATCCGCCCGTGCAGGCGGACGTCGGCGGCGTCGCCCCGGTCCCCACCGTATCCGGCGTGTAGTAGTAGAGCGTCATGCCGCCCGGCGTCGACAGGTAGAGCGCGGGGCCGCCCTGCACGGGGCTGCTCATCACCAGCATCGAGTAGAACGGATCGCGCAGCACGAACCACACGTTGCCGACGCCCTCCCCCTTGGGTTCACCCGGCTGGGCGTCGCTGGCGAAGTAGTACAGCGGCCAGCCGTGGAAGGTGGTCTGCTTGCTGCCATCCGCGCGCGTCAGCTCGCCGAAGTCGGCCGCCTGGAGGCCGGGTCCCGGCGCGATCGTGTCGGCGTGAAACACCGGCCAGGCGGTGAGGCAGCCGCCCGAGCAGTTCGACACCGCCGTGCTCGCGGCCGCACCCGACGCCGCCGGAACATCCTTCGAATAGAGATACAGCGCGCGTCCGCCACCGTCCGTGAGGTAGCTGCCGAGCGTCGCGCTGGTGGCCAGCTGCAGTGTCGCCGACCCGGCCGGTGCATCGCCCGGAACCGCAGCGTCGGCTTGCGCCCCCGCGTCGGGCGCAGACCGGTTGTCGCTGCTGCAACCCGCCGCGGCGACAATCATCGAGGTCGCAATCAACTGCAGAATCACCTTGACTGACTTCATTGTGGAGAACTTCATGAATCACTCCTGCGAATGCAGGCGTTCTAGCTCCGGATCCACGACGCAATCAACGCGGCACGGCCGAGGACGCCCGACGGTGTGTTGCTCGTCTCGGGCATGAACACCACGGCGCCGCAGGGACGCTTTCCGTGACAGCGAGTGCCAGACCTCACGAATGAACATCATGAATGAATATCAATGAACATGAAACCGTCTGTTATTCTCTATTGAGTACGACGCATCACCACGGATCGATGCCTGCGATTTCCTCTCACGGCATCACCGCTCACCGGGCCGGCGGATGGTCCTCCGTCTCACCGAGCTCCTCGTTCACCGTCACACCGCGTACGAATGCCCAAGCAGTCGGACCTGGACGCGCAATGTCGCTCACTGCGCGTGTCGGAACACGCGAGGCGCCTGTCCCGGCGAGCGCTCGCCTCCTCGTTGCCCCGGTGCAGCCGCGGCCGGCGCGCGCGCGCGGCGTTCCGCCCTCCTGCAAGCGCGCCGGCGTCGCGCATTCACCGCGAGGAATTGACCGTGAAGCCAGCTCGACGGAACCGGCTGCCATCCATCTCATCGCGCGCGATGGCCCGCGATCGACAGCTGTGCATCCCGGCCCGCGATGCGCAGCTGCATCGGCGGCGGCGTACGGAAGGCTACCGCGGCACGTACAGGAACTCGGCCGTGCTGCACACGTCGAACACCTGGCCGTTGATGGCGTACGGCCGGAACCGCCAGCCACGGACGGCGGCGATCAGCTTGCGGTCGTACTCGCTGTAGCCGGTCGCCTCGGTCAGCTTGGTGTCGGTCACTGCGCCCACCTTGTCGACGCACAGGTGCACGGTGCCCTTCACGCTGCTCACGCCGTTCCGGATCATCGTGGACCGTGTCTCCGTGCTGGGGTGCACGTCGGTGTCGCCGGCGACCCGCTGGAGCTCCAGCGTGCTCGGCGGGAGCTGCACCGGCCTGGCCTCGGCCGGAGCCGCGGGCGCAGCCGCAGCCGGGGCCGCAGCCGCAGCCGGGGCCGCAGCCCGGGCCGCAGCCCGGGCCGCGGTCGTGGGTGGCGCCGGCTTCGCGGGCGCGGTCGGCTCGGCCGCTGCGACCACCGCCGGCTCCTTCGCCGCCCCCGATCGGTCGGTGGACGCGGCCGAGCCCCCGCCCGGCTCCGAAGCAACCGCCGGCGCCGGTGCGGTCGGCGGTTCCGCCGGCGCGGGCGACGGTTCCGCGGGCTTCGGCGCCGGCTCCGCCGGCACAGCCGTCGCGACGACGTCCGGCGCGGTCGGTGGCGGCGGCGCAGCCGGCGGAGGCGACGGCTGGGCCGGCGGGTCTGCCGTGGTCGTCGCCGCGGGAGGCCGCGCGGATGCGCCCGGGCGCGGCGAGCCGGCGACGGTCGTCCGCGGCGCCGGCCTCGCCGCCAGCTGGGGCAGTGCCCCGGTCGGCGCGGGCGATGTCGCGGCCGGCTTTGCCGGTGTGGCCGGCGCGGAGGGCGGAGCTGCCGCCGGGTCCGTGGCCGGTGCCGCCGGCCCCTCCGCGCCGAGCGCCGGGTACGCTGTCGGCGAGACCGCTGCGGGTTGCCGCGCCGAGCTCGCGGTCATCGAGTCCTGCGCCGCCGCGATGGGCGCAGCGGCCGGCCGGGTCTCCACGCGATACACCTCGGCGCCGCCCACCACCGCCACCGTGCTCAGCACCGCCACCATCGCGACCTTGGCCGACACCACCTTGCCGGCGATCGCGACCGCCGTCGCGGCGAGCTTGCCGGCCCCACCGGTCGCCACCGCCTGACCCGCGACCACTGCCTGCCCCGCCACCGCCTGGCCCGCCACTGCCTGGCCCGCCACTGCCTGGCCCGCCACGCCGCCGGCCTGCCCGGTGGCTCCGACCTTGCCCGCGACCTTGCTCGTGATCTTGACCGCCCGCTCCGCAGCGATTCCGATCTTGCCCCCGGTGACGACGACGTGGGGAGTGGCGGGGTTGGCGACCCCTCCGAGGTGGCCCGCGGCCTCGCTGAGCTTGCACGCCAGCGCCGAGAACAGGCTCTGCAGCGCCCCCGCGACTCCCTTGGCCAGCAGCAGCCGCCCGACCGCGACGCCGAGCACCACGTGCAGCGCCTTCGATCGCCAGGCGCCGAGCAGCCGCTGCGCCCCGTCCGCCGTCGTGTGCACGCTCAGCGCGTGCCCCTTGCGATCCCCCTCCTTCGAGTCCGCCGCCAGCGGGATCGCCACCGTCAGCTGGTCGTCCTCGGCCACCTTCCGCAGCTTCGCGACCAGCTCGTCCTCCGACAGCGTGGGCTCCGCGTCGACCACCAGCGTCAGCTCGGTCGCCGGCGCCGGTCTCGCCGGCACGGGGTGCGCCGCGGTGCCGAACGGATACGTCGCCAGCACCGGCCGCTCGGCCTCGACCGCATTGTCCGAGATGAACCGCTCGGTGTCGTAGGCGTAGAGCTGGATCCCGTAGGCATCGCCGGGGTGGGTCTCGCCGTGGTCGGCGACCCGCAGCAGCGCCTCGCGCGTGTAGCGCAGCGCGCGCTCCAGCGACCACGCCTCGTGCAGCATCTTGTCGTACAGCGAGCGCGTCATCACGCACGCGCCGCACGTGCTCAGCGGATAGCGCGACGCCACCACGCTGCGGATTCCCTTCCTGTGCAGCTCCTGGGCCAGGCTGCCCAGCAGCAGCGGGTTGTCGTAGCCATCGCCGCTGCCGCACGTGCTCAGCACCACCAGCTGGATCGCGCTGTCGTAGCGCCGCAGCAGGCGCGCCAGCCGCGTCGCCGTGATCTCCGACGGGCTGTCGGCCGAGCCCCAGCTCAGCCGTGACGGCTCGCCCTCGGCCCCCGGCAGCCCGTGACACAGGATGTGCAAGACCGAGGGCGCCCCGGCGTCCAGCGCCGCCTGCAGGTTGACCTCGTCGACGTCGGCGACCTCCTGGAACGCGGCTCCGCCCGCCTCGGCCGCCGCCCGGATCGCCGCCGCCTGGTCCTCGTTCGGCACCTCGCCGCCCGCGCGCGACCACGCGAACAGCACCCCCGGCCGGTCCGGCACCTTCGCCACCGATCGCGGCTCCAGCCCCGGCATCGCATAGCGGACCTGCGCGCTGGGATAGTCCGACAGGTACTGCCCGTCCGCGCCGACCTGCACGACCTCCCACGGCAGGATGTACAGCTCCGGCGGCACCGCGCTGAGCGTCACGATGTACTCCTCGCCGCTCTGCCCGGCCTCCTCGAGCGCCTTGATGTCCGGCGCCCAGCCCAGCTTCTCGCAGAACACCGCGAGGTCCTTGGCCAGCCGCTCGCGCGCCCCGTCGCTCGTCGGATCACGCCACAGCGCCTCGAGGTCCGCGCGCTGCCGTGCGCTCCACTCGAACACCGCGGGCCCGCGCGGCACCGAGCCGGCGATGCGCAGGTACGGATGCGGCTTCCAGCGGAACGCATCGCCTCCCTCGGGGACGTCCTGACTCAACAGGTGGAGCTTGTCGAACATGAGGCGACCTCTCTGCGAGGGTGTTGCGGGTCACGGTGGAGTGATATCCAGAACAATCCTCGCGCGCTGCGATGGCACGGATTCGCGATCGACGACCGATCGCGTGGCGGTCACTTGGGCGCGGGACCACTCGTGGGGCCCGGGTCACCACCGCCGCCCGTCCCAGGCGCCGGGAAGTCTGGCAGTGAATTGGGAAGCTGGGACTTGCCGTCCGGAGCCGGGCGATGCTTCGCCGCTGCGGCGCCAGCCTTGGTCTCGTTGTTCTGGATGTTCGACATTGGTATCTCCTTCATACGCAGAGTTGATCAGTCAGTATCGCAACAACCTGTTCCGGCTGTGTCATCGTTCTGGACCGGCTCCCCGATTCGACGGGTTGCCGGTGGCTTGCTGTGGCAGTCGAGCGAGGAAGCTCGCGACGATGTCGCGTTCATGCTCTGCCGTCGGGCCGAGCCCCGCAAGGATGGTGTGGGCATGCTCGGCGAGCGAGCGGACACGGTCCCGATCCGCTCCGAGCTCATGTAGCGCACGCGCCAGCGCCCACATCGCCAGCGCATGATTGGTCTGATCGGCAACATCGTTACCAAACTCGCCCAGCGCGCGCTCGAGTACGGGAACCGCCGCGCCAAACTTCCGCTGTGCGACGAGGATCTCGCCTCTGACGGTGAACAGCCATGCCTGGATCTCGGGCTCGCGAGCCGAACCACGCGCAAAGATCCGCTCGGCCTCGAGCACGTGGGTCATCGCGTCGTCGTGATGCTGGAGCGCGAGCAGTGTCTCTGCAACGCTCACTTCTACCAGGCCTACCTGGTAGTGATCGGCGCCGAAATGGTGACGGCGGAGGGTCAGCGCGTTCTCATACAGCGTCAACGCCTCCGTGTAGTTTCGGCGCATGAACTCGACATTGGCCAGGTTCCTGTACGCTTCTGCGATACTCACGTGCTCGGGCGACATCGTGCGCTCGTAGATATGTAGACTCATACGGGCGTGCTCGACAGCGCGGTCGAGGTGTCCCTGGCTATATTCCAGCTCCGAGAGGAACCCGTGGATCCTGGCGGCGTCCGGATGGGCCTCGCGGACCTGCGGAGCCATGCTCGCCAGCGCGCCCTGCAACACGCGGCGCGCCTCATCATGCCGCGCCGCCACCTTCAGGGCCATTCCGTAATTGATCCGCAGCTGGATCACCCTCGGATGTGTCTCGCCGAGCGCTTCGGTCGCGATCGCGATCGCGTGCTCGTACAGCTGTATCGCCTTGCCGACGTCGCCCATTCGCTCGAGCGAGTTCGCGAGCGCCGCGTTGTAGCGGCTGAGCTCGAGCGAGTGAGTCGATCCGGTCGAGATCGCGGCGATCGCCCGACGTTCTTCGTCCGCCGCCTTCGCGTACACGCTCTCGCGAAAATAGATCTCGCCCAGCAGGTAGTGCAGCTCCGCCTGGTTGTCCACGTCGTCGCCCGGCAGCCGCAGCATCGGCGCGTTGCGCCGGGACCACGCGTACGCCTGGCCCCACCATTCGTGCGCGAGTGTCATGTTCGAGTCCATCCGCGCCGCCAGCCGCACCAGCTGGGTCCAGATCTCGACGGTCAGCTGATCGTGACGCTCGGCCTCCGCCGTGGCGAGCGCCTCGAAGTACAGCCGCTGAGCCTCCTGGCGGGTCTCGGCGGTGCTGCGCTCGCCGAGCGCGCGCGCCACCTGGACCAGCGCCTCGCCATGCACCGGCGGATAGTCCAGGTGTTCGGTGGCCGTGCTCGCCTCGCGCGCGATCGCCAGCGACTCGTCGTAGCGGCCGAGATGCTCCAGCGTCCGCGCCTGCGCGAGCCGGTCGCGGACCCTGGCGACCTCGGGCGCGACCGCCGGCGCCGGTGGGGCCACCCCGAACAGCAGGTTCTCGGCGCGGTTGCACGCCTCGAGCTCGGGCAGCCCGCCGGCCGCCTCGACCGCATGCTCCACCGCGTCGGGCGCGCCGCGGCCGAGCTCGCCGACCAGCGCGGCGAGCTGCCGCCGGCCGCGGTCGAGGCACAGCATCCGCCGGTCGAGCTGCTCCGCGGACTGGGTGTGCTCGACGTGGGTGGCCTGACACGCGGCGCGCGCGTCGCCGTGCCAGCGCCGGGTGTAGTCGTCGAGCCGCGCCTTGACGCCCTGCCAGGCCGGCTCGGCGAACGGCAAGTCGCTGTGCAGGAACCTCGCGTGCATCGCCGCCTGGCGATCGAGCGACCACTCGGCGTCGATCGCGGTGCCTGCCGCGGCGCACGGATCCGGCGCCTGCAGGCGCACGACGACCGCCGCGGCCGCCGCGACCGCGAGCAGCCCCGCCGCGGCGATCCAGCCGCGATGCCGGCGGACCCGGGGCGACAGCGCGGCGAGCAGCTCGCCCATGGTGGGGAACCGGTGCGCCGGGTCGACCGACAGCCCGCGGTGCAGCGCGCGGCGCACGAACGCGGGCACCGGAACGCCGGCCGCAAACGCGACCTCGTCGGTCTCGATCGAGTCGCGGAGCTCCTGGAGGCTGCGGCCCGAGAACGGGAACGCATCGTAGAGGGAATGGTAGAGCGCGACGCAGAAGCTGAACTGGTCGCTCCGGAGATCGGCGACTGCGCCGCGCATCTGCTCGGGGGCCATGAAGAACGGCGTCCCCATCACCGTGCCGGTCTCGGTCAGCCGGAGCGCGGCCTTGAGCCGGGGCGCGCTGCTCCCCGGGTCGCGCCCGGTCGGCCCGGACTTCTCGGTGGGCCGGGCGGCGGGCACCGGCGCCGCGGGCAGATCGATCGTCGCCCCGCCGGTCGCGAACGGCTCGGCCCGCGCCGCGGGCTCGAGGACCACGGTCGGGCCGCGGCCGATGTCCTCTGCGATCACCGGCGCCGCGCCCGGCTCGATCTCGCCCG
>DATAPF010000583.1:0-3105 GCA_036265355.1 Kofleriaceae bacterium | reverse complement strand
GGCCGCGCCGCGACGCCGCTCGACACGTCCAGCGATGCAGATCCGGGGCCGCGCATTCCTCCCGTGCCCGGACGGGTGCAGCGACGGGAGCGCGCAGGTATGTCTCGGTCGCTGCCCCAGCCGTGTGTGCGCTGCGTCCCCGGCGCACGAGAACGAGCTCGCCGGCAGCGCGCGCACATCGAGTGTCGAGCACGTCCGACGCTCGATGATGCGACGAGCGCCGCCGCGACTCCGTACTCCGCCGATTGCGCCGCTCGCCGATCGCATCGTTGCCATTCACCGCGCCATTCACCGCCGCATCGCGATTCAGCGCTTCATTACGATTCATCACTTCATTGCGCTCCGGCGCACTTCCTTGCGATTCATCGCTTCATTGGGCTCGGAGCACTTCCTCGCGATTCATCGCTTCATCGCGCTCCGGCGCACCGCTCCCCGCATCCTCGAGCCGAGTGAACGGGGCGGGGGTGAACGCCACCGCCGGTCCTTGTCTGCTCGATCGCGCGCGCGCCGGCGCTGTCGCGGCGCTGCCGCTGGCGGTCGCATGCGACAATCGCGCCGACGCAGCCGATTCGAATCGCACCCGGCGATCGCAGAGTGATAGCGTCGCAACAATGTTTCCGCGCAAACCTTCCCGACGCGATGTCCTGCGCGGCGCGCTGGCCGGCGCGATGCTCGGCGCCGCGCCGCTGGCGTGCAACCGATCGCAGCCCGATCCCGCGCGCCCGACGCCCGCGGTGGCGTCCAGGCGCATCCTGATCCTCGGCGGCACCGGCTTCCTCGGCCCCAAGACCGTCGCCTCCGCGATCGCGCGCGGCCATCAGGTGACGATCTTCAACCGCGGCAAGCGCGAGAAGCTGCTGCCGCTCGAGGCCAAGGTCGAGCACCTCTACGGCAACCGCGATCCGGACCTGCCGGCCGACGACGAGCGCGGCCCCGACGGCAAGCTGCTGCACCCCGACGCCAGCCCCAGGGGCCTGGAGCAGCTGGTCGGCCGGCGCTGGGACGTGGTGATCGACAACTCCGGGTACTTCCCGCGCATGGTGGGTGCGTCGGCCCAGCTGCTCGCCAGGCAGGCGGAGCTCTACATCTACATCTCCAGCATCTCGGCCTACGACGACGCCGCCGTTCCGCCGGCGGGCGGCGACGAGACCACGGCGCTCGCCAAGCTCGCCGATCCGACCGTCGAGACCATGGGCAAGGAGTTCGAGAACTACGGCGGGCTCAAGGCGGCGTGCGAGCGCGCCGCAGCCGCGGCGTTCCCCGGGCGCGCGGCGATCGTTCGCCCCGGCTACATCGTCGGCCCGGGCGACCCGACCGATCGCTTCACCTACTGGCCGGTCCGGATCGCGCGCGGCGGCGAGATCCTGGCGCCCGGCTCGCCGGACGATCCGCTGCAGTGGATCGACGTGCGCGATCTCGCCGACTGGCTGGTCACGCTCGCCGAGCACAACACCGCGGGGCAGTTCAACGCGATCGGTCCGTCTCACCCCGCGCGCTGGGGCGACGTGCTGCAGGCCTGTGTCACCGCGGCCCACAACGACGCCAGGCTGATCTGGCTGCCGGCGACCTGGCTCGAGCAGAACGGCTCGGGCGGCGAGGACGCATTCCCGATCTGGGTCGCCCCGACCGGCAAGTACACCGGCTTCCACCGCTGGAGCAACGCGCGCGCCAGGGCCGCCGGCCTGACCTTCCGCCCGATCGCCGACACCGTCCAGGCGCTGCTCGACTGGTACCCGCGCGAGATCGAGCGGCGCGTCCGCGTCACCCGTGATCTGGTCGAGCAGGCCAAGGCCAAGGGCCAGCCGGTGCCGGCCGCCGATCCGAGCGCCCTGCGCGCCGGCCCGCCGCGCGAGCGCGAGCAGGATCTGCTCGCCCGGTGGAAGACCGCCGGCGGCGGAACGACCGGCGCCGCCAAGGGCTGACCGGCTCCCGCTCGGGCCAGCGATACCGATCACAGTGCACGTCGATGTGGGCGAGCACCGGTGAGTCCTGCGAACACGGTCCTCGCGCCGCGCTGGTGTGTGCTGTAATCGGCGCATGATCCGCTCGAGCTGGTCGATCGCCCTGGCCGCGGCGGCCTGTGGCAGCAGCAGTGGCTCCCATGACGCGGGCGGCCCCCCCGGTGGCGGAGGCGGCACCGCGCACGGCGCGTCGGTGCTGGAGCTCCACGCCGGGCCGTCGCGCGCGGGCGCGTACGCCGACGCCGCGTTCACCCCGGCCGCCGCCGCGTCGCTGCACCTCGACACGGCGTTCACCGCGAAGTACACCGGCGCGGCGTTCGCGCAGCCGCTCTACCTCGATCGCGGCGGCGCGGCACAGACGGATCTCGTGATCGCGGCGACCGAGGCCAACCAGGTCACCGCGTTCGACCCGACCGGCGCGATGGTGTGGCGGGTCGAGCTCGGCGCGCCGCAGCCGATGCCCAACGCCGCTGAGGGCGCCAACTGCGGCAACATCAACCCGCTCGGCATCACCGGCACGCCGGTGATCGACGCCGCCACCGGCACGCTCTACCTCGACGCGATGATCCGCGACGGCAACGCCGCGCATCACCGGATCTTCGCGCTGTCCGTCGACGACGGCGCCACGCGCTCAGGATGGCCGGTCGACGTCGCGACCGCGCTGAAGGGGACGGCGACCGCGTTCGCCCCCGCGCCGCAGAACCAGCGCGGTGGCCTGACGCTGGTCGGCGGCCGGGTCTACGTGCCCTACGGCGGCCACTCCGGCGACTGTGGCAACTATCGCGGCTGGGTCGTCGCCGTGCCGGCCGACCAGCCGAGCGCGCTGACCGCGTTCGAGTCCACGTCAACCCGGGCCGGCGACTGGACGCCGGGCGGCGTGTCCAGCGATGGCACCAGCGTGTTCACCGTGTTCGGCAACGGCGGCGGCACGACCTGGGGCCACAGCGAGGCGGCACTCCGGCTCGGCCCTGGCGCCGCGTTCTCGGGCAACGCCCCCGATTACTGGGCGCCGCCCAACTGGCAGAGCCTCGACCAGAGCGACACCGACCTCGCCGGACCGGCCATGCCGCTCGATCTACCCGGCGCGACGCCATCGGCGCTGCTCGTCGTGTTCGGCAAGGATGGCAACGTCTACCTGCTCGCG
>DATAPF010000582.1:0-32755 GCA_036265355.1 Kofleriaceae bacterium | reverse complement strand
AGAGCCAGAGCCAGAGCCAGAGCCAGAGCCAGAGCCAGAGCCAGAGCCAGAGCCAGAGCCAGAGCCAGAGCCAGAGCCAGAGCCAGAGCCAGAGCCAGAGCCAGAGCCAGGAACATGAGTTGCAGCGGAGGGCCCCGCCGGAGAAACGAGCGCGGGGCCCTCCGCCGCCAAAGCGGTCGGAACTAGCCGGTTCGAGCTAGCCGATCGGGAGCCGATGGGACTAGATCGAGTTGACGAACTTGAGCAGCAGCGCCTGGCTGGCCGGGTCGAGCGCCGCGAACGCGTTGCGCGCCGCGAGGCCCTGGCCGTCGTGAGCGAGGATCGCGGCCCGCACGGTCTTGGCGCGGCCGTCGTGCAGGAACTGCGTGTTGAACCGGGCGCCCCACAGCGGCGCGGTCCGCATCTGGCGGGTCGTCGCAACCGAGTCGCCGGTGTTGCCGATGCCGTCGCCGAGCGAGCCCATGTCGTGGACCGCGAAGTCCGAGAACGGGAAGAACACAAAGTTGCCGGGCACACCGTTGAACGGATGCGCCGGCGTCACGAACGGGAGCGGGCTGTGGCAGTTGATGCACCCGGCGGCGGCGAACACGATCGCGCCCGCGGCAAAGCTGGCCGGATCGGACAGGTCCTGCGGCGGGGGCGCGAGGTGCTCCATGAACGTCCGGAAGTTCTCCATGTCGTCCTGGACCGCGTCCAGACCGCCGGCGCAGCTGCCGATCACGTCGTCGGTGAACGTGCCGTCGGGGTTGCGCGGCTTGAGGTCGCCGCCGTTGCACGACACATTGACCGCCGCGTTGTTCGGCTGGTTCTCGGTCGCGAACGCGGTGATCGACGTGCCCTTGAAGCAGCTCTGGGTCGAGATGCCCATCTCGTTGATGTACGCGTCACCCGCGAACGACACCAGGTTGGTTTGCTGGTCCTTGATCCCGAACCGCTGGACGCGCGGGATGCCGATGCCTTGGGCGGGATCGCGGGAGTCCGGGAAGTCCTGCGCGCGGCGCAGCACGGTGCCGCGGGTCGACACCGGCTCGAACCCGACGATCAGGTCGAAGAACCCGTCGGGCATCGCGTCGACCAGACCGAGGCCGAACAGCGGCAGCGAGCGGCGGCCGACGTTGTGGATGTTGGCGTCCGCCGGCTCGTGCTCGACCGGGATCGTGCAGGTCTTGCCGTTGAACTTGTAGGTGCCGTTCGAGAACAGCTGGCGCAGCGTGCCGCCCTGGTTCTCCGGCGCGCGGTCGTAGGCGAAGAACATGCCGTTCGCGATGCTGCCGTACCGGCGCTCGATCTGGTTGCCCGAGCCGCCGACGGTCGGGATCCCGTGGCAGTTACCGCACGCGCGCTCGTTGAATACCGGGCCGAGGCCGTCGGTGATCTCCTCCTCCTGCGCGAAGTTGGCCTTGGCGGCGGCGAACTCGGCCGGGTCGGTGCCGGGCAGCGGATCGCCGATCGCGGTCGCGGCCTGCTGGGTTGCGGCGACCGGTTCGTCGGTGGTCCGGGCGTCATCGGACGCCGCGCAGCCCGCGAGTCCCAGTGCCAGTGAGCTCGTCGCCACAGAGATCAAGTATCGTTGCCTCATGGTTCTCCTAAACAAGCTTGAGAATCGGGCAGCACGAACCAGCTCGGCCCAAGCTGCTCTCTCGGTACATCCACTCGTCGCTCAGCGCGTCGAGGATTTCAGGAAACAGGAATTGGCCGAGATTCGCAATGTTCGATTTCTGATGGGACGGTAATTCAACATCGCGTGTCGTCATGAAATTTTGAGGCGACGAGAGCTGCCCTCACGCTCGTCCGTGAATCGTCATCGCGTCACGCGTGCGGTGGCGATGAAGCGAAATGGAATTGGTCCATTGCACAGCCATCCACACATCGAGTCTGGTGACGGCTGCCGCATGCGCTGGCAACGACCGCCGCGGCGAACCCGAGCCTGTGCCGCGACCCATCGATCGGTTCGCATGTGCTTTCTGAGGGTCGGATCGCCGATTCACCGCGCTGGGGATCTCGCACCTGAGGAACAAGCACGGCAGCCTCGCGATCGGTGTCAGCCCCGGCCAGCTTTCGACCTCCGCTTCATCGGACGATCGGCGAGGTTGCGCTTTGTGAAAAGCCTTCAACTGCGTGAGCTGCTGCGATCGATGCGCCGATCGATGCGCCGATCGATGCGCCGATCGAACAGGACAGATCGCGACTGACGATCATCGCGCCGCGACGGGCGACCGCGACGCAAGCGGTGTTGACGTGGACGGTTTGACGTCGACGTTGACCGCGGACGTCGAGGTTGACCCGCGACGCGCATGCGATCGCTCGCCGCGCGCGGGCCGATCGTGAAACACTCGCGGCATGGTCCCCCTCATCATCCTGGGCTGTGGTTACGTCGGCGCTCGCCTGGCGCGGGCGGCGCTCGCCGACGGTCGCACCGTGCGGGTCTGCGCGCGCGGTACCGGCCGGCTCGCGCCGCTCGGCGAGCTCGGCGCCCAGGTCAAGTTCCTCGACGCCGGCGTCCCGCGGCAGCTCCCCCCGGTGATGAGCGGGCTGCCCGGCGCCACCGTGGTCTACTCGATCCCGCCGGTTGCCGCGCTGCCACCCGGCCACGCGATCCGCGCGGCGCTGCAGGCCGCGTACGGCGCCGGCGCCGACTGCTTCGTCCTGTTCAGCTCGTCGGGGCTGTACGGCAGCCAGCCCGATGACGAGGTCTGGATCGACGAGGACACCCCGGTCGCGACCGACGATCCGCCGATGAGCAACGTCAAGAACGACGAGCTCGAGGTCGAGCGCTGCAGCTTCGATCGGCTGCGCACCGTGATCCTGCGGCTCGCCCCGGTCTACGGGCCCGGCCGCGGCCTGCGCGAGCGGATCCGCAAGGGCGAGTTCCGGCTGCTCGACGACGGCCAGCACGCAACGTCGCGGATCCACGTCGACGACGTCGCGCGCACCGTGTTCGCCGCCGAGGCCCGCGCCCCGCGCGGTGCGCGCTACCTGGTCGCCGACGACGAGCCGACGACCCAGGGCGAGTACGCGCGCTGGCTGTGCGCCCGCCTCGGCCTGCCGCTGCCGCCGTCGCGCCAGATCGTCGAGCCCGGCAAGCCGCGGGTCGCCCACCGCAACCGCCGGATCCGCAATACCCGGCTCAAGCAGGAGCTCGGAGTCGAGCTGCGCTATCCATCGTTCCGCGACGGCGAGGCCGCGATCGAGGCCGAGCTCGCCCCGCAGGCGTGACCGCGCGGCTCAATCCTTGAGCGGCGTGTTGCTCGGGTTCTCGACGTGGTCGTTGTGGACCACCGGGCCGGCGGCGCCGCCGATCACCTGCGAAAGCTCCCGACGCTGCAGCACCCGGACCGGCTGCGCTCTCACCCTGACTGGCTTCATGTCGCAACTCTACGCGATCGCGATGCAGCGGTGGCACCGGATCGGCGGTGGCGTGGCGCCGCCGACATTTCGGTGGGCGCGTCGTCGGTTCCGCCCTACCCTGTTCGTGCCAGCGAGCGCTGCACTTCCCAGGAAGGTGGTCATGGAACGACTCTTGAATTTCGCGCCGGGCCTCGCGATCGGCACATCGGTCGCGATCGGCTATGCGTTCTTCGCGTTGCTCCTGATCACCCTCGATCGCTTCCGGCCCGGCAGCACGAGCAAGGACGACACCCAGGCCGAGCTCAAGATCCTGCTGTTCGCGCTGGCGCTGATCGGCCTGGCGCTCGGCGCCGGCGGCGTCACCGACCTCGCCGCGGTCATCCTGGGCGGCTTCAAGGGCGGCATCGACGCGATCAAGGCGGTGCTCGCGCCGATCGTCGTCGGCGGCGGGACGCTGGCGGCGGTCCTGCTCGGGTTCGTGCCGCGCACCAACGCCAGGACCGCGCGCGGCGCCGAGGCGCTCGCGCTGGTCACCATCAGCCTGTACTTCGCCGGCTCGGCGATCTTCGGCGGCTACGGCTTCGTCAACGGCCTGGTGATGTCGGCGTCGTGGCACGACATCTCCGGCGGACTGGCCGTGCTGATCGTCCACGGCGCGGTCGGCTTGCTCGCGCTCACCCGGCTCGGCGCACTCGCCGGCTGGACGGCCCCCGTCCGCGCCGTTCCGCCGCCGCCGTACCCGCCGCCTGGCTATCCGCCCCAGGGCGGGTATCCCCCGCAAGGTGGCTACCCACCGCAAGGGGGTGGTTACCCGCCCCAGGGCGGTGGCTATCCTCCGCAGGGCGGCGGTTACCCGCCCCAGGGCGGCGGCTATCCTCCTCAGGGCCCGCAGGGCGGCGGCTACCCGCGCTGATCCGACGGCAACTCGAGGCGCCGGTGCCGGCCGGGACACCGCCCCTCGACGGTGATACCGGCGAGCGACAGTGCGCCCGGCATCCGTCTCCGGCGAGCGACGATCTGACCACCACGGGCGTCGCCGGGCCGCCGCAACGACCTCGCGCGGACCTCGGCCGCCTCGGCCCGCGCTGCGATCGCCTCCGCGCGGCATCACCGCGTCAACCGCCGCCATCACCGCGCGCCTGGCATCCCGCTTGATGTCGAGCACGCCATGACCCACCACGACTCGACCCGTGCAGCCGCGCAGCTCTCCGACCTCGATCTCGGCCGCGTCGCCGGCGGCGCGAACCTCGACTTCGCCGCGATCCGGCGCCAGGCCCAGGCCTACTGCCCGACCACCGCGGCCCGGTACGGCAACGTCGACCCCGCCTCGGTGAACCGCCCGGTCGCGCAGCGGATGGCCAACGAATGCCTCGCCGAGATGGGCCCGCTGCGCGCCGTCTTCGCCCGCGGGCCGATCCAGGGCGCGATCGACCGCGCCTTCCCGCGCTGAGGAGTACCATCGCGCCATGCCCGCCGACGCGCCGCCTGCCGGACCCGGTCGTCTCGAGCGAAGCGAGCTGGCGGGCAACGCCCCCCGTGGGATCGATCGCGCCTGGGCGATCATGTTCGCGCGCCTGGTCCTCGGCCTGATCTTCTTCATGGCCGGCGTCTACAAGGTGTTCGAGCAGGGGCCGCTCGAGCACGCGCGCAAGTGGTTCCTGCCGTTCCGCGACACCTTCCTGCCGGTGTGGTCGCTGTGGGCGGTCGGCACCGCGATCCCGTTCATCGAGCTCGTCGCCGGCGGCCTGCTGCTCGTCGGCTGGCGGATCCGCGAGGCGCTGCTGGCGCTCGGCGCCGTGCTCGTGATCGTCACGTTCGGCCACCTGCTCCACGACGCGCTGTACCCGTTCCACGAGCACGTCATCCCGCGGCTCGCGCTGCTGGTGTTCGTGCTCGCGATGCCGCGCGCCGACGACCGGTTCTCGCTCGACCACCTGCTGCACCGCCGGGCGCGCGCATGACCGCGCCGGCCGACGACGCCGAGCTGCTCACGCGCGCGGCATCGAGCGCCGAGTTCGGCGCCGATCTCGCCGGCGAGATAGCGCACCCCGAGTTCCGCTATGAGGTCGCCGAGCACATCGCCTACTGCTTCTCGTGCATCGCGCGCTCGCTCGATCCCGAGGACAGCGCCGCGCTCGTCCTGCGCGAGGTACTCGACCTGCCCAACCGTGAGGCGGCCCGGATCGTCGATCTCTCCGAGTCGGCGTTCCGCCACCGGCTGGCCGGGGCGCGGCGGACGATGACCGAGGCGTTCGACGGCCTGTGCGCGTTGATCAACAAGCAGGGCGCCTGCCACCAGTGCAGCACGCTGCGCGGCCTGTGCCCGCCCGATCGCCGGGGCCCACCGGTCGAGCCGCTCGGCGACGTCACCACCGGCGATCCCGACGCGCTACTCGACCGCCGGCTCGCCGCGGTCCGCAGCGCGGATGTCGTCAACGGCAGCACCGCGCACATGCACGCTGTGATGCTGCGCTTCATCGCCCGCCACGCCGACCCACCCGCCAGCTCGGACTGAACCTACGGCTCATCCACCAGGCGGCTGATCATCGCTCTCGGGGATCGCGCCGAGCTCCAGAAACATCGGCCCGGGCACCGGACGAGCTTCGAGCACTCCGGCCTCGACCGGGACGAACTCGAAGCCCCAGCGCTCGTAGTACGTCTCGGCGCCTGGCTTGGCATCAACCACGACGAACGCGCAACCGCTGCGGCGCGCCTGCTCGCGCGCGATCAGGAACACCGCCTTCATCAGCACCGCCTCGACACCGGAACGCTGGAGCCCCTGGGCCACCGCCATGCGTGCGAGCCGAAGCGCGGGGATCGGGTATGTCGGTAGTCGCTTCGCGACCTTGCGCGGCAAACGCACCGCGTCGATCGAGCAGGATGCCACCGTCACATAGCCGATGATCGAGCCGCCATCGTCGCCCGCAACGTACGTGGTGCCGATGTGCAGCCGGAACTGGTTCTGGCCGGCGTAACGTGCGAAGAACCGGTCGAGATCGTCGTCGCCCGATCGAAACTTCGTCCGGTCATCGCTCTCACGTAGCTGCCTCACCTCCACCACCATCGCCGAGCCTCACTTCTTGGCGAACAACGCCCGCATGACGGCGGTCGGCTTGCGGGGACGCTTGATCCGATCCGCGAGATGCTCGGCGGCCTCGGCGCTGACCACCAGCCGCGCCGGGATGATGACGTCTGCGGGGAGCTCGTGAAGCGCCCGCAGATGGTGACGCAGGGCCTGCTCGATCACGTAGCCTTTCTTGAGACCGCGCGCCTCGGTGTATCGGTCCAGGGCGGTCGATGTCTCGTCGGAGATGAACGCAGAGATCTGGGTGGTCTCGGTAGCCATGGTCGCCTACATTTCCTTAGAAATAATTATACCATCCGGATCCTGGAGCGCCAGCGGCTCTGGTACCTTGAACGTCCCGCCTGGCCGGACTATCCGAGAATCGAGCCACGTACGAGCGGCATCCGGGCCGGCTGGGCGTAGGTCAGCGCGCTGGTGACGGCGATGTCGGCGCAGGTGAAGCGGCCGGTCGCGAGGTAGTCGGCGCCGGCGAGCGCGCGATCGAGGACGCCAGCCCAGCGGTGGAAACTCGCGGTGTGCGCAGCGAGCTTGTCGGGGTCGGCCGGCTGCTGGAGCATCGGCCGGACCAGCGCCTCGTACATCAGGCCGTCGGCGGCCGCCGACAGGTGCCCGGACTGCCAGAGCTGCCACTTGGCGATCTCGGCGCGGGCGCGGCGATCGGCCGGCCACAGCGCAGTATCGCCGTGGCCCTCGGCGAGGTACCACATGATCGCGCTCGACTCCCACAGCACGAGATCGCCGTCGCGCAGCACCGGGACCTTGCCATTGGGGCCGGATGGTCGAGGATCTCCACGTCGAGTTCGGCATGGTGGTGGTCGCGCGCTGGCAGCTGCCCGAACCGATCGCCGAGGTGGTCACCAGCCACCACACGCCACACCTGCAACCGGGTGTACCGGCCGCTGGTCCAGCTGGTCGCGATCGCCGATCAGATCCGGCTCGATCAGGTCGCGTGCCCGATCGAGGCGTTGACCGGCGCCACGCTGGTCGCGCGGACCGGCCCCAACGAGCTGGTCGTGATCACCGGCGAGCCGGCGTCGGGCAGCGCCGCCGCCACCGCGGTGCAGCTCGCCGAGGCGCTCGGCCCGCCGTTTCGCGATCGACGGCCGCGAGCTCGTGCTGCGGCCGCGGATCGGGGCAGCGGAGTATCCGGATCCGATCGGCGAGCTGCGCGGGCTCGCGGGCGCCGGTGAGCACGCGGCGCGATCTACCGCAGACGTCTGCGATCGACGCAGCGACCGACTAGCCACGCGACGCGACCGGCCGCTGTTCTTCGGCCCGGCCCATGCGCCGCCGGCGACTTCTTGCCGGTCACTTCTTGGCGGGTGCCTTGGTGTCCTTGGTGTCCTTGGCCTTGTCGGCGACCACGGTGCCCTTCTTGTCCTTGCACTCCTTGGCGGTGGCCTCGACCCAGCCCTTGCCCTTGCAGCCGTTCTGGCCCGAGCAGCTGTTCGAGGCGCCGGCGCACCCGCCCTTGCCCTTGCACGCGTTGATGCCGCTGCAGTGGACCTTGGCTTCCTTGGTCTTGTCGTCGGCGTTGGCCACATGGGGCCCCACGGCCATCAGAAGTCCCGCCACGGTCATCGCGATCGCTTTTCCGTTCATCGTCATCTTCATTGCTCCTTCGTGGACCTCGTGGTCTCCCCGTTGGTTTCGAGTACACGAGATCCGTTGCGCAGGGAATGCGACGATCGCCGGGAATGCTTGTTCAACGCACATTGGGTGCGCCATGTACCTACATGGAGTCGTGAAGCACCATCCGGCCGTCTCGATCGCATCGGTGGAAACCACGGGGTTGGCCCTGCGTACGTCTGTTCCCCGCCGGTGTTACGCGCCGTCGCGCAGGGCGGATCGCGATGGCGCACCGCGTCGTCGCGCCGGCGCTCACCGTCTCCTGCTGCCTCGCGAATCGTTACTGCTTCGATCGCGCGGCGTAGCAAGCCCGACCATGATCGCCCATCAGGAGACGAACACGATGCCCATCTCGATCAAGACCCTGTCTCAGCGCGCGCTCGAGCTGTGCGCCAAGCTCCACTGGATCGGGCCACTCGCCGTCCGGGTCGTCATCGGCACCGCGTTCGTGATCACCGGCTGGGGCAAGCTGACCAACCTCGCCAAGGTCACCGGGTACTTCGAGAGCCTGCACATCCCGCTCGCGGGACCGCAGGCCGCGATGGTCTCGACCATCGAGTTCGCGGGCGGCCTGCTGCTGATCGTCGGGCTCGGCACCCGGATCATCTCGCTGCTGCTGATCGGCGTGATGACCGTCGCGATCCTCACCGCCAAGCTCGGCGAGGCCGACGGCTTCGTCGACTTCCTGACCTCTCTACCGACCACGATCGAGCTGACCTACCTGGTGACGTTCGTGTGGCTGCTGCTCGCCGGCGCCGGCCCGGCGTCGCTCGACCACCGGATCGCCCGCCGCGGCCAGGACAGCTCCTCGCTGCCACGGCCGGGTGTGAAGCCGGCGGGCTGAGGTAGAGTAGCGCCATGTTTGCTCGCCTCGGCTTCGGCCTCGGGCTTCGCCTGCCGCACTACCAGGACGTCGTCGAGGGCGACCCGCGCGTCGACTGGTGGGAGGTGATCAGCGAGAACTTCCTGGTCGCTGGCGGCAACCCGCGGCGCGTCCTGCGCATGGTCAGCGAGCGCTGGCCGGTCGTGCTGCACGGCGTGTCGCTGTCGATCGGCTCGGTCGATCCGGTCGACCCCGACTACCTCGCGCGGCTGGCGGCGCTCGCCGACGAGGTCGATCCGCCCTACGTGTCCGATCACCTGTGCTGGTCGTCGCTCGGCGGCCACGCGGCCCACGACCTGTGGCCGATGCCGTACACCGAGGAGGCGCTCGACCTCGTGGTCGACAAGGTCGGCCGGGTCCAGGACCGTCTGCGCCGGCGGATCCTGCTCGAGAACCCGTCGAGCTACGTCACGTTCGCGGCGAGCTCGCTCGGCGAGGCCGAGTTCATGGCCGAGGTCGCGCGGCGCGCCGACTGCGGCCTCCTGCTCGACGTCAACAACGTCTACGTCAGCTCGACCAACCACGGCTGGGACGCGCACGCCTACCTCGCGGCGCTCCCGCCGGACCGCGTCGCGCAGATCCACCTCGCCGGCCACAGCGATCACGGCACCCACCTGCTCGACACCCACGATCACCCGGTGTGCGAGGCGGTGTGGCAGCTGTTCGGCGAGGCGATCGCGCGGTTCGGCGTGGTGTCGACGATGATCGAGCGCGACGACGACATCCCGTCGCTCGCCGAGCTGGTCGACGAGCTCGACCGCGCGCGCCAGATCGCGGACACCGCGCAGACCGCCGGTGCGGTCGCCGGCCAGCCCGCCGGAGCCGCGGGCACGGCGGCCGCGCTGCGCGAAGCTGCGGGTGGCTAGTCGAGTGGCCACCCCACAGGGTGGTGGCCGGTGGCGTCGCCGATGGCTGATCGAGTAGCCACCTCGTTGTGATCGAGCTCGCCGGCGGGCGCGGCACCGTGCGCTCCGAGGCAGTCCTTGCTCGACGGTCGCGCAGATCGGATCGGCGGCCGTAAGGCGGCGCACAGGGGATACCGGCCGGCACGGCGCCAGATCACACGGACTGCGGCGTGCACGTGCAGATCGCGCCCCGCAGATGTCACACGTCCTTGGAGCCGATTTCATGCAATCGCCAGAAGCGGTGTGTTATCGACGTGCGGCCTCGGTGATGTGGATCCGCAGTCGTGATTGGCGAAAGGCTCGATGATGCGCGACAGACGATCTCGTGATCTGTTTGCTGTTCGGATGTTCGGCCCGGGGCTGCTCGTCGCCGCCGCGCTCGCCGCCGCGACCGGCTGCGCGGCGGGCATGCCCGGCGACGGCGACGACGGCTCGATCGAGACCGCGGCGGCGACGCTGTCCGAGGGCTTCGAGGCCGGGACCAAGACCGCCTACGCGGCCGGCGACGTCGCGCTGACCACCGGGACCTGGACGCTGAGCGACGCGCTGATCGGCGACCTCAGCTCGGACATCAAGACCGGGGCCCACGCGGCCCGGATCCGGAACAGCGGTACGGTGACGATGAAGTTCGACCGCACGACCGGCGCCGGCACGGTGACGCTCCACCACGCCAGCTTCGGCAGCGACGCGAGCAGCACGTGGGGCCTGTTCGAGTCCCAGAACGGCGGCACCACGTGGGCCCAGGTCGGGACCTCGCACGCGACCACCGGCGGCTCGTTCTCGACCGCGACGTTCACCGTCAACCTGACCGGCACGATCCGGTTCCAGATCCGCAAGCTCGACGGCAGCGCCAACCGGATCGACATCGACGACGTCTCGATCACCGACTTCAGCCGCGGCGCCGGCGCGGCGCTCAGCGTGCACACCACGCTGGGCATCCCGGCGGCGACGTCGGCCAGCGATCCCAACGCGTTCCTGTCGGTCAAGTCGGGCTACGTGGTGTCGTACAACGGTGGCCGCAAGGTCCCCAACTGGGTCAGCTGGGAGCTCAACACGTCGTACCTGGGCAGCGCGGCGCGGCAGGATGACTTCCGCGCCGACGACACGTTCCCGCCGTCCGAGCCCCAGGCCCAGCTCACCGACTACAGCGGCAGCGGCTTCGACCGCGGCCACATGTGCCCGTCGGCCGACCGCACGCTGACCGTCCCCGCCAACCAGCAGACGTTCTACCTCACCAACATGGTGCCGCAGGCCGCCAACAACAACCGCGGCCCGTGGGAAGACCTCGAGAGCGAGCTGCGCACGATCGTGCAGGGCGGCAAGGAGCTGTTCATCATCGCCGGCGGCGTGTACAGCGGCAGCTCGACCACGATCGGCACCGGGGTCTCGGTCCCCGACAAGACGTTCAAGGTCGTGGTGGTGCTCGATTCGATCGGCCAGGGCACGGCCGACGTCACCACCAGCACGCGGGTGGTCGCCGTGATGATGCCGAACTCGAACTCGCTGATCGGTCTGAGCGATCCGTGGCGCAACTTCCGGGTCTCGGTCGATGCGATCGAGGCCGCGACCGGCGATGACTTCCTGTCCGACGTCGATCCCGCCATCCAGGCGGTGGTCGAAGCGCGCGTCGACAACCAGTGATCCCCGGGGCACATGGACGCTGCGCGGCGCCCGCCGGTGCGCCCGCGGTGTGGGGAGTTCCGGTCGACCGCGCGCTACGCTGGCGGCAACGCGCTCGCCCGCAGCCGGTGACCGCCGCGCCGATCACGCCCGGCGAGAATTGACAACCGGCTCGCGCCCTCCACAATGAACGCATGTCCGACGGCGAGACCGCCAAGGATCGTCTAAGGGATCGCCTGCTCGCTGCCTTCGAGCTGTTCGAGTTCGGGGTCGAGATGATGGCGGCCACGCTGCGCCGGCGGCATCCCGAAGCATCCCCGGAGCAGATCGAGCGCATGCTCGAGGCCTGGCTCCAGGACCGCCCGGGAGCCGAGCTCGGCGATGGCCCCGGCGTCCCCATCTCGCTCGACCGGTTCCGATGAACGCGGTCGGGCCGCACACCGCGGGGTAGCTCTGCTAGGGTCGCGGCGATGCTGACCTCGCGCTCGCTGCTGTGCTGTCTCGCTGCAATCTCGCTCGCGGTCGCGTGCTCCCGCAAGGATCCGATGGCGTCGCCGCCCGCGCAGGTCCAGGCCGCGGCACAGCCGGCTGCGGCCGAGCCGGCGGCCGCGCAACCGCCGGCGGCCGCCGAGCCACCGGCCCCGCCGCCGCGGCCGGATCCCGATCTCGCGCGCGATCAGGAGGAGTACGTCGCCGACGTCATGGCGTTCGCCCACAGCACGCACGACGAGGTCCGCGCGCGGATGAAGCTGGGGTCGAGCCCGCTCAAGGACGAGTGGAACCGCTGGGAGCACGAGGCGCCGATGACCGACGACCGGGTCAAGGCGTTCTACAAGCAGACGACGAACTACATCTACGAGCTCGCCGAGTGGCACCTGTTCGTGCCCGGCAAGCGCGAGAGCGACCTCGCGCTGTTCGACGACATGCGGACCCGGTACAAGCCGAAGAACATCCTCGACTTCGGCGGTGGCGTCGGCCTGCTCGCGCTGCCGCTCGCCCGCGCCGGGTTCGATGTCACGCTCGCCGATCTCGACTCGAAGACGCTCGAGTTCGCGCGGTTCCGCGCCGGCCGGCACGACCTCAAGCTCAAGGTCTGGAAGTCCGACGTCGAGGCGGCGCCGCCCGATCCGAAGTACGACGTGATCATGTGCATGGACGTCCTGGAGCACCTGCCCAAGGAGGTGCTGCACGACGTGGTCGACAAGCTGATCAAGCTCAAGCACCCCGGCACCCTGATCATCATCTCGGCGCCGTTCGGACGCACCGCCGTGCACCCGATGCACATGGACCTCAGCGACGACACCAAGCAACAGGTCGAGCGGCTGCGCACCGAGCTGCCGCGGACGTGACGCCCGGCCGCGCGGGCGCTACTTGGTGACGATCACGCTGACGTCGCCGTCGCGCGACCGCAGGTAGACGCCGGCGTCGTGCGGGTGGCGCTCGATCACGAGGTCGACCCGCGCCTCGCCGACCGCGAGCTGGCGGATCGTGAGCTGGTCCAGGCACGGCGGCAGGATCGGCCGGTCGAGCACGACCTGCCGGCGCAGCGCGTCGACCTCGAGGCCGAGACAGGCCTGGAGCAGGAGGAACACCGCGCCCGCCGCCCACGCCTGGGGCGCGCACGCGACCGGGTACAGCGTCGGCCCCTCGTGCGGCCGCGACCGGAACCCGCAGAACAGCTCCGGCATGCGGCGCAGATCGAAGTGCTGCGCGGCCTGGTGGAGCGCCGCGGTGACCCGCGCGCAGGCCTGCTTGTGGCCGTAGCGCGCCATCCCGGCGGCGATCAGCGCGTTGTCGTGCGGCCACACCGAGCCGTTGTGGTACGAGATCGGGTTGTAGCGCGCCTCGGCGGCGTCGAGCGTGCGGATCCCCCAGCCGGAGAACGAGCGGTCGTCGAGCAGCGCGTCGACCACCCGGCGCGCCCGCTCGGGGCTCGCGATCCCGGTGAACAGCGCGTGGCCGGCGTTGGACGCGCGGACCTCGCACGGCCGCTTTGCGCCGTCGAGCGCGAGCGCGTAGCTGGCGATCGACTCCGACCAGAACGCGCGCTCGAACCGCCGGCGCAGCTGCTCGGCCGCGTCGTCGAGCTCCGCGGCGCGCGCGGGCCGGCCCAGCGCGGCGGCGAGCGCGGCCCCGGCGCGGCGCGCGGCGTAGGCATAGCCCTGGACCTCGCACAGCGCGATCGCCCCGGTCGCCAGCTCGCCGCCGGCGTGCGAGATCGAGTCGACCGAATCCTTCCAGCCCTGCGAGCTCAGGCCGTGGCTCGATCGCCGCCGGTACTCGACGAAGCCGTCGCCGTCGAGATCGCCGTGGGCGTCGATCCAGTCCAGCGCGCGCTCGAGGCTGGGCCAGATCGCCTCGATCAGCGCGCGGTCTGCCGTGCGGCGGTAG
The DNA here is from genome assembly GCA_036265355.1 of Kofleriaceae bacterium. Lineage (GTDB taxonomy): Bacteria > Myxococcota_A > Polyangia > Haliangiales > Haliangiaceae > JABFXX01. Next base: position 18,894 of record DATAPF010000582.1, on the reverse strand, counting down.
TAGGCCTCGGCGAGCATCACGAACAGCGGCGTCGCGTCGACCGAGCCGTAGTAGCGGCCGAACGGGACCTCGCCGAGCGCCGCCATCTCGCCGCCGCGGACCTCGTGGATGACCTTGCCCGGCTCGGCGTCGCGCTCGGGGTCGAGCGCGGTCGCCTGGGTCGCGGCGAGGAACCCGAGCACGCCGCGCGCGACCGCGGGGTCGAGCCACAACAGCTCGAAGGCGGTGATGATGCCGTCGCGGCCGAACGGGGTCGAGAACCACGGCACGCCGGCATACGGGTACGGCCCGTAGGCGGTGTCGGTGATCATCATCTGGAGGTCCGCCGCCGAGCGCTCGATCCACTCGGCGAACCCCGGATCGGACGCCTCGACGCCGGCGCAGCCGGTGCGACGCGACGCGAGCGCCCCGACCGCGCAGCGGTACGCCCGGTCGTACGACGGTCGGACCGGCTCGCCGCGCGGCTGCGCCGCGGTCTCGCTGCGCTCGCTGCGCTCGAAGCCGACCCGCAGCTCGATCGACGCGTGACCCTGGGGCGCCAGCGCTAGCCGGTACGACGCGCGGCCGGCGGTGAGCGACGCCGGGGCCGGATCGAACACCAGCCGGGTCGCGCGGACGACGCGGTCGAGCCCGTCGTAGCCGAGGATCACCTCGTCGCGCGCGATCACCGGCGGGCGCATCGCACCGCGGCGCAGCCGCTGCACGCCGCGGACCTCGAACACGTCGGCGAAGTCGGCGGCGAACAGCAGCGACAGCTCGATGTCGACCCGGCGCAGCGCGTAGTTGCGGAGCTGGAGCCGCGCGTGCCAGCCGCCGTCCCACAGCAGGCTCGCCACGAACAGGTGGACCGAGTCGCGGACCAGCGGCTCGGGCCGGTCCGGCAGATCGGGGTTGGCGAGATCGACGTGCAGCACGTTGTCGCGCAGCACCGTCGAGTTGAGCAGCAGCGGGCGGCGGCGCTCGAGCGCGAGATCGAACATGCTCAGGTAGCGGGTGCCGTCGTGGTAGAGCCCGAGCTCGCCCATCCCGGCCTGGCCGATCATCCCGGCGTGGTCGAACACGCCGAAGCTGTCGCCGTGCTTGATGACGCGCGTGCGCTCATCGCGACGCGAGCTGGTCGCGAGGATCGAGTACTCGTCCTGGATCGTCGTGCTGTGCTCCGTGGTGGCCATGGTCCTCGCGCTCCGCGTGGGTTCCGGTTGCCCGCAGGGCCCGGGGTTCCCGGCATTGCAGGATGCGGTGATAGATCGCCGTGTAGTCGCTCGCCATCCGCGCCGCCGTGAACCGCTGCTCGAACGCCGCGCGGCAGGCCGCGCGCGACAGCTCGTGGATCCGGCCGACCGCCGCGACCGCCTGGTCGATGCCGTCGCAGATCAGCCCGGTGACGCCGTGGTCGAGCACCTCCGGCACCGAGCCGCCGCGATACGCGATCACCGGCGTGCCGCACGCCATCGCCTCGACCATCACCATGCCGAACGGCTCGGGCCAGTTGATCGGGAACAGCAGCGCGCGCGCACCGCCGAGCAGCTCCTGCTTGTCGCGCTCGCCGATCTCGCCCAGGAATTCGACGTGGGGCTGGCGGAGCTGCGCCGCGATGTGCCGCGTGTAGTAGTCGCGGTCGGCCCGATCGATCTTGGCCGCGACCCGCAGCCGGTGGCCGGTGCGGCGCGCGATCTCGATCGCCTGATCGAGCCCCTTCTCCGGCGAGATCCGGCCGAGGAACGCGAGGTAGCCGCCCGGCCGCGGTTCGAACCGGTAGAGGCCCTCGGGGAAGCCGTGGTGCACGGTCGCCTGCCACGCGAGATCGGGCAGCGGCGCGCGCTGGGCGTCGGAGATCGACACCACCGGCGTGTCCACGAACCGGGCGAACACCGGCACGATGTCGGGGAGATCGAGCCGGCCGTGCAGCGTGGTGACATGGCGGTAGCGCTCGCGGCTCGACACCGGGAAGTGCAGGTAGTCGATGTGGAAGTGCACGACGTCGAAGTCGCGCGCATGGCGCGCCACGTGCTCGACCATCGCCAGGTGTGGGGCGAGCGAATCGGCGCAGTTGGCGAGCCGCAGCGCCCGCGGACAACCGGCGACCAGCCGCGCCGAGGTCCGAGAATCACCGCTCGCGAACAGCGCGACGTCGTGACCGGCGGCGACGAGCTCCTCGGTCAGGTACGAGACGATCCGCTCGGTGCCGCCGTACAGCCGCGGCGGGACGCTCTCGTACAACGGCGCGACCTGTGCGATCCGGAGCCGGCCGTGACCGTTGGTTGCCATCGTTCCGAGAGGTCTACAAACCACGTACCAGCCCGGCGCTCAGGCGTCACCGGCGCTCGCGGCGATCGCCGAGCGAGATCCGCGGTCGCCACGGCCGCCGGCGCGCGCCCGGTCGAGCGCCGCCGACACACGCCCGGCGAGGGCGTGGTGCGCTCGCACATCAGGCCATCCCCGAGGCGCGTCGCCGATCCGGCCGGACCTACCGGCCTCGGCGCCGTCACCGCGCGGTGGTGCGGGAGCGGGTCCGGCCGGGGGTGCGCGGCGCGGCCATCGCGGGGAGCTGCTTGCGCGCGGCCTCGGCGGCGCGCCGGATCGCGCAACCCTCGAGGTGATCGTCGACCAGCCCCATCGCCTGCATGAACGCGTAGACCGTCGTCGGGCCGACGAAGGTCCAGCCGCGGCGCTTGAGGTCCCTGGACAGCGCGACCGAGGTCGGGGTCTGGGTCATCGCGCGCAGCGCCTGGCGGGTCATCCGCCGCGGGCGCTCGCCGGCCGCCGGCACGAAGCTCCACACGTACGCCGCGAGCGAGCCGTGCTCGGCGATCACCTCGAGCGCGCGCGCCGCGTTGTGGATCGCCGACTCGATCTTGCCGCGATGCCGGACGATGCCGGCGTCGGCGAGCAGCCGGGTGACGTCGCGCGCGCCGAACCGGGCGACCGCCGCCGGATCGAAGCCGGCGAACCCCCGGCGGAACGCCTCGCGCTTGCGCAGGATGGTGAGCCACGACAGCCCGGCCTGGAAGCCCTCGAGGCACAGCTTCTCGAACAGCCGGCGATCGTCGACCACCGGGAACCCCCACTCGCGGTCGTGGTAGTCGACGTAGTCTGGGGCCGAGACCGCCCAGAAGCAGCGCGGCTTGCCATCGGGCCCCGGCGCGAGGCCGTCTTCGAGAGATCCGAGAGGTTCCGCCACGGCACCAGGATACGCCGGGACGGGGCGAGCCCCCGGGGGGAAGCGCACGAGGCGTCAGAGCTGCGGGCGCAGGGCGATCAGCCCGATGGTCTGGAGCTCGCCGAGGATGCGCAGGAAGCTGGGAGGCGGTCGCCGGCCGCCGCCCAGCGCGCGGTAGACCTCCGCGGCGGTCCGCTTGCCATCGACCAGCGCCAGCGCGCCGAACGCGAGCTCCCCGAACTGCAGGATCGAGACCCCGGGCCCCCCATCGGTCGCTGCGTCGGTGCGCCAGTAGCAGGCGCGCGATTGCATGCGCGGGATCGCCGCCAGATCGAGCCGTGGGTCGTCGAGCGCGCGAGCGACCGCCTGCGGATCGCTCGTCATCTCGTGCAGCATGATCTCGCCGCGGATCCGCGGCACGACATCCGCGGCGGGCGGGGTCGGCGGTTCGCTGCGCCGCAGGTCCGGCGACGTGCCCACCGCCAGCGCGGTCCGGGGGAGCCGGGCGAGCGCGCGCTCGTGGCGGATCAGGTCCCACAGCAGCGCATGTGCGGTGTTGTCGCGGTCGAGCCAGCCCTCGAGGAACCCCAGCAGGTCGAGCGTGCGGCCCTCGGTCGTCGGCGCCAGCCGGGCTCCCTGTGCGGCGCGCTCGCTGGCGTAGCTCGCGAACAGCTCGATCTCGAGGCCGGCGAGGTTCATCAGCCGGAACGACGCCGGCAGCTCCTCACGCAGCGCATGGTGGCGGACCTTGATGGTCAGCCCGGCGAACCGCCACAGCGCATCGAGATCGACCTGCGACGGCTCGACGCCGTGGCCGCGCAGCAGCTCCGGCTGGGCGCGCCAGCGCGCGATCAGCGCGGGGTTGTCGACCCCGGCGGCGATCACGGTATGGATCCGCTGCGGGCTCATCCCCGTCGAGCAACCGATCGATTGGTCTTCCTGAGCATGTCCTACCTTCAGCTCCAAGGATGGTCAGGATCGCGACATGTAAGGACGCGATGCCCCATGATCGCTGTTGACCCTAGCGTGCGCCGTCGCGAGCTGTCAAGGATGTCCGATCCGGAAGCGAAACGGGCGCAAAACTCGCGCGCACCGGCGCGTGATCGCATGCGCTCCCGGCGCGTCGCGATCGGTCAGCGGGTGACGCCCCCGGCGATCGGGCAGCTCCAGCCGGAACACCGTCGCGCCCGGCCGCTGCTCGTGGCGTATCCGGCCGCCGTGATCCGCGGCAACCCGCTGGACGATCGCAAGCCCCAGGCCGGTGCCGCCCTGCTTGGTCGTGTAGAACGGCTCGAAGATCGGCGCGTCTGACGGCAACCCGGTTCGCGCGCTTGACGCCGGACATGACGGATGCGTTCCGACGATCCGCTCGGCGTCAGTCGATCCGGCGGGCCTCATCGGGTTCGTGAAACCAGTGGCGGCGCTGCAGGTCCTGCAAGATCGACGGGTACGAAGCGAAGTCGAGGTGAGAGAAGCGCTGCGCCTTGACCAGCGCCTCGATCAGGGGAGCCGGACGATGGCGCCGCGTCAGCGCGCGTAACGCAAGCAGGTAATCCTCACGGTAGACAGTCGGGATGATGATCGTCGGCTGACCGGCCGAGACCAGCTCCGCGTTCATCATGATCCTGGCGATCCGCCCGTTGCCGTCGACGAACGGGTGGACGTCGCTGACCAGGAACATGAGGAAGATCGCGCGCGCAAGGCCGGGGGACAATGCCAGGTAGAGCTCCATCCCCTTGCGGAGCGTCCCGCGGACGTACACCGGGTCGACGAAGTGCGTGTCACCGGCGCGATTGGGCGCCTGCTTGAACGCACCCGGCTCCGCTTCCGGCCGCGCCGCCATCAACGTCCGGTGGCGCGCCTGGAGCAGCTGCAACAGCTGGTCGAAGTCGTGCGGCGTGGCTCGCATCTCGACCGGGTCAGAGACCAGGCGGAAGGTCGCGGCGACGTCGTGGCCGTCCTTGGGACGCCGGGCGGGGATCTGATGGTCGAAGACGATCTGCTCCGCCTCCTCGATCTCGAACGTCGTTCCTTCGATGTAGTTGGAGAAGTACGCCTCGAAGAAAGCCTTGTTCTGGACGTGAGCGGGCGCATCGAAGCGCTCGACGATCCGCGGCAGCGGGCGGCCATGCAGCTCTGCAAACAGCGCCTGCAACCGCGCCTGACACGCAGCATCGAAGGGCTCGCCGGCGGCCCGAGCGCGTCCGACGCCGCTGGTCAGCTGCGCCGTCCGTGTGCCGAGCAGGGCGCCGATCAGCGCATCGAGCCGCGCGTGCTCGCGCTGCCAGCCGAATTCGTCCGCGATCGAGCGCGCCTGGTCGCGGAGCTCCTCGAGCGCTTGTTCGCCGTCGAGGTGAAGGATCTGCTCCAGCCGCTGCTCGAGCTCGGCCCGCGGAATCGACCGGGTACGTGAGCTCGGGTGAGTGGTCGCGAGGTTCTCGAGGAACGCGCGCGCCCGCGACGAGGATCGAATGCCAGCGACCTGCGGATCGTCGGCGCGCGGTCCGGGACCTCGGACGAACTGGAGCCGAAGTCCGGGGTACGAGACCACGCGGTTGGTGGACGAGGTCAGCCAGATTTCCCCGTCGCCGGTTGGCCTGAACTCGAGCGCGGTACGGTGGCTGACCACAGCCTGCGAATACAGCGCCGACACGATGTCCATCCAGCCGGCCCGGATCGCGTCGCTCAGCTTGTCACCCGAGATCGACGCGTAGAGCCGGGGCCCGATCGAGTGCACCCGCCCTGCCTTCTTCAGGCCCGCAAGCCAGCGCTTCTCCCGCGCGGTACCGCCCGGAAACAGCAGCGGAGGAAGCGGGACGTCGTTCGAGCGACCTCGCTGCCGGCCGGCGTCGTTGCGGGTCGTCCTCGATCGACCGCGTGCGGTCGTCCGCTTCGTTCGTCGCGACCGTGCCATGGGGAGCGGTCCCTGCGGAATCGCACGATACTTGGTTCATTTCCAGGAATTTGATCTTTTTATGGTTCATTTCGGGGCTGGATGACCATTTTTGGGTCGATTTGTCGAATTAGAACGCTTTTTGGTCGATTTTTGGAAGCCGGCTCAATTCTTGGTCCAGTCCCTGGCTCCGACGCTTCCTCGCAGCCCACGGGGCCCTGGGAGCCGACACCTCGACGCGTGGGGATGCGCCCCCACGGCAACCCCGGTAGCCGTCTCGCCATCGTCGCGTGGTGCGATCGCCGGTGCGCGAGTCGTGCAGCCGGACGCGCGGGATGGCGGCGGAGCCGCGCGGGCCGGTGGCGCGCAGCCGCGAGGTGCGGGGGGCATGTCGCTTGCTGCCCCGACGACGACGCTGCCGGGAGCAACAACATGCGTGGACTCGTATTCGCAACCCTGGTACTGGCCTCGTGTGCGGTCGGAGGCGATCCCGCCGGCGATTCCAAGGCCGGCGCAGGCCTCGGCTCGGATGTCGACAGCACGGGCTCGCCCCAGATCGGGATCCTCGCCCGCGTGTGTGCCGCCGGCACGACGACCAGCGGCGTCGACGTGTCGTACTACAACGGCACGATCGACTGGGCCAGGGTCAAGGCCGCGGGCAACGAGTTCGCGTTCATCCGGATCTCCGACGGCACCGGCTTCCATGATCCGCAGTTCGCAGCCAACTGGGCCGGCGCGCAGGCGGTCGGGATGGTGCGCGGCATCTACCAGTTCTTTCGCCCCACCCAGGACGTCAACGCCCAGGCCGACATGGTGATCGCCGCGGCCGGGACGCCGGGTCCCGGTGACCTGCCGCCGGTGATCGACGTCGAGGCCACCGGCAACCTGTCGCCGGCGAGCGTGGCGGCCAAGGTCCGCGCCTGGGTCGACCGGGTCAAGGCCGGGACCGGCGTCGATCCGATCGTCTACACCGGCAAGTACTTCTGGCGCGATCAGGTCGGCGGCCCGACCTCGTTCGCCGGCGATCCGCTGTGGATCGCGCAGTACACGACGCTGTGCCCCGATCTGACCTCGCCGTGGGACACCTGGGCGTTCTGGCAGTACAGCGAGAGCGGCAGCGTCGCGGGGATGTCCGGCGCGGTCGATCTCGATCGGTTCAACGGCTCGCTCGACGAGCTGCGCGCGCTCGCCGGAGGCACCGGCACCGGCACCGGCGGCAGTGGCGGCGGCGATGGCGGCGGCGCGACCAGCTGCGCGTCGGCGACGATGGCCGCCGACGAGCCCGAGGGTGTCTGCGTGCAGGCCGCCTCGGACCAGAAGTGGTACCAGTGCACCGCCGGCAGCTGGATCCAGCAGACCTCGACCGCCGGATGCACGCAGACCTTCGGCTGGTGTCAGTCGGCCACGCTCGCCCGCGCGGTGCCACCGCGGACCTGCGTGCAGAAGTCCGCGGACCAGGTGTGGTACCAGTGCAACGGCACGACCTGGGTCACGCCGGTCAACCCCGCCGCGGCCACCGGCCCGGCCGGTGCGTGCTCGCACGAATATCCGCTGTGATCCGCCGCGCGACCGCCGCTACCGCGCGTCGAGCAGCACCTTCAGCACGCCCGGCGCCGCCGCGCGCGCCAGCGCCGCCGCGCCGCGATCGAGCGGCAGCACCTCGCTGACCAGGTCCGCCACGTCGACGGCACGGCGCGAGAGCAGGTCGAGCGCCGGCGCGAACCGGCCGCAGCGCGAGCCGACCACGGTGATCTCCTCGACCACCACCCGCGCCGCGTCGACCGGCGTGAGACCGTGAAACGTCGACTTGAGCACCAGCGTGCCCTGCGGCTGCAGCAGCTCCAGCGCGAGCTCGAAGCCGGTCGCGCCGCCCGACGCCTCGACCACGACGTCGAAGCTCCGGCCGCGCTGGCGGGCCTGCGCGACCTCGGTGGTCTCGATGCCGCGGCGATCCGCCAGCGCCAGCTTGGCCGGGTGCTTGCCGATCAGCAGCGGCCGCGCCCCGCGGGCCGCCAGCACCATCGCGCACAGCAGGCCGAGCTTGCCGTCGCCGATCACCGCGACCCGTGCGCCCGGATCGCCGGCGAACGGCGCGCGCTCCAGCACGCCACACGCCGCGGCGAGCGGCTCGACGAACACCGCGGCGGTGTCGGGCACGCTGTCCGGAACCCGGACGAGGTTCCTCGCCGGCAGCCGCACCAGGTCGGCGTGCGCGCCGTCGCGGCCGACGATGCCGAGCACGGTCCGGGTCAAGCAGTGCCGCGGGTCGGCGATGCGGCACCGCGCGCAGCCGCCGCAGCCCGCGTTGATCTCGCCGACCACCCGCTCGCCGCGCGCGATCGGACCGCCGCCGGGATCCTCGACCACGCCGACGAACTCGTGACCGATCGTGCCGCGGAACCCGGCGTAGCCGCGCGCGATCTCGAGGTCGGTGTTGCAGATCCCGGACAGCGCGACCCGCACGATCGCCTCGCCGCGCGGCTCGGGCGGCTCGATCTCGACCAGCGATGCAGTTCCGTCGCCGACGCGCAGTGCTCTCACGCCGCGAGTATGGCAGACCGCCGCTGCCGCCGCGCCCCCACCGACCGGGCACCCGTCGGCATGGACTCGTCTGCCCTGACGTCGCCCAACCGGTGCCAGCTTTACACTCCGGTGGCCTCCACGCACCCCGGGCGCCGTCCACTCTCGCCAGCCGGCTCAAGCCCCCGCCGCCGAAATGCCGCTTGAACGTCCTTGGCGCACTACGGCTCGGTGAGACCGCAGGCGCAGTGCTTGTCGCAGTACCTGTGGTCCTTGTGGACATGACAGGGGCAACAGACCGGCTCCTTGTAGCCTTCACAGCATCCGGGGAGCTGAAGGTTCTCCGGATTCAGCCTCGCCACCCCCTTGATGCATCCATCGACGTTCATCTCGATGGGGCCGAGGATCTGCGCCCTTGCTGTGAAGGCCTCGATGGCGCCCTGGACGGCGCCAGTCACCGGCCCGGCCAGGTGCGTCGTGGCCGTGATTGGCCCCAGCGTCCCATTTCCACTCAGGGCGATCTTGCCCGGTGTCACGGTGGCCGAGAACGGATTCAGGTTGACCTTGACGCCGCCGATGTCGATGTCGATGCCAAGGACCGTGGCGAAGGTCGTTAGCGTTCCGTTGATCGCCCCGACGTTGAGATGAATGGGATCGATGGCGGCCGAGCCCGCTATCTGCACGGGAATCGGGGCGGCGTGGATGCTGACGTCGGGGATGGCGGCCGTTGCCTCCAACCCGACAGGGATCACCATGTCGAGGTCCGCGCCGCGTAGCGGACGCGCACGCGGCCGCCAAGCTCGGTGCTGCCGGTGGCGCGGCGGATGACGGATTCCAGATGTGGAACTGGTCCAGATCGGTGAGCACCGACCACACGGCCTAGCCGGCGCGTCGATGTCGCAGCTCGCGGTGATCTCGATCATGATCGATCCTTTCCGGCGACCGCAGGGTGGCTGGTTGCCCCTCGATGGCAGCAATCACCACGCCCGGCCGGTTCGCGGTCCGCGATGGCGATTCGCGCAGGATCTGCGCCAGCCCACGGCCGCCGCCGCTACCCGCCTGGCTGATACAATGAAGTGATGTCGCTGTCTCGCGGGTCCGAGGCCTCGTACTCGAGCTTCACCTACCGCGGCCGCCGGATCGGCTACGGCGAGCACGGCAGCGGACCGCGCGCGATCGTGCTGGTCCACGGCCTGCTCATGGACGGCCGGATGTACACCCGGCTGGCGCCGACGCTGGCGGCCCACGGCCACCGCGTGATCGTCGCCGACATGCTCGGGCACGGCACGTCCGACCAGCCGCACGAGATGACCGCGTACTCGATGCCGCAGTTCGGCCGCGACGTGGTCGCGCTGCTCGATCACCTCGAGCTGCCGCAGGCGGTGATCGCCGGGACGTCGCTCGGCGCCAACATCGCGCTCGAGGTCGCGGTCGCGGCGCCCGCCCGGGTCCGCGCGCTGGTGATCGAGATGCCGGTGCTCGAGTACGCGCTGCCGGCGGCGGCCGCGGCGTTCGTCCCGCTCGCGCTCGCGCTGCGGGTCAGCCAGCGGCTGATGGCGGGCGTCGCCGCGCTGACCCGGAGGGTCCCGCGCAGCCACTTCCTGGTCGACATGGTGATCGACTTCGTGCGCCGCGATCCGGCGGCGTCGCTCGCGGTGCTCAACGGCCTGCTGTTCGGACGGGTCGCCCCGCCCGTCGAGGACCGCCGCGCGCTGGCCCAGCCGGCGCTGGTGATCGGCCACCCGTCCGACCCGATCCACCCGTTCAGCGATGCCGACCGGCTGGCCCACGAGCTGCCGAACGCGCGGCTGGTCACGGCGAGCTCGATGCTGGAGTGGCGACTGCGGCCGGACCGGCTCGACCGCGCGCTGCTGGGGTTTCTCGACCAGGTGTGGCGGCCTCAGCGGGTGTCGGCGTGACCGGCGGAGCCGGCGAGCAAGATCTGCGCGGCGCGTCGCGTCTCGGCGGCGCCACGTCCCCGCCGGGGCAACTTGCCCTCTCCTGAGGGTCGCGGATAATAGGCGGATATGACGTCAGGCGGACCACGGGGCGACGTCCTGTGCACCGCGGACCCGGTCGGATCGACCGCGGTGTCCGGTGGTGCGCCTGGCCTCGGCCGCACCGAGCAGCTGCTGTGCATCGACGGCGACCGCTCGTTCACGGTGACGATGCCGAGCTCGGGCGAGCTGGTGATCGGTCGCGGCCCCGACGCCGGGCTGGCGGTCGACGACCCGCTGGTATCGCGGGCGCACGCGCTGCTGCTCGCCGTCCCCGACGGGCTGCGGCTGAGCGACCTCGGCAGCCGGCACGGCACGCTGCTCAACGGCGAGCGCCTGACCGAGCCCCGGCTGGTCGGCTCGGGCGACGTGGTCGGGATCGGCAACGCCGTGCTCGTCGTCCGGCGGCCGGCGCGGACGGCCGGCGCGCGCGCCACCGAGCAGCCGGCGCTGATCCAGCGCCTGACCGAGGAGCTGTCGCGGGTCGTCGAGTACGAGCGCGAGCTGTCGCTGGTCATCGCGCGCGGCGCCAGCCGCGACCCCGGACCGCTGCTCGCGGCGGTCGCCGACCGGCTGCGCGTGATCGACGCCGCCGCGCCGCTCGGCGGCGGGTTCGTCGCCGCGCTGCTGCCCGAGCGCAGCAGCGACGAGGCGCTCGGGCTCGCCCGCGCGCTGGCGGCGCTCGATGGCGGCCGGGTCGCGGTCGGGGTGGCGACCGCGCCGCACGACGGGATCGATCCCGACGCGGTGCTCGGCGCGGCGCGCGCGGCGTGCGCCGCCGTCGATCCGGGCGGGGTGCGGCGCGCGAGCGAGGCGATCGAGGTCATCACGGCCGGGCCGCAGCGGATCCTGGTCGCGGACCCCGCGATGGCGCGGCTCTACGAGCTGGCCCGGCGGCTGGCGCGCTCGGCGATCCCGATCCTGATCCACGGCGAGACCGGGGCCGGCAAGGAGCTCGCCGCCGCGGCGATCCACGCGTTCTCGGCGCGCGCGGCCGGGCCGTTCGTGTCGGTCAACTGCGCCGCGATCCCCGAGTCGCTGGCCGAGAGCGAGCTGTTCGGCCACGCCCGCGGCGCGTTCTCGGGCGCCGCGACCGCGCGGGCCGGCCACCTCGAGACGGCGTCGGGCGGCACGCTGTTCCTCGACGAGATCGGCGAGCTATCGCCCGCGATCCAGGCCAAGCTGCTGCGCGCGCTGGAGAGCGGCGAGCTGATCCGGGTCGGCGAGACCGCGCCGCGGATCGCCGACCTGCGGATCGTCGCGGCGACCCACCGCGATCTGCGCCGCGACGTCGACGACGGTCGGTTCCGCCGCGACCTGTTCTTCCGGCTCGGCGCGGCGCGGCTCGAGCTGCCGCCGCTGCGCGACCGGCCGCGCGACCTCGCGCTGCTCGCCCGGACCCTGCTCGACGACGCGTGCCGGCAGCTCGGCCGGACACCCCTCGCGCTGTCCGCCGCCGCCGCGGTCGCCCTGCTCCGCCACGACTGGCCGGGCAACGTCCGCGAGCTCCGCCATGCGATCGACTACGGCGCGGCGGCGGCTCCGGACGGCGCGCGCGAGCTCGAGATCTGGCACCTGCCGACGACGCTGGCCGCCGCGGCGCGCCGGACCCGCGACGCCGGGCTCGCGGCCGCGCCGGTCGCGCCGGATCCGGGTGCCCCGCCGGACCCGGCAGACGCACCTCCGGGTGCGGCCGGCGACCCGCGCCCCGAGCTCGCGCCGGTGCCCGGCGGCGGGTTCCGGCCGATCGCCGACGAGGTCCGCGAGCTGGAGCGCGCGCGGATGGTCGCCGCGCTGCGCGCGACCGCCGGGGTGCAGAACCGCGCCGCGGCGCTGATCGAGATGCCGCTGCGCACGTTCGTCACCAAGGTCAAGCGCTACGCGATCTCGCCGTCGGACTGGGGCGGGACCTGACACCGGGGCGCGAGTGCCGGCTTCGAGGCATCACCCGACGAGGTTGCTGTCGCGCCGTCGCAGGCAATCGCACCGATTGCCGGGGATTTCCGGCGAAAAATCTGTTCGCGATCCGGCATGTTGGCGCTTTGCGAATCGCTTGACGCTCGGTGCGCATGTCCTTATCTTGACCGCGTGATGAGCGGGTGGCCGGAGATCGGCAATGCAGGGTGTGCATCGCTGGCTCTCGAGCAGTCCCGGTCTACCGTGGATGGCTGCGTCGCGATCGCCCGCGTCCATCCCAGTGGAGGTGTCGATGTGTGCTCGGATCGCTGACGTACGGGTCGTGCTCGCGCTGAGCGCGCTGGTCGTGGCCGGCGCGTGCCAGGAAGATCTCGATGACGAGGGGCCGGTGATCCCGCATCCGCCGTCCACCTTCAACGAGGCCCCCGAGCTGGGCACGCCGAGGTTCACGGTACCGCCCAACCGATCCACCGCGCTCGACCTGCTCGCCGGAGCCAGCGACCCGGACGGCGATGCGCTGACCGTCACGCAGGTCTTCCCGGATTCAACCGGCGCCCTGTCGTCGACCGTCACGCTTCGCTCCGATCACCGGACCGTCGATCTGACGCCGCCGCGCAACTTCGTCGGCACCCTCTTCCTCAGCTACTTCGTCAGCGACGGACATGGCCATTCCGTGGACGGAGAGGCGTCCGTGCTGGTGGACAGCCCGCCGGTGGCCGACTTCTCGGATCAGAAGGTGGACCAGGACACGGCGACCGAGGTGATCCTGCTGGCCTTCGATGCCGACAGCGATCCGCTGACGTTCACGATCGCGACCCAGCCCGGGCACGGCACGCTGAGCGGCCCCCCGCCGGACCTGACCTACACGCCGGCGCCAGGGTTCCTCGGCGACGACTCGTTCACGTTCACGGTCAACGACGGTCGCCTGACCTCGTTCAGCGGCACGGTGTCGCTCCACGTCGTGGTCCCGAACCATCGCCCGTCGGCGACCCCGCAGTCGGTCACGGCGCTCGAGGACACCATCGCCTCGATCACGCTCGCCGGGACCGATCCCGACAACGATCCCCTGAGCTTCCAGATCCAGACCTCGCCGGTACACGGCACGCTGTCGGTCAACGGCGCCAGCGTGACCTACCAGCCGGCGGCCAACTTCAGCGGCCCCGACAGCTTCACGTTCGTGGCCAGGGACGCCGAGTTGACCTCGGATCCGGCGACCGTGTCGATCACCGTCGGCCCGGTCAACGATCCGCCGGTCGCCGCCGCGTCCCAGCGCAGCCTCAACGAGGACACGCCGCTGTCGCTCACGCTGCAAGCGACCGACGCCGACGGCGACTCGCTGACGTTCGCGATCCAGGACCCGCCCCAGCACGGCACCGTGACCGGCACGCCGCCCAGCGTGACCTACACGCCCGCCGCCGATTACAACGGACCGGACTCGTTCACGTTCACCGCGTCCGACGCGAACTCGACCTCCGCGCCCGCCACGGTGTCGCTCACGGTCGTCGCGGTGGATGACGCGCCGGTCGCGCTCGACGACGCGGTGACGACCGCCGAGGACACGCCGGTCGCCGTCACGCTGCGGGCGACGGACGTCGACAGCCCGACGCTCACGTTCTCGATCATCACACGGCCCAGCGATGGCACGCTGACCGGCAGCGGTGCGAACTGGACGTACACGCCGGCGCCCAACTTCCATGGAGCGCGCAGCCTCCAGTTCCAGGCATCCGACGGTACCAAGGCCAGCGCGCCCGCCACCGTCACCATCACGATCAGCTCGGTCAACGATCCGCCGGTGGCCGTCGACGACTGGGTAGCCACCGATCCGGGCGCCCCGCTGACCATCAGCCCGCTGGCCAACGACAGCGACGTCGACGGCGATGTGCTGTCGATCGCCGCGACCGGCGCGCCGGCGCACGGCACGGTCGACATCGTCGGCGCACAGCTGGTCTACACGCCCGACGCGGACTTCACCGGGGTCGACACGTTCACTTACACCGCCGCGGATCCCTCGGCCGCGACGGCGACCGCCACGGTGCACGTCGGCGTCGGCCAGTTCCCGCAGGGCGCGCCGACCGAGACGCTGCTCGCGCTCGCCGTCGATCCCAGCGACAACCACAACGCCGCCAGCCTGTCGGGCGACGGCCGATACATCGCGTTCACCACGATCGCCGCGCTGGTCCCCGAGGACAGAAACGGGATCAGCGATGTCTATCTATATGACCGCGGAACCCGGACGGTGAGCCTGGTCAGCCAGGCGCCCGGCGGGGCGGCCGCCAACGGCGCGAGCCGCAACCCGCGGATCTCGGCGGACGGCCGCTACATCGTGTTCGAGTCCATCGCGAACACCCTGGTCGCCGACGACACCAACCAGGCGATCGACGTGTTCCGCCGCGACCGGCTGACCGGCACGACCGTGCGGATCAGCGTGGCGACCGGCGGAGTGCAGGCCGGCGGCGACAGCTCCGACCCGCGGCTCTCCGACGACGGCAACCGGATCGCCTTCACCTCGAAGGCGTTCGACCTGGTCGCCGGCGACGCCAACGGCGCCCCGGACATCTTCGTCCGCGACCTGGCGGCCGGGACCACGACACGGGTCAGCGTCAGCGCGATCGGCGCCGACGCGGATCTGGCGTCGAGCGAGCCGGCGATCAGCGGCGACGGCCGGTTCGTGGCGTTCACCTCGGCGGCGACCAACCTGGTCGCGGGGGACACCAACGGCGTGACCGATATCTTCGTGCGCGACCTGGCCGCCGGCACCACCTCGCGGGTCAGCGTGAGCTCGACCGGCGGCCAGGCCGACAAGGCGTCGACCGGGGCGTCGCTCTCGCGCGACGGACAGTTCGTGTCGTTCCTGTCGAGCGCGACCACCCTGGTGGCCGGCGCATCGGGTACCCAGGTCTACGTGCGCGACATGCAGGCGCTGACCACGACGCGCCCGCTGACCCCGGGCACCATGACGTGGGCCCGGCTGTCCGGCGACGGGCGCTACCTCGTCACGCTCAGCTTCGGCGGCGTGACGATCTGCGATCGGTTCAAGCCGGCCTCGGTGAGCCCGTCGGGCGCGTCGAGCTGGGTGTGGCCGAGCTTCTCGGACAACGGCCGCTACGTCACGGTGCTGACGGCGTCCGGCGCCGGCACCCTGGTCGTCACGCCGAACCCGCTGTGACCGGTGCTCCGGGTCAGCCGCCGGCCGGCGCCGCGAACCGGTGCCGGGCGGCCTGCCAGACCAGCTGGTCGCGGTGATCGTGCCACCACGCGGCGGTCGCCGGGTCGTCGTGGATCGCCGGATCGATCTCGACGTGGGCGCGCAGCGCATCGGCGGCGTCGCGCCGGGCCGCGCGGGGCGCACCGTCGTCGGCGATCTGCGGGTTGAGCGCGTTCAGCGACGCCGGCGGCTTGCTCGCCGCCAGCCGCGCCTTGAGGTCGGCCAGCTCCGACTTGAGATCGGTGTTCTGGTCCTTGACGTCCTCGAGGTCAACGCGCCGGGTCAACGATCAGGTCGACGTCCACGATCACGAACGCCACATCGAGGACCTGTGACTCGCCTGACGAATTCCGCATCCGGAATCCATCGTCAGGTCCGACTCCCTGTCGCACCTCAGTGTCCGACAGGGGTACCACCCGTGCCACTGTCCGGTTTGGTGCAGTTCACCGTATCGTTCTGGGTCGGGAACGACCCCGTGTCGCAAGCGGTCACGGTAACGCCGCCGGCGGCGAGCGCCAGGTCGCTCGGGTTCAGCGTCCTGACCGTCTCGTATGATAGCCGCAGCGCGCGCCGATTCCGTGGTTCTGGTTTGGCACTGTGGGCTCGCGTGGTCTTCTTCATGACAAATATCCCTTATGGAATGCGTGGTTGTACTGCGAACCCGCCCACCCTTGCACGTGACGTCTGAGTTCAGCCGGAGCTAGCAGCCCTTGGTGCCGCGCGGAATCTGGGTCGGGAACGACGTCGTGTCGCAGCCCGACAGCACCTCGGCCAGCGCCGCGGGGTCCAGCACCCGCACCTGTTCCATCGTGAGCCGCAGTACCCGCCGCACATTTCGTCCCGGATTTGGAATCATTCCTTGAGCGATCTTCTTCATGGCATCATCCTCTGTGCAGAAATGTGGCACCGACCAGTCGAGAACATCGGGACCCGCTCACGCTGCGACGGGCTAGCGATGGCTGGTCTGCTTGGTCTGCGTCGGAAACGACCCCGTGTCGCAGGAGCCGCCGACCGCGTGCGCCAGCTGGTCGTGGCCGAGCGTCCTCACGGTGTCCCGCGCCAGCTCCAGCTTGCGCTGGCGGGCCGGTTCCAGGTTCGACATGCGCTGTCTGATCTTCTTCATCGAAGCACTCCTGTGTGTGAATCACCGAGCCGGATTCGCTTGCCTAAACCTGTGGCGGCCTGGTGGTGAGCGTGGGCCACGAACCGGTATCGCAGCTGGTCGCCGATCCACCGGCCGCGTCCGATAGGTCCTTCGCACCGAGCACCCGCACCGTCTCCCGTGACAGTTCCAGTCTCCGCTGACCTCGCTGATTTTGCGATTCCGAATTTGTAATACGTCGCCTGGTTTTTTTCTTCATAGACCCGATCCTTGTGAGTAGTAGCTACGGGACGATTTTGGCAACACGGGTGGTACAGCGACGGACATTTGTGCGTCGAGAGATCCTCCTAGCGCTGGGATGTACTAACGCAAACGCGAGACGTGCTCGTTCTACAGTTCGTTCGTGACAAACGGGACGTATTCGAGATGATCGACCTCGACGATCTTGAGCGCGGCAATCTCGGAGTACGCCAGGGTCGCCGCATCGAGGAAGCTGAGGTGCTTGGGCCGGGGTGAGCCGACCGTCATGGTCGCGATCGCGCTGCGCTGCAGGTCGATCACGGCGATCTCGCCGTTCCCGCCGGCGGCGACGAACCGCTGGTCGGGCGACACGTCGAGCGCGTCGAGCGCCCGGCCGAGGTCGAGCCGCAGGGCGATCGAGTCGTCGTCCCGGCCGATCACCAGGACGCTGTCGCCGGCGTTCGCCGCCCACAGACCGCGCACCGACCGCACGAGGTGCATCCGGCCGTTCACGTCGATCGTGTGGCGCAGCGTCACCGATCCGTTGCGCACCGCCCAGCGCTTCACCGCGCCGTCATCGCCGAACGTCCACAGGTCATCGTCGATCCACGCGACGTTGTTGGTGGCCCCGACGTGATCGTGGACGTGCGCGATCAGCTTGTGATTGACGAGGTCGTAGACCGCGAGCGAGCCGTCCAGCGAGCACGAGCCCAGCAGCCGACCGTCCGCGGAGATCGCCATGCGATACACCGAGCTGTGCCGGTATAGCTCCTGCAGCCGATCGTCGTATCTCCACACCCTGCCGTCGTCCGACGCGAACACCAGGAAGTCGTGGTCGGGGCTGGCGGTCAGCCACACGATCCGGTTGGTGCCGGAGTCCAGCGTCCTCAGGTCGGTGCCGTCGGGGTTCGAGCACACGACGTGGCCGTCCATGTACCCGCCCGAGCAGATCATCCCCTTGACCCACTGCACGCCGAACGCGATGCCGGCGTGCGCGTGCACCGGGTTGACCGTCGACGTGGAGTCGCGCGTCCACACCCGCACGTGACCGTCCTTGCAGTCGATCGCCGCCTGACGGCCGTCCGGCGATGCCTGGACGTGGGAGATCTCGCACGGCATCGGCCGGATCAGCGTACCGGCCGGCTGCTTGAGCTCCCACACCCGGAGGTCGCGCCGGCCCGAGGTGACCACCCGCGCATTGGCCGCGTCGATCACGACCGCGTTGACCGAGCCGGATTGCCCGCGCAGCGGCCACACCGTGCCGGTCGTCGTGTCGAGCACGATCACGGTGCCGTCGGCGTATCCCCACGCCGCGAGGTTGCCATCGACCGCGACCGAGTACGGCTGCGCGCCGTGTGCCGGCCCGGCCTCCAGCGCGTTGCTGTCGGGCTTGACGAACCACGACGCCCCCGGAGGCCGGTAGTCGCTGATCGCGATCACGCCGGTGCTCGACAGCGCGAGCTCGTACTCGGCCTTGATCGGCGTCTGGATCTCGACCTGCCGGCCCTTGCGGGACGCGATCAGCATGCGGTCGGCGGTCAGCGCCGCGAAGTCGTCGTGGACCGCCGCCATCGTGGACGGGCTCGCGGCCGGCGGGCAGTGGCCGCGGTACACCACCGCGTCCTTGCGCGTGATCACCAGATCGCTGTTGAGCTTGCACACCAGCTTGGTGTCGCCGTCACCGACGATGTTGCGCACCTGGTGGTCGACCACGGCCGTGGTCTTGCCGTCGAACCGGTGCAGCTCGTGCGCGCCATCGAGCGCGTAGACCGCGTCGCTGAGCGCGACCAGCCGCGTCACGCTGGGCAGGTCGATGTCGTACAGGTTGGACTGCGTCGGGCTCGCGATCCGGACCGAGCC
>DATAPF010000581.1:0-34800 GCA_036265355.1 Kofleriaceae bacterium | reverse complement strand
GGTCGAATAGCTGACGAAGACGTCGTGCCCGAACCCGTTTACGTACGCCATGTTCCTCCGGCTGCCTGCACCCTGGAGCGACGTCCTGGAGGTGCTGTCTGGGTAGGCGACCGCTGCACGACAAATACGACACGCGGTCTTCCAGCCCCGGTCGACCTGCCGCGACGCCGGCGAGGCGGCGGATCTTCTGTCGGATTTCCGCGGATCGCGGCGCCTCACGGGACCATGATGCTGCCGCACGACGCACCCGATGGCCGCGGGACAGGGCTCGAGTCGGCGGCCGGGCTGTCGGTCGCCGCGTTCGCCCCGCCGTTCAAGGTCCACCTGTGCTGGTTCGACAGCACGCACGGCGACTCGGCCTGCGCGACGATCGCCCACGACCTGTACGAGATCCTGCACCGTCCGCTGCAGGACGACGCGGTCCACCGCCCCGGGATCGAGATCACCGTCGAGTTCGGCCGCGAGCTCGGCGGGTTGCTCGACGCGCTCACCGAGCGGCGCGAGCCGGCGGCCGCCCGGCGGCTGGTGATCGTCATCCTCGACGGCGGGGCGTTCGCCAACCAGGCCGCTCGCCAGACCATGCGGCGCGCGCTGGGGCGATGGGCGGGCGAGTCGGCCGGCGAGCGGCTGTTGCCGATCGTGGTCGGCGGTGCGTGGCGGGGCGAGCTCGCTCGCGCCGGCATCGAGCCGATCGTCGTCGATCCCACCGGCGCTGCCGATCCGCGGCGGCGCTGCCGGCTCGCGATCGACGTCTGCATCGCCGCGGGCAGCGCGCTGCTCGGCGGGGCGCGCGGGGCGGACGGGCCGCGGCCGCGCGTCCTGCTCAGCTACGCACGCACCGACGGTGTCGCGCTGGCGCAATCGCTCGCCGAGCACTTCCGGCATGCCGGCGTCGACGTCTGGCTCGATACCGGATACCTGGTCTCGAGCGATCCGCTGGCATGTCAGCTCCAGCGCAGCAACGGCAACAGCGTCGTGCTGCTGGTCCGCACCGATCGGTATTCCGAGAGCCCGGAGTGCGCTCACGAGCTGCTGGCGGCCAAGCAGTCGCGCGCGCCGATCGTGACCTTGCTCGCGACGGTCGACGGCGAGTTCGTCGCGTCGGCCTACAGCGGCAACCACCGCACCATGAACTGGCACCCCGAGCGCGAGCTCGAGGTCGCGGCGCGCTGCGTCCAGGCCTGGCTGCACGCCCACCACTTCCGCGCGGCGGCGACGGCGGGACTGGCGCTGGCCGGGCTCCCCGCCGACTCCGACATCCTGCCTCGGCGCCCCGAGCTGCTCGATCTGATCGGCATCGGCCGGACCGGCCGGCGCCTGCTCGTGCATCCGGACCCGCCGCTCACCGACGGCGAGGCGGCGGTGCTGCGCACCGCGCACCCCGCGGTCCGGATCGCGACGCCGACCACGCTGCTCGGGCGCGTCCTGCTCGCCCAGGATCCGGAGCCACCGCTGACCGGCACCACGCTGGCGTTCTCGCTGTCGGTGGCCGAGGACCTGCCGAAGATGGCCGATCGGCGGATCGGCAGCGGGCTGACCCAGGACCACCTCGACGACACGGTGTACTCGATCGTGCTCGCGACGCTGCGCTCCGGCGCGCGGATCGCGTACGGCGGCGACTTCCGGCTCGACGTCGGCTACGCGCGCCACCTGATCGATCTGCACCGCTCCTACGGCGGCCTCGGGACCCGCGGCAGCGCGCAGCTGGTGTGCTTCCTCGACGGCGGAAGCCGCGACGGCTTCGATCCGCAGTCGATCGAGTTCGATCCGATCGAGGTCGCCGGGCCGGCCGGCGCCGAGCAGTTCCCGGAGCTGCGCCCGCTGCTCTGGCACATGGCGATGCGCGAGGTGATGGCGACCCAGTGCAGCGGCCGGATCCTGCTCGGCGGCCGGGCGCGTCCCGCGGTGGCGCCCGACGACGGCGGCTACCTCGGCGCGTGGCCGGGTGTGCTCGAGGAGGGCTGGCGGACGTTGCGGCACGATCGCGCGCTGTACGTCGCGGGCGGGCTGGGCGGCGCGGCGCGGCTGATCGCCCGGATGCTGATCACCGGCGAGCTTCCGGCGGAGTTTCGCCGCGCTCACCATGCGGCCGCGCCGGTCGCGGAGCGCGTGGCGCAGCTCGCCGCCGCGCGCGCCGAGCTGGCGCGGGCCGGCGCGGCGCCCGAGGTCCTGCTCGAGCTCGAGCCGGGCCGTTACGCCGACATCGAGGACCTCGCCGGCCTGATGCTCGGGCGCTGGCAGCGGTTCGTCCAGGGCGAGCCCGCGGCGTGGCGCAACGGGCTGACCGTCGCGGAGAACCTCCGCCTGCTGTGCGCCACCGATCGCACCGAGATCACGCACCTGGTGTTCGAGGGCCTGCGTCGGGTCGCGCCGCGCTGTGAGGGCGAGCTGCAGGTCGCGCTCTACCTGGGGGACATCGCGACGGTCCCCAAGGTCGATGGCTACGCGGTCACGGTGACGCCGGGCGTACCGCGGGTCGGCGCGTCGGCGGCGCTCGAGCCGCGCATGGAGCGGCCGCGCGGCGCACCTGCGGCGCCGGTGCCGCCGATCGCGCTCGAGGCGGTGCGCGCCGGCGATCTGCCCGGCTCGCACGTGCTGGTCGCCCAGCTCGAGCTGCCGCCGGTCGGTCAGTCGATCGACGCGGCGACCGTCGAGGACATCGCGTGCGGCGTCGCGCGCGAGGCCAACCGGGTCGGGCTCGAATCGCTGGCCTGCCCGGTGTTCGGGACCTCGCTCGGGCTGTCGATCGCCGACTCGGCGCGCGCACTGGTGCACGGATTTCGCCGCGGCCGCGGGCAACAGCCCGGCAAGCTGGTGCTGTGCGAGATCGACCGCGCGCGCTACGACCAGCTGCGCGGCGCGCTCGGCGGCGAGGCGATCGAGCTGCGCGCCGGGATCGCCGCGCAGGTCCAGGCCAGCGGGCCGGTGCTGCACATCGACGTCGACGAGCTCGACGAGGGCGGCGCGCGGCTGCGGGTGACGCTGTACGTCCCGGAGATCGCCCAGCCGGTCGCCCCGCTCCACACCGCCGCGATCGCCCCGGCGCTGTGGGACGAGCTGCAGCAGCCGATCCAGGGGTTCGACGACTCGCGGCGGATCGGCCGCCTGCTGTGGCGCGAGCTGCTGTCGGCCGAGATCCGCGCGCTGCTGATCCACAACGCCGACCGGCCGCTCGTCGTGCTCGGCGACGATCTCGCCGCCGGCCTGCCCTGGGAGCTCCTGCTCGAGGATCGCGACGCGGCGCGGCCACGCGGGGGCGTCGTGGTGCGCCGGATCGCGCTGCGCGGCGCGTATCGCAGCCCGACCGAGCAGGTCGAGCGCTCCCGGCTGCGCATGCTGGTGATCGCCGATCCGACGACGAACCTGAACAACGCCGTGCCCGAGGCGGAGGCGATCCGCGAGGCCCTGGCGGGGCGCGCGGACGTGATCGTCGAGCGGCTGTATCGCGAGCGCGCGACCGTGGCGGCGGTGACTGCCGAGCTCGCGCGCGGCTACTACGACGTCCTGCACTACGCCGGCCACGCCCGGTTCGAGGGTCACGGCGGCGCGCCGGGACTCGTGCTCGCCGACGGCATGCTGTGCGCCGACGCGTTGCCGGCGCTGTCACCGCAGCTCGTGTTCCTCAGCGCCTGCGAGTCGGGGCGACTGCGCGACATCGAGCAGCCCCGCCCGCCGCGGCCTGCCGGCCAGCACGGCCGCTCGCTCGCCGAGGCGTTCCTGCGCGCCGGCGTGCGAGCGTTCGTCGGGACGTTCTACGCCGTCGAGGACGCCAGCGCCCGCGCGTTCGCCTCGATCGCTCACGGCCAGCTCGCCAGCGGACGTACGCTCGGCGACGCGATCCACACGGCGCGGCGCGCGCTGTACGACGACCAGCGATCCGACTGGGGGAACTTCCTGCTGTACGGCGACCACACGATGATCCTGTGATCGCCGGGACAGCCGTGCGACGCTCACCGGATGGCGCCCGCGCCGGTCGAGCTGCCGTACACCGAGATCGCCCCGCCGGCCGATCTTGCCCCGTACGTCGATCGGCTGTGGCTGCGGACCGCACTGCGCGCGCCGGAGCGCATTCACCGCGTGCTCCCCGACGGCTGTGTCGACGTGATCGTCGACGCCGCGCGCGCCACGGCCGCGCTGGTCGGCCCGATGACCCGCGCGATCGAGGTCGCGGGCGACCCGGCCGAGCAGGTCGCGGTCCGGTTCAAGCCGGGGACCGCCGCCGCGCTCACCGGCTGCGGCCTCGCCGAGCTGACCGACGCCAGCGTCGAGATTGCCGCGCTCGGCCTCACCGGCGCGCTCGCCGACCGGGTCGCCGGCGCGGCGGTGGCAGGTGGCGCGCCCCGGCTGCCGGCGCGGATCCCGCTGTCGGCGATCTCCCATGCCCGCGTTGCGGAGCTGGTCGGATGGCTGCGCGAGCGGCTCGCCGATGCGGCGCCGCCCGATCCGAGGATCGCCCGCGCCGTCGCGCTGCTGTCGAGCGCAGCGAGACCGGGGGCAGCGCCCCCCGTGGGATCGACCGGCGAGGCGCGGGTCGACGACGTCGCCGATACGCTCGGCATGACCCGCCAGCACCTGGCGCGCGGGTTCCGCCGCGAGGTCGGCATCACCCCCAAGCAGCTGGCGCGGATCGCGCGGATGCAGCGCGCGGCCGCCGCGCTCCGCCGGGGCGGCGATCTCGCGCGGCTCGCGGCCGAGCTCGGCTACTTCGACCAGTCCCACTTCTCGCGCGAGCTGCGCGATCTGGCCGGCGTCACGCCCGCCGCCCTCGCGGCCGAGCGCCCGATCGCGCTGTCCCACCTGTTCGGCGAACCGGCGCCGTGACCAGGTTCCATTCGTCCAATCCCCGGCCGCCCGGCCACCCTAGATTGGCGGCATGAATTCCATCGTCACCAACCTGATCGTCCCGTCCATCGAAGCCTGCCTGCCGTTCTACGTCGAGCGCCTCGGCTTCACCCAGACCGTCGACGTGCCCCACGAGGGCAAGCTCGGCTTCGTCATCCTCAAGCGCGGCACCGTCGAGCTGATGATGCAGAGCTGTGCCTCGGTCGCCGCCGATATCGCCGGCCTCGAGCCCGACAGGTTCCGCGCCGCGCTGTACATCGAGGTCGATCAGCTCGCCCCGATCCGCAAGGCGCTCGAAGCCTGGCCGCTCGTGGTCCCCGAGCGCACCACGTTCTACGGCGCCCGCGAGATCATCGTCCGCGACCCGGCCGGCAACGTCGTCTGCTTCGCCTCGCGCGAGGCCTGATCGCCGCCCTGGTGCGGCGCCGTCGAAGTCTGGGTGCGATCGACGGCGAGCTCAGCCTCGCTGCGATCGGCGTTACGAAGCTCGTGCATCGCTGAGCTCTGCGGCGCCAGGCTCGTGCATCGCTGCGAATGAACGCCTGAAGCTCAGCGCCGCTGTGATCCAGCGCTCGCGGCGCGGCGGTTCTCGTCGACGGCGGTCTTGACCGCATCGATCGTCTCCATCACGGTGCGCGGCATGGGCACAATCTGGCTGAGCCCTGACGGGTTCCCGATGGCGCCCAGCCAGGAGGTATGGGACGCGCTCAGTGCCGAGGAGCGCGCCCGAGTGGTGGCGGAACTACCCAACGAGGTCACCGACGCCGAGCTCTCTCCACCCGAGGGTGATCTTCACTTCGAAGCCAAGCGACGCACGCTCGACGCGCTGCGCGGCTACTACGCGCGGCAGCATCGCCGGATCTACCTCGCCGCCGAGCTCCCGATCTACTACCCGGCCGAGCCGCGGTTCGCGCCCGACCTGCTCGCCGTCGTCGATGTCGAGGATCACTTGCGCGACAAGTGGGTGGTCAGCGCCGAGGGCAGGGGGCTCGACTGGGTCATGGAGGTCCACGTCGGGGGCGATCGCAAGAAGGACGCCGAGCGCAATGTCGCTCGCTACGCGCGGCTCGGGATCCCCGAGTACTTCCTGTATGACCGCGCCCGGAACCAGCTGCTCGCGCACCGGCTACCGGCTCCGGGCGCCACCGCGTACGGCCCGATCGTCCCCCGTCATGGCCGCTATGAATCGCGTGTCCTCGGGCTGGAGATCGAGGTCGCACACGACCGCCTTCGGTTCTTCGCAGGCACGACCATGCTGCTGGAGAGTGACGAGCTGATCGCCCGGCTCGAGCAGATGCTCGAGCAAGTCCAGCAACGCGCAGACGAGGAGGCGCGGCGCCGCGAGGAGGAGGCTCGACTCCGCGAGAAGGAGGCGCGCCGCCGTGAGGAAGCCGAACGTGAGGTCGCACGGCTACGCGAGGAGCTGGAGCGACTGAAGCGGTGAGCCGAGCTGCCGGGGATGGGTGGCGCCTCGAGACCGTCCCGTGCAACGTAGGTCTCGGCGAGCCAGCTCGCAAGCCGGGTCGAGCGCGGCGGGTCGTCGGCCTTGCGCAGCTCCAGACCGAGCCGTCGCTCGGCGTTTCCTGCCCGATCGGTCTGCGACGGTGTCACGCGACGGTCGATGCGACACGCCGCGAGCGCGGGAATGCCCGGCGTGGCTGCGCGCACCGGGAATTCGCTGGTATGGAACGTGATGGATGCGGTCGGTGATGCGAATCATTCATGTGCTGGGAGTGCTCACGCTCGCTGGTCACACGGGCATTGCCGCGGCCCGGCCGGTCGTCGTCGACGGCGGCTCGATCGAGGGCGTCGTGGAGCCCGGGCTCACGGTCTAGCGAGGTGTTCCGTTCGCCGCGCCGCCAACCGGCGCGCTGCGCTGGCGCGAGCCACAGCCGGTCCAGCCATGGACGGGAGTCCGGCGCGCCGACGCGTTCGCACCAGCCTGCATGCAGACCGGCGTGTCGATGCCCGGGGAGACGCCGCCGCGGATCAGCGAGGACTGCCTGTATGTGAACGTCTGGGTTCCGGACCATCGGCCCGGCGAGCGGCTGCCGGTGCTGGTCTGGATCCACGGCGGCGGGTACATCAACGGCGCGGCGTCGATGCCGCTGTACGCGGGCGATCGGCTGGCGCGCAAGGGCCTGATCGTCGTGACGGTGGCGTACCGGCTGGGGCCGTTCGGGTTCCTGGCGCACCCCGAGCTGACGAAGGAGTCGGCCCGCCATGGCTCGGGCAACTACGGGTTGATGGACCAGATCGCGGCGCTGCGATGGGTCCAGCGCAACGTGGCCGCGCTCGGCGGTGATCCCGGTCGGGTCACGATCGCCGGGCAGTCGGCGGGCGCGATGTCGGTGAGCTTGCTGATCGCGGCGCCGGCGGCGACCGGGCTGTTCCAGCGCGCGATCGCGCAGAGTGGCGGGGTGTTCGAGCCGACGCAGATCGCGCCGCATTACCTGCTGGCGAACGCGGAGCGCGCCGGGCTCGACTACGCGACGTCGGTCGGCGCGCACTCGCTCGCCGAGCTGCGCACGTTGCGGGCGGCGGCGCTGCTCGGTGGCAACGCGGGCGCGGTCGGGCATCCGGTGCTCGAGCCGGCCGTGCTGCCGGAGTCGCCGTACGACGCGTACGTCGCGCATCACCAGCGCGCGGTGCCGGTCCTGATCGGATGGAACGCCGAGGAGGCGCGCTCGCTCGTCGAGCTCTCGAAGGTGAAGGCGGCGAGCTTCGCGCAGGACATCGCGCAGGCGTGGGGGCCGCTGCCGCCGCCGGTGATCGCGGCGTATCCGTTCACCAGCGATGACCAGGCCCGCAAGGCGCGCGCCGACCTGGAGCGCGATCTGCGGTTCGCGTGGGACATGTGGACGTGGGCGCGGCTGCAGGCCGCGGCGGGCGGCAAGGTCTGGCTGTACCGCTTCACCCAGGCGCCGCCGTTTCCCGCCGGCTCGGTCCGAGCAGGCTGGGGCGCCAGCCACTTCGCGGAGCTCTGGTACATGTTCGGCCACCTCGACCAGGAGTCCTGGGCGTGGCGTGCGTCGGACCGCCGGCTGTCCGACGCGATGGTGGGCTACTGGGCCAGCTTCGTTCGCTCCGGCGATCCCAACGGCGCCGGCCTGCCGCGCTGGCCGGTGTTCACCGCCGCCGACGCCCGGGTGCTGCAGCTCGGCGATCCGATCGCGGTGGGCGGCGTGACCGAGCTGCGGACGCTGGAGGTGTTCGACGCGGTGTACGCGCAGGTGCGCGGCGCGCCGGTCCCGGTGCAGTGACGCGGCATCCTGCGAGAGACCCGAGCAGGCCGGCCAGGCAGTGCCACGATCGACGGCGTACTCCGCATCGCGGCGGCCGGCGTTGCAAGGCTCGAGCATCGGCGGTCTCTGTCCGGTGAGCTGCGAGCCGAGGTCGGCGATACGCGATCATCGCCTCGAACGCAATCGTTGCCATCGACGGTGGCGGTCGCGGCGCTATCGATCGCCATCGCCGGCTGATATCCTGATCGAGTGCTCGCGGCGCTGGACTCGTATCGAGACGAGATCGTCCTCCGGACGGCGGAGTACATCCGGCGCGAGGCGCGGCGGCACGGCGCGGAGCAGGGGCTGGCCGCGCTGTGGCCCGCCGAGGCGCGCGATCTCGCGCACGAGCGGGGCTGGCTGACCGGAGACGAGCCGCTGCCCGGGGCGCTGCGCGCGCGGTGCGAACAGCTCGCCGACGAGCGACGGCGGACACCGCACCCGGTGCTCGCGGCGCTGGCCCGCCACGCGGCGCTGTCGCCGGCGGCGCTGCAGCTGGTGGCCAGCTGCGCGATCGCCCAGCTCGATCCGGCGATCCTGCGGCTGTGGCGGGCGCTGACGCCGGTCCCGGGCGCGACGGTGTTCCCGCTCGGCACGTGGCTGGAGCTGTTCGGCGACGAGCGCGCCGAGCTGCTGGCGGCGCTCGATCCGCACGCGCCGCTGCGCCGGCTGCGCCTGCTCGAGGTCCGCGCAGGCGGGCCGAGCCTGCTGACCGCCGAGGTCGAGGTCCCGGGGCGGGTGGTCGCCGCGCTGCTCGGCCGCGCCGGGGCGCCCGATGGCATCCCGCCGCGCGCCGTGCGGGTCGCGCCCACGCTCGACGAGGCGGAGCTCGTGCTGCCGGCCAGCGATCCGATCGTCCCGCCGGGCGCCCGCCGCGTGGTGTTCGCGGGCGCGGTCGGCGCGGGGCGGGCGAGCCGGGCGCGGTGCTGGGCGCACGAGGCCTGGCCGGCGACCGTGCTGATCGATCTGTCCGACGAGCCGCGCGACGCCGCGCGCGGGGCCGCGCTGGTCGCCACGCTCGGCCTGCGCGAGGCGCTGCTCGCCGGCGCGCTGCCGATCGTCCGGCTCGACCGGCTGCGGCCGGCGGACCGCGCGCTCGATGACGTGCTCGACGTGCTCGACCGCCACGAGGCACCGTTCGCCGCGGTCGCGCCGCCGGCGCTGGTCGGCGCACTGGTCGAGCGCGTCACCGGCCTCGCGGTGATCGAGGTGGCGCGGATGTCGCTCACCGATCAGGAGCGGCTGTGGCGCGCCGAGCTCGCGCAGCGCGACGGAGCGGCCAACGGGGCAGCCGACGGGGCGGCCGACGACCTGCCCGCGCGGATCGTCGCGTCGTACGACATGCTGCCGGGCGGCATCGCCCAGGTGGTGCGCCGGCTGCCAGCGGGTGACATCGATCTCGCCGCGGTGCAGGCCGCGGTCCGCACCGGCACGACCAGCGAGCTGTGGGGCCTGGCGAGCCGGGTCACCACGACGCTGACCTGGGCCGACACCACGTTCGCCGACACCACGCGCGATCTGCTCACCGAGCTGGTCGCCCACGCCCGCCACCGCGTCACGGTGTTCGAGGACTGGGGCTTCCAGCGCAAGGTCAGCTATGGCCGCGCGCTGTCCGCGCTGTTCTACGGCGCGCCCGGCACCGGCAAGACGCTCGCCGCGAGCCTGATCGCCTCCGACCTCGGCCGCGACCTGTTCCGCGTCGACCTCAGCCGGATCGTCGACAAGTACGTCGGCGAGACCGAGAAGAACCTCGACCGGATCTTCACCGAGGCCCAGCGCTCGCACGCGATGCTGCTGTTCGATGAGGCCGACAGCCTGTTCGCCAGGCGCACCGGCGTCGAGTCCGCCAACGACCGCTACGCCAACCTGGCGGTCAACTACCTGCTGCAGGCGCTCGAGGCGTTCGACGGCATCTGCGTGCTGACCACCAACATGGAGGGCTCGATCGACGAGGCGTTCCGCCGCCGCATGCGGTTTCGCATCGAGTTCCCCAAGCCGTCGATCGCCGAGCAGGCCGAGCTGTGGCGCAACATGATCACGCCGCAGGCAAAGGTTGCCGCCGACGTGCCGTGGCTCGCGATCGCCGAGCAGTTCCCGGAGATGACCGGCGGCCACATTCGCAGCGCGGTGCTGCGTGCGGCATTCCTCGCGGTCGCCGAGGGGGGTATCATCGACGTCGACCGTATCAGGAGGGCTGCATATGCGGAGTACGAGGAGCTCGGCCATATCGCGCATTCCGGCGGTCCAGACGCTCGGGGCGCTCGGCGCTCTCGCCTGTAGCGCAGCGCTCGCGATCGGCTGCTCGCACGGTGAGCCCGAGCGCGCGCCACCGAGCAACGCGGGTCCCGCGGCCACCCCCGCAGGAGGCGGAGACATGACCAGCAAACCATCGGCCGACCCCGTGCGGCTCCAGCAGGGCACGATCTACGACCTGGCGGCACATCGAGTTGGCGTCATGAGCGTCTACGAGGACTCGCCTGGCGTCATGGTCGCGCATCTCGCGATCAACGACCCGGCCACCGGCCAGGCCCAGCAGGTCGAGGTCAAGGTCCACGGCGACCTCGCGATCGGCGCCGCCCACTACCGCGTCGTTCAGATCGTCGCCGCGTCGGGCGGCAACCGCGGCTGGCTCAGCATCGCGCCGGTGTCGCCATGAAGCACGCCCACGACGACCAGCTCTCGGCCCAGGAGAACGACGCGCTGCAACAGATCCAGGCCGGGCCGCAGGGCGGCGAGACCGTCCCGGTCACCCGCGACTTCCTGCGCTGGCTGAACGGCGCCCGGGCGCCGGCCGCCAAGGCGCCCGAGACCGCGCCGGCCGCCAACGGCAAGGCGCTGCCTGCCAAGACCGCGGACCAGGCCGCCGCCAAGGAGGAGCAGATCGACGGCAAGCTGTTCGTCAAGGGCGCCGGCGATGCCAGCGAGGTCGACATCAACGACGTCCAGCAGGGCCAGGTCGGCGACTGCTACTTCGTCGCCGTGCTCGCCGCGATCGCGCGCGTCCAGCCCGACTTCATCAAGAGCATGGTCAAGGACAACGGCGACGGCACCTACACCGTCACGTTCCACACCAAGCAGGGCTTCTCCGGTCTGTTCGGCTCGCGCTCGAACCAGAGCGTCACCGTCGACTCCAAGTTCTGGACCGACGGTGCGGGCAACCCGGTGTACGCCAAGAAGGGCGACACCGACGCCGGCGGCAAGCCCGAGCTGTGGGTCATGGTGATCGAGAAGGCGTGGGCCAAGCTGCAGGGTAGCTACGACGACATCAACGGCGGCAAGGTCGGCGACGACGCGCGCAAGGCGGTCACCGGCAAGGACGTCGACTACATCGATCCGACCGACCTGTCCGACGCCGAGCTCACCAAGAAGATCGAGGCGGCGTGGGCCGCCAAGCAGCCCGTGCTGTTCTGGTCGCACGGCGACGAGAAGAGCAAGAAGCTGACGAAGAACGGCGTCGTCACCGACCACGAGTACGCGCTCAACGGCGCCGGCGGCGGCAAGTTCACGCTGTACAACCCGTGGGGCTCCCAGCACCTCACCGATGTCGACGTCGCGTTCATCAAGACCAACTTCCAGAAGATCCGGTTCCTGACGCTGTAGGCGCGAAGCTCGAGCATCGCGGCGAGCGACGGCACCACGCTTCGAGCACCGTGGCGATCGACGAGCGCGAGGCTGCACGAGCGCCGGCCGTTCCATGATCTCCCCGCTTACACCGATCGTTCCGGCATCCGTGTCGATGAGCGCGCGGAGGATCGTCTCTCCTGCGGTGGGTCAGCGAGACGGATCCTCGGGGAGTTGCGCGCCGTGCCACACGGCGACGATCCAGACCTTGCGGTCGTCGACGCGGTAGAAGAACCGGTACGGCGCGACAATCACCTCACGGTGGGGCAGGTCCGGGAACTCGGGCACGACACGGCCGGATTCCGGGAACCGACCTAGCCGGCGCAGGTGGAGCTCCGCCTTCTTCCGGAAGTTCCGCGCGGCCAGCGGGTCGTCACGCCGGATGTACTGCAACGCGGCGAGGAACTGCCGGCGCGCAGACGGCGTGAACTGGATCTTCACCGCTCTTCGGCGTTCAACAAGGCGTCGGCTTCCGCGAGCACGCTATCGAGGTCATGCCCCGCGCCCTCCGCGATCTCCTGTTCGCCACGTGCCAGCGCCCGCAGGATCTGCCGCTCGTACTCGGCCCGTTCGTACTCGCGGACACTCATCAGGACCGCCGCAGCCCGGCCCCGCTGGGTCACGACCAGCGGCTCGCGAGATTTCTGCACGCGGCGGAGAACGTCGGCCACGTCGTCTCGCAGATCAGAGACCGGGATCATCTTGGGGAGGCGCGCCATCGTTAGCTCCAGCAGTACGACCAAGCGTACGACTGACCGTACGGGGAAGCAACCCCGCGCGCGCTATCGCCGCGCCAGGCGCGGACCCGGCTGCAGTGCCTCGGCGGCGGCTTGCGCCTCGCCGCGATGCATCTGCTGGGCCTTGAGCACGACGTGCGACGTCATGTTGACGATCTCCTCGACGGTGGCGTCGTTCTGCATAGCGGCGACCGGCCTGGACAGGCCGAGCAGGATCGGGCCGACGGCGGACGCGCCGCCCATCGCGCGGGCGATCTGGTAGGCGGCGTTGCCGGCGGCGAGCGAGCTGAACACCAGGGTGTTGGCCGGCTTGGTGAGGCGGGAGAAGCCATAGTGCTGCTGGCGGCGGACCGGGTCGAGCGCGACCTCGGGCTGCATCTCGCCGTCGATCTCGAGGTCGGGGCGGCGGTCGCGGACCAGATCGAGCGCGCGGTGGATACGGGTGACGTCCGGGTGGCGGACGGCGCCGAAGTTGGAGTACGAGATCATCGCGATCTGCGGGGTGACGCCGAAGCCCTGGACGGCGTCGGCCATCTGGACGGTGATGTCGGCGAGGGTGTCGGCGTCGGGATCGATGTTGAACACGGTGTCGCCGAAGAACTTGACCGAGTTCTGCTGGACGATCATGTACATGCCGACGGCGACCTGGGCGCCCTGTGACAGGCCGAAGATCTCGAGCGGCGGCCGGACGGTCTCGGGGTAGTTGAGCCGGAGCCCGGTGACCATGCCGTCGGCGTCGCCGCACTCGACCATGATCGCGGCGTAGTAATCGGACTTGGTGATCAGCGCCTGGGCGGCGAACTCGGTCAGGCCCTTGCGCTGGCGGAGCTCGTAGAGCCGCTCGACGTAGCGCTGCGGTGGGGCGGTGCGCGGATCGACGATCTGGACCCGCGACATCAGGTCGAGCGACATCTCGGTGCACAGCTTCTCGATCTCGGCGGAGCGGCCGAGCAGGATCGGGCGCGCGGTGCCGGCCTCGACGATCTGCTGGACGGCGCGCAGCAGGCGGGCGCTGGCGGCGTGCGGGAACACGATGCGCTGCGGATCGCGCTGGGCTTCCTTGGTGATCGTGCGCATGATCGAGTAGGCGGCGTTGGAGCCCCGGGAGATCAGGCGCTCGCGGTAGTCGTGGATGTCGAAGCTGATCCGCGCGACGCCGGACTCCATGGCGGCCTTGGCGACGGCGGGCGCGACCCACCACAGCACGCGCGGGTCGAACGGCTTGGGGATGAAGTAGTCGGGGCCCATCTTCAGCGACTTGCCGCCGTACGCCGTGAGGACCGAGTCGGGGACCGGCTCGCGGGTGAGATCGGCGAGCGCGCGGGCGGCGGCCAGCTTCATGGCCTCGG
This sequence comes from Kofleriaceae bacterium, assembly GCA_036265355.1. Classification (GTDB taxonomy): domain Bacteria; phylum Myxococcota_A; class Polyangia; order Haliangiales; family Haliangiaceae; genus JABFXX01. The sequence goes on along the minus strand of DATAPF010000581.1, from coordinate 20,967 downwards.
ACACGCCGGTGGCGCGGCAGTCGAGCGCGCCGCGGAAGATGTACGGGAAACCGAGGACGTTGTTGACCTGGTTGGGGAAGTCGGAGCGGCCGGTCGCGACCAGCGCGTCGGGGCGGGCCGCGATCGCGTCGGGGTACGAGATCTCGGGATCGGGGTTGGCGAGCGCGAAGACGATCGGGCGGTCGGCCATGGTGCGCAGCATGTCGGGGGTGACGACGTTGGCGATCGACAGGCCCATGAACATGTCGGTGCCGCGCATCGCGTCGGCCAGGGTGCGGCGGCCGTCGTCGGCCACCGCCCAGCGCGCCTTCTGGCGGTTCAGGTCCTTGCGGCCGCGGTGGACGACGCCCTTGGAGTCGACGAGGATGACGTTCTCGGCCTTCATGCCGAGGCTGCAGAAGAACTCGACGCAGGCGATCGCGGCGGCGCCGGCGCCCGACACCACGAGCTTGATCGCGTCGAGCTTCTTGCCGGCGAGCACGGCGGCGTTGATCAGGCCGGCGCCCGAGATGATCGCGGTGCCGTGCTGGTCGTCGTGGAACACCGGGATCCGCATGCGCTGGCGCAGCTTCTCCTCGATCTCGAAGCACGCCGGCGCGGCGATGTCCTCGAGGTTGATCCCGCCGAACGTCGGCTCGAGCGCGGTGACGATGTCGCAGAACTTGTCGACGTCCTTCTCGTTGATCTCGAGATCGAACACGTCGATGTCGGCGAACTTCTTGAACAGGCAGGCCTTGCCCTCCATCACCGGCTTGCCGGCGTGCGGGCCGATGTCGCCGAGGCCGAGCACGGCGGTGCCGTTGGAGATCACGGCGACCAGGTTGGCGCGCGCGGTGTATTCCCACGAGCGTTCCTGGTCGCGTGCGATCTCGAGGCAGGGCTCGGCGACGCCGGGGCTATAGGCAAGCGAGAGGTCGAGCTGACTGACCAGCGGCTTGGTCGGTACGACCTCGAGCTTTCCTCGGCGTGCACGGCTGTGATATTCGAGCGCGTCTTCCTTTCGCCCCATGCAGCGCACGGTAGACCTGTCGCGCACGGCTGGCAAATCACACGGGATGGGTCTCGAAAATCCGCGGATCAGGGGACCTGAACTTGGTGGGCAATCCCACCGCCGGAGGTGGGCCGAGCGCGCCCTGCGACAGGTCGTTGTGGGAGCGCAGTCGCTGGTTCGCGAATCACGCGGCGATGGTCGCCCGGCGCACGCTGTGTCGGAACTTCGACAGCGGACGCGGACCTGTCGTCGGGCGCCCGGGCGCAGACGGCTCGGCGGCGCCTCGGCCGGCGCGCTGGCGCGGTAACCTGGCCCTCCGACACTTGTTTCCCGCGACCGCGCGGAGTAGAACGCTCAGCACGCACCCGTAGCTCAGCTGGATAGAGCGTTGGCCTCCGGAGCCAAAGGTCACAGGTTCGAATCTTGTCGGGTGCACGCATAGATCCGTGCCAAGAACGCTGGGAGAGATCGCGATCGAGGCCGGCCTCGTCAACAAGGCCGGCGCCGCGAGGGCGGGCCGGCTGGCCGACGAGCGCAAGCTGCCGCTGGTGGTCGTGCTGGTGCGCGAGCTCGGGGTCGATGAGGTGGCGCTGGTCGGCGCGCTGCGCAAGCAGACCCGCGTGCCGCTGATCGATCCGGGGAGCCTGGAGATCGACCCCGAGGCGCTTCGCCACGTCCCGCGCGACGTGTGCGCCCGGCTGCGGGTGCTGCCGATGTCGGTGACGCGCGACGGCAACAGCAAGGTGATGCGGATCGCGATGGCCGATCCGACCGATACCGCCGCGGTCGCCGAGATCGAGCAGCTGACGCATTGCGACGTCGAGGTCACCGCGCTGCCGCTGTCGGCGATCGACGAGCTGGTCGACAAGGGCTATCGCCAGGTCAACACGGCGGTGGTGAGCCGCGTGGACAACCCGGGAGCCGCGGCGGTGGTCACATCGCGCGGCCGGCCGCCGGAGACCGAGTCCGAGGTGTCGGTGACGGCGCAGATCCCCATCGCGATGTTGCAGGCGATGGCGCCCGACGACCTGGAGACCCGGCTGACCGCCCTGATCCATGCGCTGGTCGCCAAGGGCGTCGTGACCGACGCGGAGCTGGCCGAGGCGCTGCGCAAGCTGAAGTCCTGACGGCCGGAACGCCGGAGTGCCCGAGCGCCGGGACACCGGAACCGGCGACCGCCCGGCGTTTGCCACGGGCATGGCTCGACGCCGTGCGCTAGTATTCGTCCCGGTCGTCCGTCCGCCCACGACCCATGCCCGCACATGACATGACTGCGACGATCCACTGCGCCGGATGTCAACACGCGTACATCGCGACCGCGCTGTTCTGCCCGAACTGCGGCCGGCCGCGTGTGCGCGAGGCGCCGGCCGATCCGCTGCTCGGCAAGCTGCTCGGCGAGCGGTTCCTGGTCCAGGACCTGATCGGCCAGGGCGGATCCGGCACGATCTACCGCGCCGAGCACGTGACGCTGCGCCGCAAGGTCGCGATCAAGGTGCTGCACACCGAGCTGTCGCGCGACGACCTCGCGGTCGAGCGGTTCCGTCGCGAGGCGACGACGGTCGCCGAGATCGACAACGAGCACATCGTCGAGATCCACGACTTCGGGCGCACGCCCGACGGGCGGCTCTACCTCGCGATGGAGCTGCTCGAGGGCGAGACCCTCGACACCGTGCTCGCGCGCGACCAGCAGCTGTCGGTCGAGCGCACCGCCGACATCCTGAGCCAGGTCGGCGAGGCGCTGATGGAGGCGCACGCGATCGGCTACGTGCACCGCGATCTGCGGCCGCGCAACATCTACCTTGCGGTTCGCCGCGGCAAGGCGAACTTCGTCAAGCTGCTCGACTTCGGGCTCGCCAAGCTGGTCGAGGCCGAGGGCCAGGCGGCGTCGACCAGCCTCGGCATGACGTTCGGCGATCCGCGCTACATGTCGCCCGAGCAGGCGCGCGGCGACCGGATTGATCGCCGCGCCGACATCTACCAGCTGGGCTGCGTCGCCTACGAGATGCTGACCGGCGCGCCGCCGTTCGGCGGCAACCGGGTGTTCGACATCCTGACCCGGCAGGTCACCGAGATCCCGCAGCCGCTGCCGACCCGGCGGCCCGGCGTGCCGCTGTGGATGGAGGCGGCGGTCACCAAGATGCTCGCCAAGGACCCGGAGAACCGGTTCGCGACCACGACCCGCATGGTCGAGGCGCTGCGCCGCGGGCTCGAGACCGGCGAGGTGATGGAGGACGAGATCGCGCGCCGCCGCGAGAGCATCCCTCCGCCGTCGGTGTCGCGGGTGATGCAGCGGCTGGGGGTGCAGTCGTTCGCCGAGCCGCCTCGCCCGGAGCCACCGTCCGCGCCCCCGGCGTCCGCGGCTCCGGCGTCCGCGGCTCCGGCATCCCCGCCGGTGGCTGCGCCCGCGCCGCCGGCGCGCACGGCGGTTCCGCCGATGGAGCCCACCGGGGCCTATGCTGCCCGCCCGGCCGGAGCCGCCGGGGTGCCCCCGCTCGCTGCGATGGAGCCGGGGGTCACGCTGCGGGCGCCGATCGCGCCGCCGCCGGCGAAGCCGGACTCGGTCGAGCTGCTCCGCAAGCGGACCGGGACGCCGCGGATCGGCGTGCCGCTCGTCGATCCGGCGGTGGTTCTGCCGGCGCAGGCCCGCGTGGCGCTGCCGGGGCGGCCCGCGGTGTCGCCGGATCGGCCCGCAGCATCGCCGGACCGCCCGGTGACGTCGTCGGAGCGGCCGTTTGCCGCCCCGCCGGCCCAGCCGGTGACGTCGCCGGAGCGGCCGTTTGCCGCCCCGCCGGCCCAGGCCTCGGTCTCGGGCGTGATCGACCCGTCGCCGGCTGCCGGACGCGGCGCCGCGCCGAGCGCCCCGCTGTCTCGCCGCGAGCCGAGCGCGGTGCTGCCGCCGAGCTCGCCCGACGACGCACAGCCGCGCGGCAAGCCGCAGAAGCCGGCGGCGTCGGAGCTGAACATCTCGCAGGTCTGGTACGACGAGGGCGACCAGCTGTCGGGCGGCGGCGATCCGTCGCGCACCGGCCGGGTGCGCCGGCCGCTCGCGATCAGCACCGTCGATCTCGTGTACGACGACGAGCCGCGCCCGCGCCGCTGGGGGCTGATCGCCGGGATCGGCACGTTCGTCGTCTTCGGCGGCATCATGGCGTACGCGCTGACTCGCGGCGGATCGTCGGGCCAGCCGGCGGCCGTCGCGCAGACCGCGCCGCCCGCTGCGGCCCCGGCCCCTGCCCCGGCCCCTGCCCCGATCGCGACCCCCGAGCCGCCGCCGCCGCCGTCGCAGATCGTCGGGAGCGGCGACGCCACCGGCGCGGCGCCCCGGCCGGCGCCGACCCACCGCGCGAAGACCGCGGACGTCATGCGCCCGTCGAGCTCACCGCCGGCCGCGTCGCCGCCGCCCAGGCCCGCGCCGCCGGCCCGCCGCGTCGCCGACGCGCACTCCGCCGAGCCGCGCGCCGAGACCCGCGCGCCGGCGCATCGTGCGTCCGAACCGAGCTACCCGATCCTCGGGTCGGAGCCGACCCGCAGGCCGCCCAGCTTCACCAGTCCGGGCAGCGTTGCGCCGCCGGCGCCCACCCCGGCCCGCGCGGCCGCGCCGAGCCTCACCGACAGCCCCAAGGATCCATACGGCGAGGACGCGCCCGGCGACAGCGCACCGCCCGAGCGCAAGGCCGAGTTCTTCGCCAACCTGGGCGGCCAGCAGCTGATCGGCGGCGACACCGCGGGCGCGGCGGGGAGCTTCCAGAAGGCGCTGGAGCTCGATGCGAAGAACGTCCCCGCGATGATGGGGATGGGCGAGATCGCGCTGCGCCAGGGACTGTTCGGCGACGCGATCGCGCACCTGTCGAAGGCGTCGAAGCTGGTGCCCAAGAACGTCAAGGTGCTGACCCTGCTCGGCGAGGCCTATCTCAGCAGCGGCAACAACGCTCAGGCCGCGGCGCAGTTCAAGAAGGCGCTGCAGCTCGATCCGGACAACGCGCGCGCCCGCGACGGCTACAACGAGGCGTCCAGCCGCGTGCCGCCGCCCGGCGACGACAACTAGCCAGAAGTGTGCAGGGCGTAGTGCCCAGGACAGCGCGCCGTCTGATCGCAGCCGCCGGCGATCGCGCCTCAGGCGCATCGCCCGTTGACGTCGACCTGAGCCTTGACCTTGACGGTCGTCGTTGAGCTCGACGGCAGCGAAGCGATACGTAGACGTCTGACCCACCGTCGACCTCGACCTCGACCTCGTACCCTGGTCGCGCTCCGTCGAGGCTCGCAGCACAGGATCGGTCGAGGTCCAACGTCGAGGGTGGACTCAACGTCGTACGTCGCCGTCGACGCTCTGGGTCACCGATCAGGTCGGCGTCAACGCTCACGAGCACCGCGCGGCGCGCAGCCCTCCCTCCGGTGCCATGACGGTCGGCCGGCGTGGGTCGATGTGCGATGCGCGAGCGATCACCGGACCCGCGGTCGCGGGTTCGCAGCTGCTCGATCGAGTGTGGATTACGGTCGCTTCTTCGGCTTGGCGCGCGCGGGCGCGTGGTCCTTGACCGGCGGGGTCCAGCTCGACGGCGTGCCGTGGTGGGCAACTCCGAGGCGAATACGGCGACTCGACCAAGAGATCTTGGGACGCGGTTTGCCGAGGACCATGTCCTCACGGTAGGGGGAGCGATCGCTGACTGCAACTTCTCCCGAGAGGGGGAGATCTCTCCCGGCCGGATGAACGTGGGATAGTGAGTTCGTGTTTGACGTCTACGTCGATGGCGCGACGGGAACGTCACGCGAGGCCGTGCGCGAGCTCGCCAGCGCCATGGCCACCCGCTACCGGTTGCCGGCGGCCGAGCTCGAGGCGCGGCTGACGCGGGGCCGGTTCCGGGTCAAGGCAGGGGTGGATCGAGCGACGGCCGAGACCTACCTGCGCGATCTCGCCGCGATCGGGGCGAGGGTCCGGATCGAGCCAGCCGGTGAGCCGGCGACGCGTGCACCGGGACCGCAGCTCGAGTCGCGGCCGGCGCGATCCTCGCTACCGCCGCAGCCGCAGGAGCCGCGGCCGGCGCGATCGTCATCGCCGCCGCAGCCTGAGGCACGGCCAGCGCGATCCTCGTTGCCGCCTCAGCCGCAGGAGTCGCGGCCGATGCGGTCGTCGCTATCGCCGCAGCCGGCGCGATCGTCATCGCCCCCGCAGTCGGAGCCACGGCCGGCGCGAACGTCGTTGCCGCCGCAGCCGGAGGAGCCGCGGCCAGCGCGATCCTCGTTGCCGCCGCAGCCGGAGTCACGGCCGGCGCGGTCGTCGTTGCCACCACAGCCGGAGTCGCGGCCGGCGCGATCGTCGTTGCGGCCGCAGCCGGAGCCGCCGCTGAGGCGGTCGCCGTTGCCGCCGCAGCCGGAGTCGCGGCCGGCGCGAACGTCGTTGCCGCCGCAGTCGGAGCCGCCTCCCGCCGAGGAGTCGTCGCTGGCGCTGTCACTGCTACCGCAGCCGGCCGGATTGCCGCCCGTGGGACCGAGCGGCTCGCCGGGGAATCGCGGCGTGGCTGCCGCGGGCGGGCCGATCGCGACGCTGGGCGCGCTCGATCGCAGCGGTGCGCTGTCGCTGGCCACGCTCGACGACGAGCTGGCGGCGTTGCCGTCGACCGATGGGACGCTGCCGGCGAGCATGGGCCCGGCGGCGCCGCGTCCGGCGCGTTCCGCGCGCTCGCGCAACGAGCCGGTCGATCCGTTCGCCCCGCCGGAGCTCGCCGCGGACGAAGCGCTGCTCGAGCTGGCCGACGATGATCTTGCGCACCGGGCGCGCAGGCAGGGGAGCGCGCCGCCAGCGATGGCTGCCGAGCCGGCGCGGCCGGCGACGCCGTCGAGCCCCCCGGTGGATCCGCAACGGGCGTGGCCGCCGCTGCCACCGGCTGGGCCGATGCCGGCAACACCGTTCAGCGCGCGCGGGGCCGATCCAGCGCCTTACGCGCCGGGGGCGCCGGGCCGCGCACCGCAGGGCCCGGCACCGGCCTTGCCCGGGGCGCCGGGTGGCGCACCGCAGAGCCCGGCGCCGACCCCGCCCGGGGCGCCGGGCGGCGTGCCGCAGAGCCTGGCAGCTGGGCCGTCCGGGCCGCCGGTGCGGATCTCGGATCCGCCGCTGTCGGCGTTCGCGATCGCGGCCCGGAGGCTGGGGAGCGAGCTGGTGGCCCAGATCCCGGTGCTCGCGTCGGCGCGCGTGCGCCTGGTCGCCGGCGTCGCGCTGGCGCTCGCGCTGGGGTTCGTGCCGGCGCACCTCGTGGCGGGGATGCGCGAGCGCAGCGCGTTCGCGGCGATCGACGCCAAGGTCGCCGCGGTGCAGTCGACCGCGGACACGCCGGACAGCTACGCCGCGCTCGATGGGTTTCGCGCCGAGCAGCTCGACGCCAAGTACAGCGCGCGGCGCTCGATCGCGGTGACGTCGCTGCTGGTCTGGGCCGCGGTCGGAGCCGCGCTGGCGTACGGCTGGTTCTCGCTGTTCCGGTCGGCCTCGGCTGCGCCGCATCCGGTCCGGACCGCGCGGGGCGGCATGCCGGGGGGCAAGGAAAACCCGCTCGGAGGCTAGCTGCGCGCGGCGTCAGCTCGCGTCGTCGTCGGCCTTGCGCGTGCGCTTGGCCGGCGCGCCCTCGCGGGCGCGCTGCTCGGCGTCGGTCCGCTCGCGCTTCTTGGTGACCCACCAGGCGGGCACGATCGACATGAAGTAGAGCGCGATCATCGGGACCGCCATCAGGAACTGCGACACGACGTCGGGGCCCGGCGTGAGCACCGCGCCGATCACGAACGCGAGGACGACGAACCAGCGGCTGAACCGGAGCAGGCCGCGGTGGGTGACCATGCCGACCAGCGCGAGGAAGTAGATCAAGAGCGGCATCTCGAACACCAGACCGAACGCGAGCATCGAGTCGCGGGTCAGGTCGAGGTACTCTTGGATGTTGGGCAGCGACTGCAGATCGCGCGAGTTGTACGACAGCAGGAAGTTGTAGAGCCGCGGCAGCGCGAAGTAGAAGCAGAACAGCGCACCGGAGGCGAACAGGATCGCGGAGGTCAGCGCGAACGACACGCCGATCTTGCGCTCGCGCTTGTACAGGCCGGGGGCGATGAACTTCCACAGCTGGTAGAAGATGAACGGCGAGGCGGCGAACAGGCCGGCCCACAGGCCGACCGACATGTTGACCCAGAACGGCTGGGTGAGGCCGGTGTAGATCAGCTTGGGCGGGCCCCAGTCGAGCTCCTTGGGAATGTTGGGCCCGGTGTGCTTCAGCCAGATGTTGAACAGCGGCTCGCGCAGCCACGCGAAGATGTCGTCCGCGAAGTACCAGCAGCCGAGGAACCCCGCGGCGAACCACAGCACGGCCTTGACCAGGCGGTCGCGGAGCTCGCCGAGGTGCGACATGAACGGCATGCGGCCGTCCTCGAGCTCGGCCTCGCGAGCCAGCTGCTCGCGCTCGGCGGGGTCGTTGTCAGCCTTGGCCATGCTCGGGCTCGGACGACTTGTCGATCGACGGGGGACTTTCCCGATGACCCCCCTCTAGGGGGTGGTCCGGCGAAGCCGGCCCATTCACCCCTCCGCGCGTCGCGTCGCGCGGTTCAGTCGCGGCGGGTGCTGCATCGGAGGCCGCGGTCGGGGTCGCCCCGCGGGCGATGGTGTTGGGCGCCGGCTTCACCAGCGCTGCGAGGTCGGCATCGGCGTGCATGGAAGATGTCGATGCCGCGGTCGCCTCGTCTGGCTCTCCGGCGGTCGGCGGCAGCGTGATCGCGGGCGCCGGGGCCGGCTCGTGAGCGGCGGGCGGCGTGTGCGCAGGTGCGGTCATGTGGCCGCTCTCGAACGCGAACGCCGAGGCGACCTCCGCATCGGCCTCCAGCGGGTCCCTGGGAGCGGCGGTGGCGTTTGCCCCGGCGGCGGCGGCCTCGGTGGCAAGCGGCGGCTCCAGGGCGGCGGTCAGCGCCGCGGCCGGTGCGACCGGATCCGGGGTGGCAACCGCCTCGATCTGCTTGGGCGGCTTCTTGATCGGCGGTGGCGGCTCCTCGCCGCGCAGCGCGCTCCGCAGGTCGCGCAGCGCGCCGCCGATGTTCTCGTCGTCCTCGATGGTCTGCTGCAGCGCGCGCGACTGCTTCTTGATGTCGCGGATACCTTTGCTGATCTGCTTGGCCGCCTCGGGCAGCTTGTCAGGTCCCAAAAATATCAGCGCGACGATCAAGATCACCAGGATCTCGCTGCCGCCCATGCCAAACATCGCGCGCAGCATAGCACTGTGGCGCGCGGCTGCCGCCTTCGAGGCGCGCTCAGAATTCGCTGGAGCTACGGCCGAAATCCGTCGGCGATGTCCCAGGTTGCCCCGCGACCTCGGTCGGCGCGGTCCCGGGCCGGAACCACAGCGGCAGACCGCCGGTGCCCGGCGCAGCGAGCAGGCCGGTCTCGCGGTCGATCGCGGCGCGCTCCATGCCGTCGGGCGGCGGCCCGGGCACGGCGCTGGGTGGCCGGCTGCCCTCGGCGGCGCGCACGGCGCGGATCCACAGCGGCAGCGCGGCGTGCGCGCCATCACCTTCCGGACCGAGCTTGTGCGCCGGATCATCGAACCCGACCCACACCGCGCCGAGCACGCGGCCGGTGAAGCCGACGAACCAGGCGTCGGTGTTGTCGTTGGTGGTGCCGGTCTTGCCCGCGGCGGGGCGGCCCAGCGCCGCGGCGCCGGTCGCGGTGCCGCGCGCGACCACCGCGCTCATCATGTCGGCGAGCTGGAAGGCGACCTGCTCGTCGATCAACCGGCCGCCCTGCCGGCCGCCCGGCGCGCCGACTCGCTCGGCGGGGTCGGCGCCCGCGGTCGCGGCGATCCGGTCGAACCGGCGCGCCGGATCGATCCACGGATCCTCGGGCACCGCGGTGTCGAACACCGCGGCGTCGCCGCGGCGGACCCGGATCGCGAGGTGCGGGGTGACCGCCCAGCCGCGCCGCGCGATCGCCGCGTACGCCCGGGCGAGCTCGATCGGCCGGACGCACGACGCGCCGAGCGCCATCGGCCGGGCCTCGGACAGCGCGGTCGTGATGCCGAGCCGGCGGGCGAGCGCGATGACCGGACCGGCGCCGACGCGGTCGAACACGTCGATCGCCGGGGCGTTGAGCGAGGCGGCGAACGCGTCCTGGGCCAGCACGAGGCCGCGGAACCGGCTCCCGGAGCGCGGCTTCCAGTGCGCCCCGGTGGCCTCGTCGTACTCGGCGATCGGCGCGTCGCGCAGCGCGGTGCCCGGGGTGATCGCCCCGGCCGCGAGCGCGGCGCCGTAGACCAGCGGCTTCCACGCCGAGCCGGGCTGGCGGCAGCTCTGCAGCGCGCGATCGAAGCGATCGGCGCCCCACGCCCGCCCGCCGACGATCGCCTCGACGTACCCGGTGCGGTGATCCCAGACCAGCGCGGCGAGCTCGGCGCCGCCCCAGCGATCGGCGTGCGCGGCGGCGTCGGCGGCGAGCTCGGCGCCGAGCGCGGGCAAGGCGGCGGTGTCGATCACCAGGCCGCCGCGGGCGAGCTCGCGCGGCAGCGCGCCGGCGAGGAGGCGGCGAACCTGCTCGGTGTACCACGGGGCGCGGCGGCCATAGCTGCGGCGCGGCCGGGCGAGCGCGAGCGGGGCCGCGGCGGCTCGCGCCTGCTCGGCGGCGTCGATCAGGTGGGCGCGCGCCATCCGGGCGAGCACCTCGTCGCGCCGCGCCCGCGCCGCGGCCGGATGGTGGAACGGATCGAGCCGGCCGGGCGCCTGGATCAGCCCGGCGAGCAGCGCGGCCTCGGGCAGATCGAGCTGCGAGACGTCGCGGTCGAAGTAAGCGCGCGCCGCGGCGGCCATGCCGTAGGCGCCCTCGCCGAGGAACACGAAGTCGAGGTAGGTCTCGAGGATGTCGCGCTTGGTCCACCGCCGCTCGATCGCGCGCGCCAGCAGCGCCTCGCGGACCTTGCGGCGCACGTTGCGCTCGCTGCCGATCTCGCGCGGCAGGAGGTTGCGCGCGACCTGCTGGGTGATCGTCGAGGCGCCCTCGACCACGCGGCCGGCCTGGTAGTTGATCCGCGCGGCGCGCGCGATCGCCGGGTAGTCGACGCCGCGGTGGGCGAAGAACCGCACGTCCTCGGCGGCGAGCACCGCGCGGACCAGCTGCGCCGGCAGGCGGTCGAGCGCGACCCGCGTGCGGTGGCCGATCACCTTGCCATCGCGAAACGGCAGCTCGGCGAGGTGCGCGCCGTCGGCTGCGAGCACCAGCGAGGTCTGCGGTGCGTCGGCCTGCCACGCCGCGAGGTCGGGGACCTCGGGCAGGTCGCGCGCCCAGCGCCGCAGCGTCACCGCGACGACGCCCGCCGCCGCGATCGGCACCGCGAGCGCGATCCACAGCAGCGCGACCACCGGCAGCCGCCACCACCACCCGCCGTCGCGCCGGTTGACCACCGCGACGCGCGCGCGCATCACGCCCGCCCCGGCGGGGCCGGGCCTTGGCGATCGCGGCGCAGATACCCAGGTCTCGCCGCGTCGCGGGGGGCTTCCGCGGAATCGCCGTCCACCGCACCCCGCGCTTCCGCGGAATCGGCCCTGGGCGCCCGGATCACGAGGTCGCCTCGCGCGGGAACAGCGGCATCTGGTGCGGCGGGCCGATCACGCGCGCGCCGGGGCCGAGCGCGGCGACGATCGCCTCGGCGCACGCGCCGGTGATGAACACGTCGCGCGCGCCGGTGGCCTCGATCCAGGCCAGCAGCTGCGCGCGGTCGGCGGCGGACGCCCACGCGAACGCGGCGTCGCAGCCGGCGGTGCCCTCGATCGCGCGCGCCGAGACCAGCGCCGTCGCGATCGGGCGATCGCCGAGCGCCCGGGCGAGCTGCGCCCGGTCGGCGTCGAGCCAGACGATCGCACGCGGCTCGCGCCCCGGCGGGGCGATCGGGGGAACGCCGCTGGTGGCGTCGAGCGCCGGGCGGGGGAGCGCCTGGCTGCCGACCGCCAGGTGCGACGGTGCGAGCAGGTCGGCGCCGGCCGGGTCCGCCGGCGAGGCGGGGGACAGCGCCCCGCGTGGGATCAGGGGAACCGAGGCAGGGAGTGGCGACGGCCTCGCCGGCGGGGCGGCGTGCAGAGCCCCCCGTGGGATCGACCGGCCGATCGCGACCTCGCCGTCGACGAGCTGGGGGGGGGGCACGAGCTCGGCGATGCGATGCGCCGCCTCGCGCAGCGCGCGGCCGCCGGCGATCGCGATGGCCTCGGCGGCGAGCCGGCTCGCGACCTCCAGCCCGTCGAGCACGCTGTCGACCATCAGCACCGGCCGGCGGCCCGCGGCGAGCTGGGCGCGCGTCCAGTCGATCGCGGCGGCGATCGCGGAGCCGAGCGGCGGGAACTGGTGGCGCGGCTCGCCGTACGGCGCGGCGACGACGACCGCGTCGCACGCGCGCAGCTCGGCGGCATCGCCGACGCCACCGGTGCTGGTCCGCACCGCGCCGGCGTACAGCACGGTCTTGCCGGCGACGTCGGCGTGGAGCGCCGCGGCGCCGAACCCGCGGCCCGACGGGATCAGCTCGAGCCGCACCGTGCCCAGCGTGAAGCGCTGGCGCACCGGCACGGCGAGGTGGCCGGGGCCGGAGGCGTCGACCAGCGCGAGCGTGATCGCGGTGCCGATCAGCTGGCCATGGCCGGTGCGCCCGACGCGATCCGCCGACGACAGGAAGCACACGTCGCGGCGCCGGCGCGCGTCGCACCAGATCGGCGTCCCGGTGAGGTGGACGCCATCGCGCCACGTGACCGGAGCGTTCGGAGTGGTTCGCGGCCGACGCACCACCGGACACGGTGCCACTCCTCGATCGATCGAGCAATGATCTGGCTGACCTGCACGTAGGTGATGCCGATCTCGCCCATCGGACCACCTGCAGCATTACGCCGCCCGCGGCGAGTTACCGGCGTGAACGTGGGACGACTCCACCCTCGACGTTGGACGTGGACCCTCCGGGGCCTCCTGGGTCTCCTCCGCGCCGGCGGCCTCATGGGCACCGTCGAGCGGCCATCACTCGACGGTGCTCGTCGGCAGCTTGCCGGCGTGGAGCTGCGCCTCGAGCTCGCGGACGATCTCGGTGAGCTGATCGCGCGCCGCGTCGTCGAGGTCGAACACGATGCCCATGCCCGGCGGCTCGTCGTCCGCGGCGACGATCGTGTGCGAGACCTTGCCGATCAGCGACAGCGGCTGGGCGCGGTCGGGCAGGCTGAGCAGCATGTGGACCTGCGAGGTCTCGGGGAGCGGGCGGTCGGTGAACAGGAACACGCCCTCCTCGTTGATGTCCTTGGTGAAGGTGGTCGCCGGCCCCTCGACGGCGCCGTAGGTGACCGCGAGCTTGACCGGTAGCCGGCGCTTCTCGCGCAGGTTGAGCAGCCCGCCGCGGACGAAGCCGTTCAGGTAGTTGATCTTGTCGCGCTCGGTGCCGCCGAGCGCCACGACCACGCCGGCGGGCTCGTCGCGGCGGCCGACCACGGCGCCGCGCAACGCGACCAGCCAGCCGCCGACGTCGAGATCGATCCGCACCGCGGTGCCGTGCGCGACGTCATCGCCGGTCGGCACGAAGATCGTCCAGTCGCGCGGATCGAAGATCTTGATCCAGTCGCTCTGATGGGACAGCCGAAGCTCCAACCGGATCGCGGCCACCCGGCCATCGTAAACCACTCCGATCGCGGGCGCAGCGCCGCGGCGCCGCTGCGTGCCGGCCGAGCCGAGCCGAGGTGTACGGGGCGGGGCGGGGCGTGGCGTGGCCGCGACCCTGCGACGCCAGCGACTACTGGATCACCACGTGGAGCGTGACCGGCTTGCCGGCGCGGACGACCTGCGCGGTGATCGCCCGGGCGGTCGACGCGCGGGCGTACAGGTTGGCGGCGTCGTCCAGCGTGCGCAGCCGGACGCCATCGACGCTGGTGACGACATCGCCGGTGCGCAGGCCCGCGCGCTGGAAGATCGTCCCGTTGCCGACGGAGTCGATCACGACGCCGGTCGCCGAGAAGCTGCCGCGGACGCCGGCGGTGAGCCGCGCGAAGTCGGCCAGCGCGCTGTCGAGGTCACCGCGCGAGATCGCGATCGCATCACCGGGCGCGGCCGCGGCCGCGGGGCGCACCTCGGCGCCATGGGTGGGAGCAGGCAGCTCGACCGGGGCGCGCGGGCTGCGCGTCGGGTGGTCCGCGGTCAGGATATCCGCCATCGCGCGGGCGTCGGCGGTCTGCTTGTCGGGTGCCCGCGCGGCGTCCGGGGCGCGGACCTCGCGGATCTCGCCTGGCTTCGGCTGGACCGACCCGGGCGCGGCTGCAGTCGTCGCCACCGGCGCGCGCGGCGGGATCGCCACCGGCTCGGCGATCGTTCGGCCGGGCATGCCGGGGCTGGCGGCGCTGGAAGCAGCTGCCGGCGCGCCCGGGGCGAGGGCCGGACTCGTGGCCGCTGCTGCAACGCCCGGTGCGGCGCTCGGGGTTGCGAGTGCGGCGCTCGGGGCCGCGGGTGCTGTGCCCGGGGTTGCGGGTACGGCGCTCGGGGCCGCGGGTGCTGTGCCCGGGGTTGCGGGTACGGCGCTCGGGGCCGCGGGTACGGCGCTCGGGGCCGCGGGTACGGCGCTCGGGGCCGCGGGTGCGGCGCTCGGGGCCGCGGGTGCGGTGCTCGGGGCCGCGGGTGCGGTGCTCGGAGCCGCGGGTGAGGAGTACGGGTCTGCGGGTGCGGCGCTCGGGACCCCGGCGATGGCGCCGGGAGCCGCCGAGGCGAGGGGTGCCCGGCTCGGGGCCCCGGATGTCGTCCCCGGGGCGGGCGGCGCGGCGCCGGGCGCCGCCGACACCACGCGGATCCCGCCGGAGCCGGGGGCCGCCGCGCTGGACAGCGCCATGCTCGGCGCCGCCCCGGAGGCGCCTGGCCCAGCGGAGGGCCCCGGGCCGGGACCGACATCGGGCGCCACGGCGACGCGGACGCCGCCCTCTCCTGGGACGACCACCGGCGAGCTTACCAGCGGCGCCGAGGCGTCGGGCGCGTGTGCGACCCGGATGCCCGGCTCGGGAGGCAGCCCGTCCGCGGGGGCCGGCGGTGCGAGCCGGGCCGGGGCAGGCGTTGCCAGGCCACTGGCCGGGCTCGGTGGGTCGCCGTACGGGTCGATCGGAGCCGGCGACCCCCCCGGCGCCGGCAGATCCGCCGGCGCAGCAGCGTCGGGCCCCGGGGCTGCCAGCGCGGAGCGGACGCGCACCGGCGAGAGCTCGCGGGCGCGACCGGCGCCGTGCGGCGGGGCGGCGAGCACGATCTGCTGATTGTCGCGGCGCAGGCTGACAGTCTCGTCGTCGATGTCCTCGATGGTGTAGCCGTCGAGCTTGCCGCCGACCTCGGCCAGGACGTGGGTGTTGCGGCTGCGGTCGAACAGCAGCGCCTGCCGGGTCTCGGGCATGACCCGGACGACGCGGAATGGCACCCGGACCCGCGCGGTCTCGCTGGGTCCCGGCGATGCCGCCGACGCCGGCGGGGCAGGGGCCGGCGCGGGGGTCGGCGCCGGCGGGGTCGCGGGGTCGTCGGCGTGCGCGAACGGAGCGAACAGGGCGAGGGAGAGCACACCGGCGACGAGGCGCATGGACCACGCGCCTGCAAGTCACGATCCGGTGGCGACGCCTGCCGCCGGCGGCGACCCCCGGAACCGCGCGCCGCGCGGGCGCAGGAAACCGCTGGCGTTGCGACGGCTTGTCGTCGCGGCCACGCACCCGAGGTCCGGCCCACATCGCCCCTGTGGCGATTCATTCACACCGGGGCGCGCCGTTCCGACACAGCCTGATCTCGCCGATCTTCGTCGAGAACGAACCGCCGCTGGCCGGGCACTAGCTCTCGCGGAGGCGTCTCCTGTCGTCGGTGACGACGCGGCGACATCGCGAGCCCTTGGCCAGGCTGCCTCCGCCCCCACGTGGGGGTCCGCAGATGTCCAAGCGGCGGGATTGCCTGGATGTCGAGCCTGGCAGGAACCACCCCGCCGCCGGCCATCGTCGCAGCGGAGCGAAGGTCCGCGCTACGCCTTCTTGGCTTCCTTGCCGTCGAGCTCCGACAGGTCGAGGTCCTCGAGCTCCTTGAGGTCCTCGGCGGTCAGGCTACCGATGCCGGCCGCCGGGGTCGCAGCGTCGGTGTGCTTGTCGTCCTTGGCCGCCGCGGCGCCGGCGCCGAGCTGCTTGGCGGACTCGCCCTTGGGGGCCTCGAGCATGCCCATCTTGGCCTTGAGCTCGGACAGCGCGTCGTCCTCGCTGTGGCCGCCGCCCTGCTCGAGCTGGAGGAACTTCGACTCCAGGGTGTCGCCGGACAGCTCTCCGGCGAGCTCGGCACCCGCCTCGGCCTCGGCCTCCATCAGCTGGATCCGCTCGGCCATGCGGTCGAAGGTGTCGAATGCGCTGGTATCGCCGAGGCCCTGCATGGTGTTGGCGATCTGCTGCTGGGCCTCCGCGCGCTTCTTGCGGGCGATCAGGATGTTCTTCTTGCGCTTGGCTTCCTCGATCTTGTTGTTGAGCAGGCGCAGGGCATCCTTGAGCTTCTCGACCGCCTGCTTCTGGGCCAGCCACTGCTGCTGGAACTGCGACGCGATCGATTCGTGTTCTTGCTTACGGGCGAGCGCCTGGCGCGCGAGGTTGTCGTCACCGGCGCGCACTGCGACCATCGCCTTGCGCTCCCACTCCTTGGCCTTGTCGGACTCGGCGGTGTACTGCTTCTGCAGTTTTTTCTCGTCGGCGATCGCGACCGCCACCGCCTTCTTGGCCTCGACCAGCTGCTGCTGCATCTCGAGCAGCACCTGGGACAGCATCTTCTCGGGATCCTCAGCCTTCGTGATGAGATCGTTGATGTTGGACTTGATCAGCGTCCCGAGTCTGGAAAAGATCCCCATGGCTTCCACCGAGCGTACGGGATCAAAGGTGTGGTTGCAACGCTCGCTCCGAGCGTGCTACTCGCGGTGCCTCGCGATCCATACGATCTGCGAAACACGATGTCCACCGAGCCCCGCAAGCTGCCTCGTCACGTCGGCATCATCATGGACGGCAACGGCCGGTGGGCCGAGCGCCGCGGGCTGCCGCGGATCGACGGCCATCGCGTCGGCGCCGACTCGGTCCGCGACGTCACCCGCGCGGCGCGCGAGCTCGGCATCGAGGCGCTCACGCTGTACGCGTTCTCGTCGCAGAACTGGCAACGACCGATCGACGAGGTCGGCGGGCTGATGCAGCTGCTCCGCGACTACCTGCTCGGCGAGCGCGCCGAGATCCTCGACAACGCGATCCGGCTCGAGGCGATCGGCGACGTCGAGCGGTTGCCGCCGATGGTCCGCGAGCCGCTCGACGAGCTCCGCGCGGCGTCCGCCGCAAATCACGGCATGATCCTCACGCTCGCGCTGTCGTACGGCGGCCGGGAGTCGATCGCCCGGGCCGTCCGCGCGGCGGTGCGCGACGCGGTCGCGGGCGGGCTGTCCCCCGACGAGGTGGACGTCGAGCGGTTCGGCGGTTACCTGCCGACCGCGCGGCTGCCGCCGCTCGATCTGCTGATCCGGTCGAGCGGCGAGCAGCGGATCTCGAACTTCATGCTGTGGGAGATCGCCTACGCCGAGCTGGTGTTCGTGGACGTGCTGTGGCCGGAGTTCCGCCGGGAGCACCTCTACGCATGCCTGGACCAGTACGCGGCCCGCGAGCGCCGGTTCGGCGTCGTCCCTGGCCAGATCGGCTCCGGCCAGCTCGACTCGGACGTCGAGTCCGGGTGACGCCGCCGTCACCGTGCGCCGGAGCGGCGGGACTGCGCGGCGGGCGGCGCGGGAGTTGGGCTTGACGGGGATCGCGCCCTGCGGTTAGCTGCGTCTCTTCGTGGCTCTCGGCAACCTCGCTCAGCGGTTCCTCGTTGCGGTGGTCGCCATCCCGATCCTGCTGGCGTTGTTCTACTACCACCGGCCGGAGCCGACCTGGCTGTTGATCTTCGGCGCCTCGCTGATCGCGATGCACGAGGCGTTCGCGATGCTGCTCCCGGCCGAGGATCGCCGCGCCGCGCTGGTGCTGGGCGGGGTCGCCACCGCCGCGTTCTACTGGCTCGATCCGGCGGTGCTCGCCGGGTACGGCGCACTGCCGGCGGCGCTGGTCGGAGCCGCGGACGCCGGATCGGCGGTGCCGCTGGCGCTCGCCGTGGTCGCTCCCGGGCTGTACTTCCTGTTCCGGTTCCGCGACATCCCGACGGTCGCCGGTCGCTACGCCGGCACCGTGGCCGGGATCGTCTACGCCGGATACCTGCTCACCTACCTCGCCAAGCTCAAGTTGATCGAGCGGTTCGAGCCCGGCACCGGCGGCGACGCGGTGCTGATCGTCCTGATCGTCGCCTGGGTCGCCGACACCGGCGCCTACTTCGCCGGCCGGTTCCTCGGCCAGGCCCGGCTCTACGAGGCGGTCAGCCCCAAGAAGACGTGGGCCGGCGCGTGGGGCGGCCTCGCCGGCTCGCTGGTCGGCGCCGCCGTGCTCAAGCTGATCTCGGCGCACTGGCTGAGCTGGCTCGACGTCGCGCTGATCGCGATCCCGGGCGGCATCCTCGGCCAGCTCGGGGACCTCACCGAGTCGCTGATCAAGCGCTCGGTCGGCGTCAAGGACTCCGGCGCGCTGCTCCCCGGTCACGGCGGCCTGCTCGACCGGATCGACGCGGTGCTGTTCATCGCACCGTACGCCTACGCCTACCTCGTGATCCGCCACACGATCGGCTGAGCCGTCGTGGCGGCGCGGCACGATGCGCCGCGCCCGACGCTGGGTGTCGTTCGACCAGGGTGTCCGCGATCCGGACAGTGGGCGTTTGCGACACGGTCGCCGGCGCCGCGGGGTCGGCGCGACGAGCGCGGCCGGGCCTCGGCTCCGCGCACCCCCGACGGCGTGCCCTGCCTCCGCGCGTTCCGACGACGCGCGCCCATGGCACAGTGGTCCGCCGTGCATCGCCTACCCGGGCGCAGCCTGGGACGTCGGGTGACCGGCGCGATCCTGCGTCGCGGCCGCGACCGGCGGCGGGCCCATCTGCGGTGCCGTCACGTCGCCGCGTGTGGGCTGGAATCGTTGCGCACACGGTTGCCCTGGTTACCGATGAGGAACACCGTGATCGCGCGCCCGCGCACGACCGCACGGTCGGCAGCTCGCTCGCCGCAACGATCGCGGCCGCACACCACGGCTCGCTCACATGCTGCGGATTGCTCGACGAGAAACTGCGATCGCGTGGTCGTACATTGGGAGAGATCCGCCGCGTCGCTGCACGTCGCAGATCGCGGTGTGTCCGTGCTCGGTGAGATCGCAATGTGCGAAGCTTTGGCTTGCGATTTTTGCCTAGCGTGGACAAGCTCCAGTTGTTCCTCGCGGCGCTGATCGAGATCGCTCGTCGGCGGACGTCGCATTCAGCGCTGCGCTGAAAGGACCATGACCAGGCCGAACCGAAGTACAGCATTGTTCGACGTCATCCATGGCCTCTGGGAAACCGTCACAGCGTCGGTCGTCGAGCCGGCGATCGAGTCTCGGGCCGTGCGGTCCGACGATTCAACTCCGAACCGAACCTTCCGGACCGGGCGCGGTGAACCCTTGATCGGTCACAGCATCAACGAGATCTTTCGCATCGACGGACCACCCGCGTTCACGTTCGTCGAGCCACCGCAGTTCGCCGAGATCCGGCTCGCGCTGCGCACGATGGGCACCGGGCTGATCGTCGAGGGGCCGTCGAAGGCCGGCAAGTCGACGGCGATCCGCAAGGTGATGGACGACCTCGCGGTGCCGCTCGGCGATCAGATCTGGTGGCACGGCCACCGGATGCCGCCGCTCGCCGAGTTCGGCCGCATGCTCGACCGCCTGCTCGGCGCGAGCCACGACACCTGGCTGTTCATCGAGGACGTCCACCGGATCGCGAACGCGCGCTACCGGCGCGAGCTCGGCTCGGCGATGAAGGTGCTCGCGGACCAGTCGGTCCGCCACGCCAAGATCACGCTGATCGGCAACAACCCCGGCGGCCACTCGCTGGTCCAGTGGATGCCGGACCTGGTCGGCCGGGTCCGGGTGATCCGGGTCGACGTCGCGCGCGATCGCGGATCGAACAGCCGGATCGCCGAGCTGATCGGATCGGGCGAGGCGGCGGCCAACATCCGGTTCCGGCGCCGCGACGAGTTCGTCGAGGCGGCGGCGGGCAGCTTCTTCCTCGCCCAGTACCTGTGCAACGTCGCGGCGCTGCAGTCGCGGGTGTTCGAGGCCCAGGCGTCGGTGGTCAAGATCGGGATCGGCCCGGACGACGTGATCGCGGCGCTCCACGACGAGCTCGCGGTGCACTTCCGCGCGCCGATCCTCGCGCTCGCCCGGTTCGACGCCGCGCTGCCGGCGCCGGGCGCCGGGCTGTGCCTGCTGTGGATGCTCGCGCACAGCAGCGATGGCTTCGCCGCGATCCACGACGCGCGCGCGCGCTGGCCCGCGCTCGACCCCGCGTTCGACGAGCTGCCGGCCAACCTCGCCCGGTGCTTCCAGGACCACCCGGAGCTCGACGGGCTGCTCCACCATGACCGGGTCACCGAGCGCCTGGTCATGGAGGATCTCGCGCTCCGGCTCTACCTGCGCGGGCTGCGCTGGGACGACTTCGTGAAGGAGACCGGCCACGGCCGCGTGCGGTTCCACCCCGGCGATGGGCCCGAGTGGCCGGTGTCGAGCGCCGCGGGCGCGCGGCTCGCCGGCCCGGCCGGTTCGAGCGCGCAGGTCGTCCCGGCGGGCGCGCTCGCCCCATCCGGCGCCGCCCTGCGCCCCGCGCCCGAGCCACCGACCCGCCGCCTGCTGCACCTCTCGGATCTGCACTTCGGGGCCCGGGACCAGGCGATCGTCTCGTACACCCAGCTCGCGGCGGATCTCCACAGCCAGGGGGTCGATCGGCTCGATGCGCTGATCGTCTCGGGCGATCTGGTCAACCGCGCCGACCCCGCGGAGTACGAGGCGGCGCGGCGGTTCCTCGATCTGCTGATGGCAGGGTTCGCGCT
>DATAPF010000580.1:0-4054 GCA_036265355.1 Kofleriaceae bacterium | reverse complement strand
GAGCTGGCACGCCTTGTTCGCGCTGAGCGGGACGAGCACGTCGCGTAGCTCGACTGGGTCGACCTTGCCCAGCGCGGCCCGCAGCGCCGCCACCGCCTGCGCTGCGCGCCACCGCACCTCGCCATAGAGGAGCGGGATCTGGAGCAGGCACAGGGAGGTATCGCTGAGCAGCTCCTCCGCGCGGGCGAGCAGGCGCGGGTCGGCCAGCGGTCGTCCCGCCTGCGACCGGAGCGCCGTCGCACGCCTGGACACGCTGGTGGAGGACAGCTGCTCCAGGAAGTACGTGACCTCGTCGGGATTGGTCGTTGTCATGGCGTCACGGCGGCTGCAAAGATGTCCCCAAGTATAGCGGCTGGCTCGACGAGCGCGAGAACTCGCCGCCGCTCACCTGCGACTGCTTGATCGCGCGCACGAGCTGTTCAAGCGTGATGGTGCGGCCCTCAGGCAGCCCGATGCGCTGCCGCATTGCCGGGCTGAGCTCGACAGGCGTCGTGGCGCGACCAAGCCACTCGCGGTAGCGCGGGTGCTCGGCGACCGGCACGCCATCGACCAGGAGGAACCTGCGCGCCTCCGAGTTCCCGGTGTCAATCGCCGCCACCTCCGCGGGCGAGAGCTGCAGGCGGCCCTCGGTCACGCGTGAAATCTGCTCCGAGACGAACCGGAATTCGACCTCCAGCGCTTGCGCGTGCGCGCGCAGGTAAGCTGGTTGGAACGTCATCTCGAACCAATCATGGTGGGCCGGCGAATCGATGGGGTGCTGGGTTCCCATGAAGTCCGCGCCCTCGCGCTGCAGGATGCCGACCTCCGCCATCTCGTGGACCAGGAACCGGACGTCGTCCAGCGCCCCCCGGCCGTCGGCGAGGCGCTCCCAGGCGGCGTAGTTCTCGTACGTGAACGCGATCCCGTTGCTGTCGAACAGGTAGCGGAACACCGCGTCGATCATCGCCGGGGTCGCCTCGGCGCGGCCGTAGCTACGCAGGCCCTCGCCGACGCGCGGGACGTCGGTGGCGCGGCGGGACAGCACGGCGCGCCGCAGTTGCTGGAGGGCGGCGCGCGCCTCGAAGATCTGCATGCTCTCGTTGTTCGGCCACTCGCGCTGGATCGGCTCGCGCAGCGCCTGCGCTTCCTGCGACGGACGCGGATCGGTGAGGAAGTCGTGCAGCGAGTCCGGGTCGCCGGTGCCGTAGCGGCCACCGCTCGGCCGCTGCCGCGCGCCGGCCGGCTGCAGTTGCGGCTCGGCGCGGGTCGTGATCTCGCTGCCGGCCTGGCCGTGCGCCGACTCGCCCACTCCCTGTTCCATCTGCCGGGCGCGCGCCCGCTCGGCCAGCACCGTGCCGACCATGATGCCGGCGTTGACCAGCGCCTGGCCGACGATCTCCAGCAAGCGCGCCGCGCGCAGTCCCGGCGGCAGGCTCTGCAGCTGCTCGATCTGCGCGATGACACCGGCGCCCATCAGCAGCATGCCCGCGCCACCCGCGCCGATGCCCGCGATCATCAAGGCCTGGCCGAGCCGCACCATGCGCAGCGGGGTCGCCGCCGAGCCGAGGCCGATCAGGCCGCCGGCGATGTTGACGACGTCCATGGCGGTCTGCAGGTCGAAGCGCAGCGTGCCGTTCTCGGCGCGGGTCGCCAGGCGGTAGGCCGACGGGACGGCGCCGATGACGCCGACCGGCAGCAGGATCGCCAGGCTCGCGCCGCCGGTGAACGGCGCGGCGGCGACCGCGGCGATCGAGATCGCCATCGCCGCGTTCTCGATCGTCTCCATCAGCAGGGCGGTCTGGCTGGCCTCGATGCGGCGCGAGAACGTGCGGCCGTCGATCCGCACCGACACGCTGCCGCGGCCGTACGCGCTGCCCGACTCGAGGATCTGCCGGACCCCATCGAGGATGGCGCTCGCGCGGTCGGTGCCGCTGCCGGTGGCGTGGCCGCTGTTCGGGGTCGTCAGGTCGGAGACGTAGAACCGGGTATGGCCGCCGTGCGACGGCCGCGGCGCCGCCTCCAGCAGCAGGCGGATCACCTGGCCCTCGTCGCCGACGAACGATGCGTCGAGGACCTCGGAGTGGTTCAGCGCGCCGCCCCGCTCGCGCCGGGCGCGCACCGCGAGCACCTGCTGCAGCGACTCCAGCTGGCGCTCGATCAGCGCGCGCTCGGCGGAGCCGGGCGGCAGGCGCGCCAGGGCGGCGGTCAGCTGCCGCTGCTGCAGGTGGATCCGGTCCTCGACCGAGCCGATCGACGCCTGCAGGTCGGCCCGCTCTGCCTCGAGCGCGGCGCGGTCGGGCACCGCGCCCGGCCCGGCGAGCAGGCGCTCGATCTCGGCGAGGCGCGCGACCGCCTGGTCGGTCATCGCCTGCGCCTGCTCGGTCTGCTGCTCTGCCATCCGCTGGCCGGAGGTGGCGAACACCGGCAGGTAGGCCACGCTCGGCGCCCGGACCACCTCGTCGTTGTCACCGGTGATCGGCACGGCGCGGCAGCGCACGAGGTAGAGGCCTTCCTCCGGGAAGACGATCGGTTGCTCGTGGTCCGGCCGGGTGACGATCTCGAACGCGAGGCGGAGGCCGGTGCCGATGTAGCGGAAGATCGCGGCGGCGGCGGCGATCTCGAGCGCGCCCACACCGGCCTCGCCGAGGCTGCCGGTGATGTCCTCCACCGCGCGGCCGATGTCGGCGCGCGCGTAGCGGCTGGCGCGGTGGAACCGGGCGCTGCCGACCTCGCCCCAGGTCGGCCGCTCGCCGCGGGCGGTGGCCGCGTCGGTGACCCCGCCGATCTGGCTGTCCGGGACGCGGACCCGCTCCCAGAAGTACGAGTAGCGGGCGAACGCGTCGAATACCGAAGGGAACTGCAGCTGCATGACGAACCGGTGGTCGGTCTGGAGCGCCGCCTCGAACAGCGGCGGCTGGAGCACCGGGTAGGAGCCCATCGTCGATGGGTGCGGCTGTGCGTTGGCGCGGCCGGGCGCGCTCTGGATCACCTGGTCGCCGGAGGCGCCGGGCGCGGCAGCGGCGTTCGCGAGGAAGCGCCGGAACCGGTCGAGCAGCTCGCGCCGCCCGTCGGTGGTCTGCAGCGCCGCCGCTGACTGCGCAGGCTGGGTCCGCGCGAACATCAGGAACAGCTCGGCGATCCGGGGGTCGGGCGCCTGGTCGGGGGTGGCCGGGCGCGGCGGCTGACCCTGCGGCACCGGCCACAGCGCGCGGTAGGCGTCGTGCGCGAGGAGCGCCGCGTCGCCGCGGATCGCCTCGAGGACACGCGCGGCGACGTGGATCGCGTCGAGCAGCGCGCGCAGCGCCGCCACGGCCGCGGTGCGGTCGGGCTCGGCCTGCGAGGCGCGGAAGCGCTCCAGCGCGGTCACGTAGGCGCGCAGCTGCGGGCCGAACCGCGCAATCTCCTGGACGAACAGATCGTAGCGCAGCCAGGGCGGCGGCACCGACGCGGCCAGCTCGGCGGCGTCGCGCCCGGGGAAGCCGCGCCACGCCTGCGTCGTGGCCAGGCCGAGGCTGAGCAGCTCGCGCTGGGCCGCGGTGACGTCGACGGCGAGCTGGGGCTGGGCGTCGAGCCAGCCGAGCAGCCGTGTCGCGATGTCCGCCGACAGGTGCAGCGTGCCCATCCGCTCGCCGCCATGGGCCGTGCCGTGGAGCGTGCCGGTGGTCGTCACCGCGCCGGTCCGCAGGTGGGCCGCGGCGCGGTGCTCCATCCCGGCCCGGTACCCGGAGCCGACCAGGCGCCGCAGCGCGACGGCGAGGCCCTGCTCGAGCCTGAGCCCGGCGCGGAAGCTGACGTTCTCGGGGACGATGAACGTGATCCCGGTGAGCGCGAACGACATTGCCACCGGCGTGTCGGCGGTGGACGCATGCCCGGTGGTGGGCGCGTGTCCGGCGGCGGGACCCGGCGCCCGCCGCACCACGTTCGCGGCGGCCCCGCGGCGCGTCTGCAGGACGTGCTCGGTCTCGTGCGCCAGCACCCAGCGGCCCTGCGCGTCGCGGGGGGCATGGGCGCCGGCCGAGAAGAACAGGTCGTTGCCGAGCGCGAACGCGTGGGCGCCGAACAGCCGGGTGAGGTG
>DATAPF010000579.1:0-8364 GCA_036265355.1 Kofleriaceae bacterium | reverse complement strand
CGTTCATCGCGAGAACCGCAGCCGGCCTCGGTGAGTCCGGCCGCTCCGGCGGTGGGCGCCGGCGGGTCCGGCCGGGCCGACGGCACAGACGTCGCGCGAGCTGCGCCGGCGGTCGCGCCGCCCGCGCTGGAGGGGAGCCCGAGCGGCGCCCGGCGGGCCGACGATCCCGAGGTCACCGCGCACGCCGAGGAAACCCGGGCCGCGGGACTTGGGCCGGCGCCTGCCGCGCCGCCCGCGCTGGACGTGAGCACCGGCGGGGTCCAGCAGGCCGACGACAGCGACGTCGCGTGGGCCGATGTGCCGCCCCGCGCGGGACAGACGGCGCGACCCGACGAGCTGCCGGCCGTGACCACCGAGGACGTTGCGCGACCCGACGGCCCATGGCTCGGGGCCACCGGCGAGGCGGCCTCCGCCAGCAGCGTCGATGCCGCATGGGTCCCCCCGGGGTCGGCCGCGCCGGCGAGCACCGGCGAGGCGATGCGGGTGGATGATTCCGAGGTCGCGTGGACCGACGGCGAGCTGCCGGCGGCATTCACGGTCGAGGCTCGCTCGCCGGGCGCCGTGACCCCCACGTGGGGGCCGGACGCCGGATCCGCGGAACCCGGCGAGCCGGAAGCCCCGGCCACGTCCGGCGCGGGCGCGCCCGAGGTGCCGGTGCCGCCCGACCGCGCACCCGAAGCGGACGCCGACGAGCTGGTCTCCGACGGTGTACCCCGGGCGATCGGCCGTGGCGCGATCGAGCGAGGCGGGGCGGGGGGCCGAGGCGCTGGTGGGATCGAGTTCGAGGACCGCACCCAGCTCATCGCCGCGCATGCCGCGATCGGCGGCGAGGGCGTGCTCGGCCGGATGGCGGATCTGGTCGGCTTCGCCGACGGGTACGAACCGGTCGGCAAGCGGCTGCTCGGCGCGACCGTCGTCGTCGACGACCTCGCCCGCGCGCTCCAGCTCTACCGGCTCGGCGTGACCGATCGGCTGGTCACCCTGGACGGCGACGTGGTGGAGGGCGACGGCGTCGTCGCCGGCGGATCGCGCGACGCCCAGGGCGCAGGCGTGCTGGCCCAGAAGCGCGAGATCCGCGATCTGGAAGAGATCGTCGGTCGGCTGGAGCACGATCTCGCGGAGGCGACCGCGCGGCTGGTCACCGCCAAGACCGAGCTCAAGCAGGTCACCAAGGCGCTCGACGGCGTGCGGACCCAGGTCCACGAGGGCGAGGTCGCGATCATGGGCCACGAGAAGGACGATGCGCGGATCCGCCACGACCTGGAGCGCCACCGCGATCGGCTCGGTCAGCTCGCGGTCGAGCAGCACGAGCTCGACGATCGGCTGCGCGCGATCGCGGGGGACGACGGTGCGACGCGCGAGCGGCGGACGGGCGCCGAGCACCGGATCGCCGAGCTCGAGCGCGCCCAGCTCGAGAACCTGTCGGCGGTCACCGCGCATCGCGACCGGCTCGACGAGCTCGCCCGCGTGCTGACCGAGGTCAAGATCCGGGCCGCCCAGCTCGGCGAGAAGCGCGCCGCCGCCGAGGCCTCGGCGCTGCGGCTCGCCGCGATGGACGGCGATCTCGCGGTCCGCGCCGGCCGGCTGACCGCCGAGATCGACGACGCGCTGCGCCGGGCGCTCGGGCTGCGCGACGGCTGCGACCAGCTCACCGCCGAGCTTGCGGTGCTGCGCGACGAGCGCGCCGCGCAGGCCGCCGCGCTCGACGACGGCCGCCGCGCCTACGACGCCCGGCTCACCCAGCTGACCGAGGTCGAGCTCGCCGCGCGCGAGCTGCGCGGCCGCGCCGACGGCCTGGCGCGCGAGGTCGGCCAGCTCGAGCTGCGGGCCGGCCAGATCCAGATGACGCGCCAGGTGGTCGACGACCACATCCAGGACCGCTACCAGCTCGAGGTCCGCGCGATCCTCCACGACTACCACCTGCGGACGCAGGTCACCCAGATCGAGGACGACCGGCTCGCCGAGCTGCGCGAGCTGATCGACCGGATGGGGACCGACATCAACCTGACCGCGATCGAGGAGTACGCCGAGGTCAACCAGCGCTTCGAGTTCCTGTCGGCCCAGAAGACCGACCTCGAGCGCGCGGTCGACCAGCTGCAGCGCGCGATCGACAAGATCAACAAGACCAGCCGCAAGCTGTTCCGCGACACGTTCAACGCGGTCAACACCACGTTCAAGGAGGTGTTCCCGCGGCTGTTCCGCGGCGGCCAGGCCGCACTGTCGCTGTCGGGCGGCGACGACGTCGACCTGCTGGAGGCCGGCGTCGAGATCATGGCGCAGCCGCCGGGCAAGAAGAACTCGACGGTCGAGCAGCTGTCGGGCGGCGAGAAGGCGCTCACCGCCGTGGCGCTGGTGTTCTCGATCTTCCTGATCAAGCCGTCGCCGTTCTGCATCCTCGACGAGGTCGACGCCCCGCTCGACGAGGCCAACGTCGATCGCTACAACGAGCTGGTGCGCGAGATGACCGATCGCTCGCAGTTCATCGTGATCACGCACAACAAGCGGACGATGGAGGCGGCCGACAGCCTGTACGGCGTGACCATGCAGGAGCCGGGCGTGTCCAAGCTCGTGTCGGTCAACCTCAGCAAGCTCGGGGCGCGCTCGGGCGGTGCGGCGGCCGGCGCCGCGGTGACCGGCTGAGCGACGGGCGGTCACAGCAGCCGGAGCGCGTCCTCCCAGCGGGTCGAGAACACCAGGTAGTCGCCGAAGTCGAACGGGTGCTGGGCGAGCGCGGCCCGCTGATCCTCCCGCAGGGCCTCGAGGAAGCGGCGGTTGCCGCGCTCGACGATGTCCAGCAGCGCGCGCGCCACGCCGACGCCGGCCATCGGCTTGAAGGTCGCCGGCGCCAGCTCGCCGTCGAGCACCGCGGCCAGCACCCGGTCCTGCAGCGCGGCCGCGGTGTCCCGCGTCGCGGTGTCGAGCGCGGTGCGCTGGCCGGGATCGAGGTGGGCGAGCGCCGCGAAGCTGTCCAGGCTGCGGGCGACCCGCGCGCGCTGCGGCGCGATCGCAGCGACGGCGAGAGGCAGCATGCGATCGCGGTATTCCCGCAGATCCTCGCCAGGATGCGGCGCGATCCAGACCAGCCACGGCGGCAGCTCGATGCCGTACAGCGTCGGCCCGATCTCGCCGGGCTCGGCGGGCTCGGCCGGCGCCCGCGCTTCGCGATCGGTCGGCTCGGCGGGCTCGGCGCTCGCCGCGCGCTCGCCGCGGGCCACCGGCACCGGCCGCGGGCAGTCGGCGGCTGGCCGCGGATCGCTCGACCGGCCGCAGTCGCGCCACAGCAGCACGACGCACGCCGCGGCGAGTCCGAAGCACAGCGCGCGCCAGCGCGCCGGGCTCATGGCGACCTCGGGGGCGGCGATTGCGGCGCGGCCGGCGGAGATCCTGCCGGTGGGGCGGGCGGAGGATACGGCGCCGGCTGCGCCGGAGAGGGCGCTGCGGGAATCGCGGTCGCCCGGCGGCCGAACGAGACGCGGTACGCCAGCCCGAGCCGGGCCTGCCAGCTCGCGATCGGACCGCCGAGATCCGCCGCGGACAGCACATCGAGCGCCAGCGGCCGGATCCAGAGCACCCAGGAATCACCGAGCCGCACGTCGACCACCGCCTCGAACCGCCCGGTGGTTCCGACGACGTCTCGGAATGCCGGATCGTTGAAGTTGACCAGCGTGGCTCCGATCCCGACGCGACCGCCGATCACGAGGCGGCTCGCGATCGGGAAGCTCGCGCCACCCGACGCGAGCACCGTGCCGTGCCGCGCGTCGCGGTTGGCGAAGCTGTCGAAGTCGAGCCACACCCCGAGCTGGCGGTAGCCGAAGCCGATCGACGCCGACGCGCCGGTGAGCGGTGGAACCTGCTCGGGCCGGCGGTTGAAGACCGCGGCGCCACCGACCAGCACGCCGAACGACAGCGTCGAGCCGCCGGATCGCTCCGCGGGGGCCGGCGGAGCGGCGGCGGCGACCCCCGATCCCCCAGGCTGCGCCGGGGCCAGGGTCGGCGTGTACAGCGGTGGAGGCGCCGCCGGTGCAGGAGGCGGCTGCGCGGGCGGTGGCTGCGCCGGCGGGGCCGATGGCAGCTGCGGGCCGAACGGCTGGCTCGGCCCACCCGGAGCCGGAGCGGCCTCCGGAGGCCCGGCGCGTCGTGCCGGCTGCGCGGGAGGCGGCTGCGCGGGCGACCGCTGCGGGCCGAACGGCTGGCTCGGCGCACGCGGGGCCGGAGCGGCCGCTCGCGGGGAGCGCGGCGGCGCCGTGGGTGGTGGTGACGGAGCCGGCGCGGGCTCGGCGCCAGCGTGCGATACCGCGAGCGCGAGGGTGAGCGCGGCACTGGCGATGGTCCCCGCCGCCGCGAGCGGACGGACCCGGCGGAGCCAGATGCCAGCGGCGATTGCTGCGAGTACGATCAGCGAGAAGATCTGGCCGCTCGACAGACCGAGGTAGATCCCGCGGCCAGCGTCGCCGCGCAGCTCCTCGATCCCGATCCGGCCGATCGCGTACACCGCGGCTGCGATCAGGAACACGCGGCCGTCGTCGCGCCTCCGCCGCGCGAGCCCGAGCGCGAGGACGACGAGCGCGAGGCCGAGCCCAGCCTCGTAGAGCTCGGTCGGGTGGACCGCGAGCGACTCGGTGCGGTCGATGGGCACGAGGCCGGTGGCGACGTGATCCTGCCAGGCGGGGCTGTGCGCCGGGAACCGCACCGCCCAGGGCAGCGCGCTGACCTTGCCGTAGTCGCAGCCGGCGAGGAAGCAGCCGATCCGGGCCAGCATCAGCGCGATCCCGAGCGGCGCCACTGCGAGATCGGCAAACCGCCGGACCGCGACGCCGTGGGCGCGGCACGCCGCGGCGATCGCGCAGCCGCCGGCGAAAAAGCCCCAGAACGAAGTCATTCCGGCCCACCGGATCTGGACGCGCCCGGTGGTGAACAGCTGATCGGCGGCGTCGATCGCCGACGGGATCGCGATGCCGGCGGTGACCGCCGCGACGTAGCCCCACAGCACGATGCCGGCGACCGCGCCGCGGTCGATGCGATGGCGCCGGGCGATCGCGAGCATCGCGAACAGCGCGACGACGCCGGCGAGTCCGACGCAGGTGAACCAGGTCGGCGCCAGCGCCGACGCCGCGCCGCCGGGAACCAGGCGCTCCAGCCAGTGCACGACGTACGGCCTCATGGCGCCTCCCCTCCGGGCGGCGGCGGGCCGGGTGGTTCACCCGCTGGATCGTCGTCGGACGTCTCCGCCGGGGCGATCGGCCGGCGCCGCGCTCGCCGGCGGGTCAGCGCGGCGAGCGCGATCGGCAGGCAACCCCACATCACCGACATGGCGACGCCGACGCCGGGCGCCGGATCGGGGGCGGCGACGCTGCACTTGCTACCACCGCCACCGCCGCCGCAGCCCGAGGAGCTCGAGCCACCGCTGCAGCCACCGCCGCAGCCCGAGGAGCTCGAGCCACCGCTGCAGCCGCCGCCACCGCCGCTGCCGCTGCTGCAGCTGCCGCCCGAGGAGCTGGAGCCGCTGCTGCAACCGCCGCCACCGCCGCCGGTGTTGCTCGACGAGCACGCGCTGCAAGTCCCGCCGCAGCCGCTCTGGTTGTTGGAGCGCGAGCAGGCGCTGTCGCAGGACAGCGAGTTGTTGCAGCTCGGGCCGGAGCAGTCGCAGGTCGGCGAGGCGTTGCAGCTGACGTTGGGGTTGTTGTTGCACGAGTTGCTGCAGCTCACCGAGGTCGAGCGCGGCGGCGCAGCGGGCGGACTGCCGCCGTCGAGCCCGGGGAACGGCTCGTCCGGTGGGCCGAAGATCTGGGCGAGGCAGCCGTCGAGCGCTCCGCCGCAGGTCGGATCGGTGAGGAAGCCGGCGTTGCTGGCCAGCGTGGCGAGCGAGTCCGCCGCCTGCGGGTCTCGCGCGCAGCTCGGCGCCGCATCGCCGGTGCAGCGGTCGATCGAGGTGATCGCCAGCGCCAGGTTGATGCACAGCAGGAAGTAGCCGCGGCCGTCGTCGGCGGCGAGCATCGTGCACTCGGCGTTGCCGTCGGCGATGTCGGTGACCGGCTGGCAGGTCCCGGCGGGCAGGCAGGCCTCGCAGCGCGTGCGCTGCGCGAACGCGCACTCGGCGACCGAGCCATAGAAGCTGTAGGGGTTGCCGCCGGCGCTCGCGACCGGCGCCGCCGC
This sequence comes from Kofleriaceae bacterium, assembly GCA_036265355.1. Taxonomy (GTDB): domain Bacteria; phylum Myxococcota_A; class Polyangia; order Haliangiales; family Haliangiaceae; genus JABFXX01. Next base: position 2,211 of record DATAPF010000579.1, on the reverse strand, counting down.
GGCAACCGGCGGCGGTCCACGCGGAATCGGTGGCGCGATCACCGGCGCGGCGGGCCCGCGGACCATCGCCGCGGTCGCGGTCGCCTCGTCGGGGGCCGGCTCGAGCGCGGCGAGCGCGACCGGGTTGACCGCGAGCCGCGGCGGCGCGGCCGTGTCGCCGGAGCGGACGTAGGCCGCGATCACCGCGAGCTCGAGCGCCGGGACCACGACGAGCGGTCCACCGGGGTGGCCGGCATCGGCTGCCAGCTCGGCGACCAGCGCGGCGCCGCGGCCGGGGAGCGCGCCTGTGCGTCGGAGGGTGTCCGCCGATCCGGCGAGCGAGAGCTCGGCGCCGGGGTCGGCGGGGCGGGGCGGAGATCCGCCGGCGAGCGCCGCCGCGGCGCGCGGTCCGCGCACCGGCATCACGCCGGTCCCACCCCCGATCTCCTCGCTCCGCTCGTCGATCGCCAGGGCGACCAGGCCGAGCGGCCGGGCGCCCTCGGCGGCGCGCGCGGCGTCGTCGCCGGCGAGCAGCTCGGCGACGCGTGCGTCGAGCTCGCCGGGCGAGCCGCCGATCGCGCGCCGCACCGGCGGGCCGCCGTCGTCGCGCAGCCCGCCGGCGAGCACGCGCCGCGCCGCCGCGCGCTGTGCACCGTCCCAGGCGCTCGCGGTTTCGGGTGAGATGCCGAGCAGGTCGCGCAGCTCGAGGTCACCCGGATCGACGCTGTTATCTCCCGCGCTGCACGCGGCGAGCGCCGCGAGGCAGACGACTCCACACGATGATCGCATTGCCATCCACGACCATCGTAATACGAGACGCGCGGCAATCGCCGACGAGGATGACCGCGGACGATGCGGTACGAGAAAACCCGTGATCGTGAAGCGCGCCTACGATCCGCACATGTCAACTGCGCGTTAAGGTGGCCGCACGGGATTGACGATCATGCGGCCATGGCTCACATCGGCAGCGGTCCGCCTACGCGGTGGCCTGCATACGTGGGGGCCGATGACGCGCCGGCCCCGCGCGGGCGGACGATCACGGCAGGCACGGCAGGCTCGGCAGGCTAGAGCGGCGCGCGGACGCCGAGGCCGGGCATGCGCTCGTCGGGCGATACGATGCGACTGGCGGCGCTGAGATCCTCCTCGCCGAGGTCGATCACGTCGCGCTCGCGGCGCGCTCGCAGGTAGCGCATGACGAGGATCGAGCCGCCGATCGCGACCGCGGCGATCGCGAGACCGATCATCACGCGGCGCGGGCCGATCTGGCGCGCGACGTCCGCCGTCCCGCTGCCGACGCGCCTCGCGAGACCCGCGGTGCCGGAGCCGACGCTCCGCACGATCTCACCGCCGCGATCCCCGATGGAAGAGAACGTGTCCCTGACCGTGTTCATCATGTCCAGCCGGACTGCACGCTGCGTGCCCTGCGTGCGGCGGCGATTCGCCACGCGGGAGCGGCGCACGCGCTCCTGGGGACGCTTGCGATCGACGGGGATCGCGGCCCAGGTGTCTCTCCGATGACGAACCGGCGCGCGGGTGAGCGGATCGCCCGGCGTGCCGGATCGCGCGGCGTGCGCGGCGTCGTGTCGCACGGTCACGCCGGTCTAGCCGCCCTGCGGGCGCGGCGGGCGCTCCAGACCGTTGGGTGCGCCCATCCGCGGATTCGCCGGGCGCTCCGGCATGGTGCGCTGGGGGCGCTTCTCGATGCCGAGCCGCTCGGCGGCCGAGGTCCAGACGTGGCGCAGGGTGTCCGCGATGCTGGCCAACGTGGCGTCGCCGCCCCGCTTTCCGTGCACGTAAGCCACGCCGATCGCTGTGAGCCCGAGCATTCTTCGGATCGTCAGAATTCTCATGCTGGATCTCCTTGTGATCCGCCGACATCGCAAGTCGCGTGCCCGGGCTGCGTGAGAATCGTTCTGAGTCCTGCCGGCTGTCCACCGCGGGCCGCCGATGCGGATCCTGCGTATCGAAGTTGCCCGCAACGACAATGGATCTCGTGGGTTGGATTCTGGATCTCATGGTCACACACGTATGTGATCACGGCACATTTGGGGCGATCTGGCCCGGTGAAGTGTAATAATCCGCAATGCTTGCGTAATCACGCAATCACGCGGAAGTCATAAATTGGTTCTGACGACCGTGTTGGGTCGTTATGATTGTTCCAGACGCGAGCACCCCAGACCAGGAGGAGACCATGAGCCATCTCACTCAGATCGAGGAGCGACACCGCCCCGA
>DATAPF010000578.1:0-24173 GCA_036265355.1 Kofleriaceae bacterium | reverse complement strand
CCTGGTTGACCGACACGTCGGCCATCGGCGCCTGGCTGTCGAGGTCGCTCGCATCGCTCCCGTCACCGCTGTCCGTACAGCCAGCGGCCGTCCAGAGCACCCCGAGCGACAGAACTGCGAGCGTCTTCATGCCGAGGCCATGGAGCACGCGGCGGGCCAAGTTTTCTGACTCACAACCTGCAGAAATTACTAAACTAATCCCTGCCCCCCCCCGGTACCACCGGCGTATCAGGGGGCACCTCGGAAGGTCCAGGGTCGATGTCGGTTTGCAAAGACGCGCGCGCGATCCCTCCTCCCCGTGAGGCGCCCCCTACGCGTGTACGTGGGCCGCCGCCGAGGTCAGGCTGCCAGGACCACCACCCCGGGATGGACGACGAGCAACGCCATACCGCGCTCGACGAACGGCTCGAACGCCGCCCGGAACGCGCCGCCGAAGTCAACCGCGTTCAGTTCGCCGCGTCGTCGGCCGCGGCCGGCTCGCACTGGATGTCGATCGCGCCGTCCTGGACGTCGATCCGCGCGATCCCGCCGTCGACGAGCTTGCCGAACAGGATCTCGTTGGCGAGCGGCGCCTTGAGCGTCGACTGGACCAGCCGCGCCATCGGCCGGGCGCCCATCGCCTTGTCGTAGCCGTGCTCGACGAACCAGTCGATCGCCGCCGGGCTGACCTCGAGCTCGACCTTCTTCTCGGCGAGCTGGCCGTCGAGCTCGTCGAGGAACTTGCGCGCGACCTTGCGGATCACCTCGACCGGCAGCGCATCGAACATCACCGTGGCGTCGAGCCGGTTGCGGAACTCGGGGGTGAACACCCGCTCGAGCGCCTTCTTGCCGTCCTTGCCGTCCGCGATCGAGTCGCCGAACCCGATCCGGCCGGCGGCCATCTCGCGGCTGCCCGCGTTGCTGCTCATGATCAGGATGACGTTGCGGAAGTCGCTCTTGCGGCCGTTGTTGTCGGTCAGGGTCGCGTGGTCCATGACCTGGAGCAGGATGTTGTACAGGTCGGGGTGGGCCTTCTCGATCTCGTCGAGCAGGACCACCGAGTACGGGTGCTTGTTGATCGCGTCGGTCAGCTGGCCGCCCTGATCGAACCCGACGTAGCCCGGCGGCGCGCCGATCAGCCGCGACACCGTGTGCTTCTCCATGTACTCCGACATGTCGAACCGGATGAACTCGATGCCGAGCACGGCGGCGAGCTGCTTGGCGAGCTCGGTCTTGCCGACGCCGGTCGGCCCCGAGAACAAGAAGCAGCCGGTCGGCTTGTTCGGGTTGCCCAGGCCGGCGCGCGACAGCTTGATCACGGTCGCGAGCTGCTCGATCGCCTTGTCCTGGCCGAAGATCATCCGCCTGAGCTCGTCCTCGAGGTCGGCCAGCTTCTTCTTGTCGGTCGACGACACCGAGCGGGTCGGGATCCGGGCGATCTTGGCGACCACCTCCTCGATCAGCACCGGCCGGATCTCCGGCGGGCGCTGCTCGGCGGGCATCAGCCGGACCCGGGCGCCGGCCTCGTCGATCACGTCGATCGCCTTGTCGGGCAGGTGCGAGCCGCTGATGTGGCGCGCCGACAGCTCGACCGCGGACTCGATCGCCGCGTCGGTGTACTTGACCTGGTGGTGGTCCTCGTAGCGCGGCTTGAGGCCCTTCAGGATCTCGATCGCCTCGGGCACCGACGGCTCGCCGATGTCGATCCGCTGGAACCGGCGCGACAGCGCGCGGTCGCGCTCGAACGCCTGGCGGTAGTCCTTGAACGTGGTCGAGCCGATGCAGCGCAGCTCGCCGTTGGACAGCGGCGGCTTGAGGATGTTGGCCGCGTCCATCGTGCCGCCGCTGGTCGCGCCCGCGCCGATGATGTTGTGGATCTCGTCGATGAACAGGATCGACTTGGGATCGGCGATCAGGACCTTCATCACCGCCTTGAGCCGCTCCTCGAAGTCGCCGCGGTAGCGCGTGCCGGCGAGCACCGCGGTCATGTCGAGCGAGTAGACCTTGGCATCGAGCAGCGGCTGCGGCACCTTGCCGTCGACGATGCGCAGCGCGAGGCCCTCCGCGATCGCGGTCTTGCCGACGCCGGGCTCGCCGATCAGCAGCGGGTTGTTCTTTCGCCGCCGCGACAGCACCTGGATCATGCGCTCGAGCTCGTCGGCGCGGCCGATCAACGGATCGATCTTGCCCTCGCGGGCGCGCTGGGTGAGGTCCTGGCAGAAGCTCTCCAGCGGGTTGGAGACCCGCTGGTCCTCGGCGCCGTCGTCCTCGACGCCGCGCGACCGCGGCACGACCGGGCCGGCCGATTCGATCTTCGACACGCCGTGCGAGATGTAGTTGATGACGTCGAACCGCGACACGCCCTGCTTCTCCAGCAGGTAGACCGCGTGCGAGTCGCGCTCGCGGAACATCGACGCGATCACGTTGCCGGTCGTCATCTGCTGGCGGCCGGCGGCCTGGACGTGCATCGCCGCGCGCTCCAGCACGCGGTGGAACGCCACGGTCTGGTCGGGGCCGGACTCCTCGCCCTCGGGCAGCTCGTCGACCTCTTCGTCGAGGAACCGCTCCAGATCGCCGCGCAGCTTCTCGACGTCGCCGCCGCACTTGACCACGATGTCGACCCCGCTGGGATCGTCGAGGATCGAGAGCAGCAGGTGCTCGAGGGTCAGGTACTCGTGGCGGCGGCTGCGGACGTCATCGACGGCACGCTGCAGGGTGTCTTTGAGCTCAGGAGAAAGCATGCGTCACCTCTTCGTTCACTCCGTGGGCTCGATCGAGAGCTGGAGCGGGAACTGCTGAGCCTTGGCCAGGTGCTGGGTCTTGGTCACCTTGGTCTCGGCGACCTCGAACGTGTAGACGCCCGCGACCCCGATGCCGTGGTTGTGGACGTGGCTCATGATCGCGATGGCATCGCCCTCGTTCTTGTGGAAGACGGTCTGCAACACCCAGACCACGAACTCGCGGGTCGTGTAGTCATCGTTGTGGAGCAGGACCTTGTACATCGGAGGCTTCTTGGTGCGGGTCCGCTCCTCGAGCACCAGCCCGGTCTGCCGCTCGCCCTCGCGACGCGGTGGCGCCGGGGGTTTCTTGTCGTCCGCAAGCCGGATCACCATGCCTCCAATATTACGAGAGCTTGCCCCGCTGTGTAGCCCCACGAGCCGCGCGTTGCAGCCCGCAATTTCGGGCAGGTTTCGCGGAGTTCACACCCTGGATCCCTCCCCCGTTCGAAAGTAGAGTCCCGCCATGCCCGCCTCCGAAACCGCCACCACGTGGGTCGAGAACCTGTTCCAGTCGTCGATCGTGCCGACGCTCGTCGATTATATCAAGATCCCCAACAAGTCGATGATGTTCGACCCGGAGTGGCGGGCGCACGGCTACATGGACCAGGCGACCGAGATGTTCGCGGCGTGGGCGAGGACCCAGCTGCCTTCCGGAGCGACCCTGGAGGTGGTCCGGCTCGGCGAACGCACCCCGGTGATCTTCATCGACATCCCCGGCACGGGTGGGCGCGCCGACGACACGGTCATGCTGTACGGCCACCTCGACAAGCAGCCCGAGATGATCGGCTGGCGCGACGGCCTGGGGCCGTGGACGCCGGTGCTCGAGGGCGACAAGCTGTACGGCCGGGGCAGCGCCGACGACGGCTACGCGATGTTCGCATCGCTCACCGCGATCAACGCGCTGCGCCGCGACAACATCCCGCACGCGCGCTGCGCGATCCTGATCGAGGCCTGCGAGGAGAGCGGCAGCGTGGACCTGCCGGCGTACATCGAGCACCTCGCGCCGCGGATCGGCCAGCTGTCGCTGGTGATCTGCCTCGACTCGGGGTGCGCGAACTACGACCAGCTATGGTCGACGACGTCGCTGCGCGGCCTGGTGCTGGGCACGCTCGACATCTCGCTGATCACCGAGGGCGTGCACTCCGGCGACGGCACCGGCGTGATCGCGGCGAGCGAGCGCGTCGTGCGCCAGCTGCTCGACCGGCTCGAGGACAGCCACACCGGGCAGATCAAGCTCGCCGAGCTCGCGACCGAGATCCCGCGCCAGCGCATCCTGCAGGCCGAGCGCACCGCGCAGGTCATCGGCGACGAAACCTGGAGCAAGTTCCCGCTCCAGCCCGGCGCCCAGCCGGTGACCCGCGACAACGTCGAGCTGATCCTCAACCGGACCTGGCGACCCGGGCTCGCGATCACCGGAGCCGAGGGCTGGCCGACGATCGGCAACGCCGGCAACGTGCTGCGGCCGTTCACCCGGCTCAAGCTGTCGATCCGGATCCCGCCGCGGGTCGACCCCGATGCGGCGGCCCGCGCGGTCAAGCAGCTGCTGGAGAAGGATCCGCCGTACGGCGCCCGGGTGTCGTTCGAGATCTCCGGCGCCAACGCCGGGTGGGACGCACCGGAGATGGCGCCGTGGCTCGACAAGGCGCTCGACGCCGCGTCGCAGCGCCACTTCGGCAAGCCGGCGATGTACATGGGCGAGGGCGGCACGATCCCGTTCATGTACATGCTCGGCCGGCAGTTCCCGAAGGCGCAGTTCTGCATCACCGGCGTGCTCGGCCCGGGCTCGAACGCGCACGGGCCCAACGAGTTCCTCCACCTGCCGACCGCGCGCAAGCTCACGCTGTGCGTCGCCGACGTGCTCGCCGAGCATGCCCGCCAGTGACGGCGGCCAGGGCGACGATCAGAGCAGCTGCGCCAGCATCGGCCCGTAGAGCTTGATCAGCAGGGCCGCGCCCGACAACCCGAGCAGGATGAACGAGATCCGGCGAAAGTTGACGTCGGAGATCCGGCGGTACAGCGTGACACCGCAGAACGTGCCGGGCAGCACGACCGGCAGCGTCCACACCAGCAGGGGGAGGTAGTGGCCGGTCAGCCACTGCGGCTGCCGGAGCGCGATCAGGCCGAGCGAGAACACCTGCGACATGATGATGTACGGCTGCACGATCGCCCGGCTCTGGACCTTGGGCAGATCGCGCAGCCCCGCCCACACCACCACCGCGGCGCCGGGAAACGCGGTGAACCCGCCGAACGCACCGCCGATGAAGCCGACGATCGCGCCGGTGATGGGGCCATCGAAGCCGCGCAGCCGGGCGCCGCTGCGACGGAACAGCGAGTACAGGCAGTACAGGACCAGGACGGAGCCGAACACCGTCATCAGCTGCCGGGCCGGCAGGTGAGCGAGCATCCAGATCCCGACGTACGCACCCGGCATGCCGCCGACGATCGGCCAGCCGGGGCCCGCCCAGAACGCCCGCCACGAGCCCGGCATGTCGGCGCGCAGCCGCTCCAGCGACAGCAGCTGGTTGCCGGTCGACAGCGACTGCAGGAGCGGCGCCTCGGTGACCGGCGGGATGAACAGCAGCGTGGCCGCGCCGACCGCCGAGAACCCGAACCCCGACAGCCCGCTCATCACGCCGGACAGGAACAGGATCGCCTCGATCACCACGATGTTGTGGGTGCTGAGACCGGCGACCAGATCGGGCTTGTTGGGGAGCACCAGCAGCAGCGTGAGGATGACGGCGACCAGGACCTCCACACCCACGACGGCCGACAGGAACCACAGGAGCTTGCGATACGGCGAGGGGTCGGCCTGCGCGGATTTGACGGACCTGATGGACCTGGCCGACGTGGCGGACCTGGTGGCGGTGCCAGCCCTTGCGATCTTGGCAGCTCGCCGCGCCGTATTCGACGGTGTGGCTCCCACGGCAGTGACCATGTTCCGGACCTCCTCCAGCAGGTAGTTCTCGAAAATTCTCGCTGCTGGAAATGACTATATCCGAGGCACGGGTAAGGCCGCGCTCATAATTTCACAGAAACACGCAAGATCACGAAACCTTCATAACGGTATCGATCATGCGTAGTCCGGAATACCCCACTGGCTGCAACGACTACCTGCAGGCCGCGCTACGAGCGTATGTGGGTGGAGAGTTGGGTATCGTGACGCCCGACACCGACTGGAAGACCCCGCGGATATCAGTATCCGCGACCGCGATCGCGGCGTCCAGCGCGCGTTCCAGAAATGCATCGCCCCCGATCGGTGTGCGATGAGTGGTGCTAGATCGCGTCCGGCGAATGGCCCGGCGCCGCGAAACGCCGCAGCGCCGGTCTGCGCGCGTGTCGACCGCGGTGCTTGCAGACGCCCGGTGGGGCTATTTGCCGCGATCACCGAGGAGCCGCGCGCGGCGCGCGTGCGCGGTCTCACGGCCCGACCGCCGTCGACGAGGTCAGCGGTCTCTCACGAACCGGTGAGCGCGGCCAGCGCCCCGGCGGTCGCGGACGCCAGCCCCGTGCACATCCGCGTGATGCCCTCACGCGACCATCACGGGAAGCCAGGAGGTATGAATAGCGCTCACGCGGTAGCGCACCGCGACGCGATCCCGCCGTCGGGATCCGGCACCCGGTCTTCGCGCCGTCGTCGACGTCCTTGACGTGGACAAGTGCGCGCCCGTGGCCGTTTATATTCGATCACGCCATGTCTGGTGTGATTCGCAAATATCGATCACACAGATTCGCGATAGCCGGTGCATGACTCGTCCGGATCTCGGACGAGCGGACTGCGTGATCCGCCCGGTCAGATCGCAGGCTTGATCGGGTGGTGCCGGTCCGGGCGGGCGGCGACCGGGTGCGGTGGCTCGCCGATCATCGAGCGCACCAGGAAGGGCGCCGGATCGACGTAGTGGGTATCGGTGACGTCGCCGTGCAGCCCCGGGTGAGCCAGGACCTCGAGGCTGAAGTGAAGGTGCGGCACCGACGAGAACACCGCGGTGGCCCCCAGCGTGCCGACGTACTGGCCGGCCGCGACGCGGTCGCCGACGCGGAGCTCGGCGACCGCGTCCATGTGCATGTACGACGTGAACGTGCCGTCGTCGTGCTCGACCCGGATATAGCGACCGCTGCGGCCGTCGAGCCCGAGCTCGCTGAGCTCGATGCGGACCACCGTGCCGGCGGCGACCGCGACGATCGGCCGGCCGCGCGGGCCGTCGAGATCGACGCCGCAGTGGCCCTCGCCGCACTCCGGTCGTTCGATGCCCTCGCGGCGCGCCCCGAAATGACGGCTCGCCTGTTCAGGCATCAGCTCGGCGCTGCCGGTCACCGGATGGGTCCAGGCGCGGAGCGACGGGAACGCCTCGTCGAGCCGCACCCCGCCGCGCACCGGAACCTCGTAGCGCGCCTCGAGCTTGGTCTCGACCGTGACGATCCGGGACGGCACCCCCTCGTGCGCGGAGTCCTCCACCCGGATCACGACCGGCTCCGCGCTGGGCGCAGGATCGAGGTTGGCGAGCGATGCAGACGGCGGCGGCGCCATCTCGCCCCAGGTCCACTGCCCGACCACGATCGCGACCAGCAGCGAGCCCGCCACCGCCCCGCCGAGCACGCGCACCAGCCGGGGAGTCGGTGGGGTCGGAAGGAAATCGAGCGGCTCGGACCGCAGGATCAGCACGTCGCGGTCTTCGAAGCAGTCGCGATGCCATAGCTCGACGGCGCCCGCCGCGTTGACGAACGGGCGTCCCTCGTGCAATGCGACCGCGCCTCGACATCGCGGACACAGTCCGGCCACCATGCGACGACCGTAACGCAAGAGACGGGTGAGATCCCTCGACAATTCCAGGATTCCAGCTGTCGCAAGGCGCCTTACACGCGCCCCTGGCGATCGCAGTTTTTCACCCGGGCTGTGACGCAGGCGTCCCGCGCGGCGCAACTCCGCTGCGCGTGGCGGATCTTCCGCCCGATCGCGCGCCGGTGGATGCGGGAGCGTGAGCGGTTCTCTCCTGTCCGCTCCGGACGGCGCGCCGCCGCAGATCGCACGGCCGATCCAGGGTCATGCGCACGCGGCTCCGGCCCGCACCGCGGCCGATCACGCACGTCCGGTGCATGCCGGTGCACGTCCGGTGCGCGCCGGTGCGCGATCGAGGACAGATCGCGCCGTTGCGCGCCCGGGACCGCTCCGCCGCGCGATCGGTCCGCGGTCCGGTGGTGGATCCGCGGCGCCGACCACGCTGCTGTCCATGCATGACGGCGCCGCGCCGCCCCCGATGCATTCTGCTGCACCACGCGGCCGGCCGACCACGACAGCAACGTTCGCGGACAGAAATACATTGTTCGTCCAGCGCGCACCGCACAGTCATCTGGCCAATGGGCACGGTGCGCGCCGGCGCGCCGCGGCCGAATCGTGGTCAGTACCGTCGGCGCTCGTCGAGTCGCGGCGCGTGGCGCAGCCGATCGCTGCAGGACACCGCCCGGACGGAAATATGACACTTCAGCTGAGATCGCTATTGAACGACCACGCGCGCGATGATACAGCGCTCGATATGGGAGAGCTGGTACGGTCTGTTCTCATGCGAGCGCTCCTGGGTCTGCTGGTAACTACCTGTCTGGTGGTCCCCCAAGGGGGCTGTTCGCTGGTCCTCGACAGCCGCCAGACGCAGTGCACCGTCAACGAGGACTGTGCGCACTTCGGCAATCACCCGGTGTGCCAGACCGGGGTGTGCGTGCAGTCCGGGCTGGGTCCTCCGGGCTGTTCCACGGACCCGCCGACCAAGCCGGAGCAGTTCGCCAACCAGTGCACGACGGCCACGACTCTGCAGTTCGATAACTGCTCGAAGCTCGGGCTGTGCACCGACAACGACCTCGCGATGGCGATGGGCACGGCGATGGCGCCGGTCCCGCTCGGGGTGACGCCGCCGCCGGTCAACACCCAGGCGATGCCCACGGCGCACTGCACCGACGCCGGCAACGTCATCTACGTCACCGGTTCGACCAACCTGCCGCCCCTGATCAAGGCGGTCCAGCCCCTGCTCTACTCCCCTGCGCCCGGGACCCCGCCGCACACGGTGGTGTTCGCGCCCCAGACCTCGTGCAAGGGCGCGGCGGCGATCTACGACCCGGTGGCGAGCAAGCACCTGATCGCCGACACCCCCAACAACTGGGCGTTCTACTACGACCACAGCGGCAACCAGACGTTCTGCCTGCTCGATCCGGGAGGCAACACGGTCGACGTCGGCGAGTCCGACGTCTACCCCCAGTCGTGCAACTACTCACCCACGCTCGGAATCGCCGACTACACCGGCCCGATCCAGGCGATCACGTTCGTCGTCCCGGCCGGCTCGAAGCAGCCCTCGATCAGCGCGGAGGCCGCGCACCTGGTGTTCGGCGCGGGCGGCAACCGGAACCAGGCCATGCCGTGGACCGACCCGCGACTCTACTTCATCCGCAGCTCCGGCACCGGGACCGTACAGCTGCCGTCGCGGGCGATCGGCATCGACCCGGGAGCCTGGTGGGGCATCGACCGGCTGTCGGCGGACAACCTCGTCGCCTCGCTGGAGACGGTCGACCCGAGCCAGGCCGAGGGGGCGATCGGCATCCTGTCGAGCGACTTCGCCGACCGCAACCGCGCCAACCTCCGCGTCCTGGCATTCCAGCAGCATGGCCAGCGCTACGCCTACTACCCCGATTCGACCGCCGATTCGTTCGACAAGGCCAACGTCCGCGACGGCCACTATCCGATCTGGGGCGCGATCCACTTCATGGCGGCGACCGACAACGCGGTGCCGTCCGAGGCCGCCCGCGCGCTGATCACGCAGTTCACCGTGCCCAAGCTCGACCCGACCCTGGTCTCGGCGATCGTCGACGCCGGGTTCGTCCCGCCGTGCGCGATGACGGTGACGCACAGCTCCGAGATCGGCCCGCTGTCGGCGTTCCAGCCCGACTTTCCCTGCGGATGCTTCTACGACAAGAAGGTGACCGGCGCGACGTCGTGCCAGGCGTGCACCACCTCCAGCGATTGCACCGGCGCCGCCAAGGCCTGCAACTATGGATTCTGCGAGGCGGAGTCGACGGCGGTCCACGCGTTCTGACCGCGCCGGCCGGTCCGCGCCGTTCAGGCCTTCTTCTTGCGCATGATGATGAGGTGGTTGGCGTTGTGCTTGTCGTAGTAGCCGAACCGGAACGCGAGGTCCCGCCGGGGCTCGCTCTCGAACTCGACCCGCCAGTCCTTGGCGATCGAGCCCCCGGCCTGGATGTGCGGGCCGGTGAAATCCCCGTAGGTCTCGTACTCGAAGCCCGCCGGCTTGCCCCACTTGGGGGCGACGCCGGTCGCGTCGGACACCATCCAGCTGACGTGGTCGATCAGGTAGTCGCGCATGGTCGAGAACGAGTCCCATGACAGCAGGTAGCTCGCCGCCTTGGTCATGCCGGCGATCGTGCCCTTGGCCTCCAGGTGCTTGAGGATCCGCGGATCGGCCTTGAGGTGCTCGTTGTCGAGGTTCCACTGGATGTGGCGATAGACCTGGATCCGCCCGCCCGGCCGGCGGAACTGGACCTCGGCGTTGGCGAACACGCGGTTGCGGACGGTGGCGCGGGCCTTGGCCGGGGGCGGCACGGCGGCGACCTCGGCGTCGTCGAGGTAGTGGATCTCGCCATCGGGCTCGAGCCGGAAGTAGCGCAGCCCGACGACCTCGTAGCCGTGGATCTTGAGCGCGGACAGCCCGAAGATCAGCTGGGTCGGCAGCGTGCCCTCGCGCATCGCGTCGATCATGTTGATCGTGTTGCTGAAGTTGACGCGGTAGAGGAACTTGAGCTCGTACTCGACCTTCTTGAGCGCGCGGTCGAGCTCGCCGCCCTTGAGGTCGCCGAGCGCGCGCGGATCGCCGGCGGGCTCCAGCGAGATCGTGGTGATCTCGTCGGCGTCGGGATACACCGTGAGCGCGGTCGACAGATCGCCGCCGGCGAACGGGTAGACGACCTTGCGCGGGACGTCGCTCGGGACGTGCTCGGCGAAGAAGCTGCGCGCGGGCCGGACCCACCCGGTGAGGTAATCGTCCTGCGCCTTCTTGATCACCTCGCAGTGGCCGGCGAGCAGCTTGGGATCGAAGCCGGTGGGCGGGGGCAGGTCGCCGCACGCGCCGACCGAGAGCAGCGCCTTGGCCTCGGGAGTGAAGTCGTGGCCGCCGGGCGGTGGCGGGGGAGCAGGCGCGGCCGCGCCCTTGGTATCGGGCTTGATGTCGGGCGGCTTGACCTCGGCGACCTGGGTGCCGGCGGGCTGCTTGCCGCCTGCCGGTGCGACCGCCGACGGGGTGGTTTGCGAAGCGCTCGACGCGGAGCCCACACTTCCCTTGGCGGGATCGTTACCGTGACATGCGACCGCCAGGACGCCAAAGGCCGCGATGGACGCGGCGATGGACGCGGCGAGCGCAGCGAGCAGGGTGTTGCGAAGCATCAGGGCTGCATCATGCAACGAACTCCTGCCCAAGGCTATTCATCACCGCTCGGCGAACTGCAGCACCGCCTCCTCGGCGCCGCGCCGCACGGTGACGGTGATCGCAGCGCGGGCGCGCGCGATCCGGTCGGCGAGCATGGTACGAGAAGTGACGAGCCGGCCGGCCACGGCCACGATCTCGTCACCGGCGTCCAGGCCGAGCCCCGGGACCGCGGCACCGAGTCGCAGGCCGGTGATGCTGCCGTTGACCACGACCGGCGCGGGCCGGCCCGCGGCCACGATCGGACCGAGATCGGCGGCGAGCGAGGCGACGCGGTAGAGCGTGCCGGCGTCGCAGCGGATGCCGGGGCCGGGCGCCGGGCAGCGGAACGCCGGACCTGCCGGTGGGCCGCGGCCGCGCTCGGCGTCGGCCCATGCCAGGACGGCGCGCACGGCGGTCGCGAGCTCGCCGGCAGCGCCGGCAGGTGAGCCGGCCGCCGGTGCGCTCGCGGCGGGAACCGCGCCGCTCAGGTGGACCACGAGCTGGCTCGCGCCGGGCCGCTCGACGCGCAGCGCGCCGGCGAGCGCGGCCGTCCGGGGCTCGCGCGCCAGCTGCGCGATCTGCGCGGCGACCGCCTGGGCGACGGCGTCGGCGCTGCCCGCGACGTCGATCGCGACCCAGGCGTCCAGCGGATCGGGCTGCGCCGCCGCGAGCAGATGGACGTCGCCGAGCACCGCGGCGGCGATCGGCGCGCGGGTGAGGTACGGCCGGGCCCGGGCGAACCGGGGGTCATCGAGCACCGAGGCGGCCTGCGCCGGCGGCCCGGCACCGAGCGTGGCGATCCACAGGCCGGGCGCGCGCTGGCTGAGCGCGAGACAGCGCGGCGGCCGGGACAGCGCGATGAGCACGGCGGTGTTGCCGGCGCGATCGACGGTCAGGGCGACCGCATCGCTGGCGACCGCGGTATCGACCACGCAGCTCAGGCTGGCCGGCCAGCGCGCCGCCACGGCGTCGAGCGCGCCGCGGATCCGCGAATCGGACAGCGACCGCCCGTCGGCGGCGACCACGGCGATCGCATCGCCGGGCAGTCCGGCGAGCACGCGCTCGCGGGGCGTGGTCGCAGCGCCACGGCACGCGCCGAGGCCGGCGACCGCGACGGCAATGACCAGAACCACCCCCGTGGACAGCGCCGGAACCTCGCCTGCCATGAGCGAAACCTAACGCGTCGAGCGCCGGAAAGCGAACCGGGCTCCGTTGCCGGCCGGTCGCGGTATGGTCGCGCCATGGCGGCAATCCATGACGCCCGGCTCCGCGAGATCTTGACCTCGTCGCCGACGGTCGCGGTCCTGGGTGTGCACCGCGAGCCGGAGAAGGCCGCGTACTACGTCCCCGAGTACCTGCACGACGAGGGGTATCGGATCCTGGGGGTCAACCCGCGGTTTCACGGCGAGCAGCTGTTCGGCGAGCCGGTGCGCGATACGCTCGCCGAGATCGGCGAGCCCGTCGATCTGGTCGATGTGTTCCGGCGCTCCGGCGCGATCCCGGAGCACGTCGAGGACATCCTGGCCATGAAGCCGCGGCCCAAGGTGGTGTGGTTCCAGCTGGGGATCAAGAACGACGACGCTGCCCGGATCCTGGAGGCTGCGGGGATCACCGTGGTGCAGAACCGCTGCATGCTCGCAGATCATCAGCGGCTGGCGCTCGGAGCGCCCGCTCGCAAATAGCGCGCGGTCCGCGCGGCGGCGCACGCAGAACGGCCAGGTCCTCCGCAATTCCGCCTGGTTGGGCTTGGCACGAGCGATGCTGCATCGCTGATCATGCTCGATTCCGAGACCGCCAAGGGCCTCATCAAGCCCCACATGCCTGTCGTGTGCTCCAACAACGGCCAGTTTGCGGTCGTCGACCACATCGCGGGCCGAGACTTCATCAAGCTCGCCCGGGATGCGAGTGGCCAGCACCACTACATCCCGCTGATCTGGGTCACCTCGGTCGACGACAAGGTCCATGTCGACCGGCCCGGCGACCAGGCGATGCGCGAGTGGAAGACGCAACTGCCCTCGCAGGCGTGATCGGAGGATGCCGTGAGCGCTGTGCTGCAATGGAGGATCGAGAACACGACCGATGCGACGCGCGGCCAGCCGCTCGCGGCGCGCGTGCTGGCACGCAAGGTCGAGCTCGAGGATGCGCTGGCGGACTGCGGGCGGCACGAGACGCTGCGACGAACCGCGCTGGAGACCGCGCTGGCCGGGGTGTATTCCCTGATCACCGGGGACCTCGCGCACCCGCCCGATGTCATCGCGCGCGCGCTCAATAACTGGCTGGAGCGCAACAAGCACCTGTAGCGCTTTGCGGAACAGTCCGTCCGGAGTGGTCCACAGCGGTACGTGAGGTCGAGCACAGCGAGATCGTGACCGCCAAAAAGATGGCGCCGATCAACATATGCGATATTCCATCGCACTGTAATGCTCGCCAAGAACACCACGATCGTGGGGGTCGTGCTCGGCATGCTGTTCGCCGCGCGCGCGCACGCCCAACCCGACCCCGACTCCGAAACCAAGCCACTCAACGCCGCGGCGGCCGCCGCCGGTGGCGAGGGTGGCGAACAGCTGACGCTGCAGAAAGGCCGGCTGGTCGTCAACGCGTACCTGGCGATCGGCCTGAGCGATGGTGCGGCGTTCAAGCCGATCTCGCTCAGCCCCGACCTCTGGTACGGCGTCACCGACGACATCACCGCCGGGGTGGTGCACAGCGCGGTCGGCACGACCGGGTTCATGGGAGGGGCCGGGCTGTCCGGTCTCGGCGGCCAGTCGCTGTGCCTGACCGGGTCCGACAACGGCTGCACCGACCTCTACAGCAACGTCGCGGTCGAGGGCCGCTACCGGCTCAACATGAGCAACCTCGCGGTCGCGGTCGAGGGCGGGGTGGTGTTCCAGCACGTCACGAGTCCGATGGAGCTCGGCATCAAGCTCGGCGCGGTCGGCCGCTGGCGCCAGGGGCAGATCACGGTCGAGTCCTCGCCGAACCTGTTCATCGCCATCACCGATCGGTCGGTCAACGGCGTCACGGTCAACCACGACGTCCTCAACCTGCCGGCCACCCTGCTGTACACGCTCAACCCGACGATCACGCTCGCCGCGCAGACCGGCCTCGCGCTGCCGCTCGAGGACGCCGGGGACGCCTACGCGGTCCCGCTGTCGATCGGCGTGTTCTACAAAGTCAACGACCAGCTCGACGTCACCGCGGCGTTCAGCCTGCCCCGCCTGATCGCGAGTGGCTCGCCAAGCGGCATTGACGCGCGGTCGCTGACCCTGGGAGGCACCTATGCGTTCTAGAGCGCTGATCGCTTTCGCGCTGCTGGGCGGCGCCGCCGCCGGCGCGCTCGCCGGCTGCGCGACCACCGAGATGAAGTCGTCGTGCGCGCAGTCCTTCAGCTGGGCTGCCCCGGTGTTCCGCTGCGGCGGCTCGTCGGGCGGGTCGACGGTCGCCGTCAAGCCGCCCGGGCCCGAGTCCGAGCCGGGACCAGGACCGGGGCCCGGACCGGGCGCGGAACCGGGGCCGGGGCCGGGGACTCGCCCGGGCACGGCACCGCCGCCCCCGACGCCCGAGCCGCCGCCGCCGCCCCCCGAGCCGTCGCCGACGGCCAAGATCGCCGGCGGCCGGATCGATCTGTCCGAGACCATCGAGTTCGAGTCCGATTCGGCCGTGCTGACCGATCGCTCCAAGCAGCTGCTCGCGGACGTCGCCCGCGAGCTGTCTGACCACCCCGAGTTCAAGCGGATCCAGGTCGAGGACCACACCGAGGTGGGCAAGCGCCACAACATGAAGCTGTCGCAGCAGCGCGCCGCCGCGGTGAAGTCCTACCTGGTCAGCAAGGGGGTCCCCGGCAGGCGGGTGACCGTCAAGGCGTTCGGCGATACCAAGGGTCGGGGCAAGGACCCGCGCGTCGAGTTCCGCGTGTTCAGGAAGTAGCGACCATCGCGCTCGGCGGCGCCGCCTGGTAAGAAGCGGGCCGTGCGCGTCCTGATCCAGCACCGGAGTCGCTACGTCTACCCGCGTCCGGCCCGGCTCGGACCTCAGCTGGTCCGGCTGCGGCCGGCCGATCACGCGCGCGCGGCGATCGAGCGCTACCGGCTGGAAATACAGTCCGAGCACCGGCTGCACTGGCAGCGCGATCCGCACGGCAACCACGTCGCGCGCGTCACGTTCAAGGCCGGGCAGACCGCGGAGGCGCTCGAGGTGCTGGTCGAGCTCGCGGTCGACATCCGGCCGATCAACCCGTTCGACTTCCTGATCGACGACCGGGTCAAGCACCTGCCGCTGCGCTACCCCGACGGGCTCGACGCCGAGCTCGCGCCGTACCTCGACACCGGGGACCCGGCGTACCGGCTCGGCCGGCGCGCCACCGAGCTGCTCGCCGGGCTGCCGGCGACCGGCGACACGATGGGCGTCCTGGTCGGGCTCAACGCGACGGTCCGCGAGCGGATCGCCTACGTGATCCGTGACGAGCCCGGGGTGTGGACCCCGGAGGAGACGCTCGGCCACGGCCGCGGCAGCTGCCGCGACACCGCGGTGCTGCTGGTCGCCCTGATGCGGGCGCGCGGGATCGCCGCCCGGTTCGTGTCGGGCTACCTGGTGCAGCTCACCGACGAGGGGATGATCCCCGACGAGCCGCGCGGCGTCGACCGCGACGTGGTCGACCTCCACGCGTGGGCCGAGGCCTACGTGCCCGGCGCGGGCTGGATCGGCTTCGACGGCACCAGCGGCCTCTTGTGCGGCGAGGGCCACATCCCGCTCGCCGCGACCGCGTCGCCGGGCCACGCCGCTCCGCTCGAGGGCACCAGCGACGTCGCCGCGAGCGAGGTCGTGTTCACCACCCGGATCGCACGGCTCGGTCACGAGGCCCGGCCCACCGCGCCTTACCCCGACGAGGTGTGGGCGGCGCTGGAGGCCGGCGGCGATCGCGCCGACGCGGCGCTGGCGGCCGCGGGGCTCGAGGTCTGGATCGGCGGCGAGCCGACGTTCACCGCGCGCACCGAGCAGGCCCGGCCCGAGTGGCAGGGGGGCGCGCTCGGCCCGGACAAGTGGCAGCGCGGCCGGCGGCTGGCGCGCGAGCTGCGCGATCGGCTGGCGCCCGGCGGCGTGATCCTGCACCGCACCGGCAAGCACTATCCGGGCGAGAGCCTGCCGCGCTGGGCGCTCGACGTGATCGCGCGCCGGGGCAGCTCGCCGCTGTGGCCCGAGCGGCCGACCCGGAGCGCCGCGGCGGACGCGGCGGTGGCGCCGTCGGCCGGGATCGACGATGCTCGCCGGTTCGGCGAGGCGCTGGCCGCCGCGCTCGGCGTGGCGTGCGAGCTCCACCCGGCGTTCGAGGACCCGTGGGAGATCCTGCGCGCCGAGGCCGGCCTGCCGGTCGACGTCGACCCGCGGACCGCCGGGCTCGACGATCCAGACGAGCGGCGGCGGCTCGCCCGGATCCTCGACCGCGGCGCCGGCGGGGTGGTCGGCTGGGTGCTGCCGCTCGCGCGGACCGAGGCGCGCGATGCGCACGCCGCCGGCTGGCGGACGGAGCGCTGGAAGCTGCGCCGCGAGCACCTGTTCCTCTTGTGGGGCGACAGCCCGATCGGCCTGCGCCTGCCGCTCGGCAGCATCACGGGTGCGGAGCCGCCGGTGTGGGCCGAGGCCCCGGACCTGCCCGACCCGCGGCGCGCGGCCCCGGGTGATGGCGAGCACCCGCCGCCCGGGATCCGGACCGCGCTGGCGATCGAGCCGCGCCGCGGCGAGCTCTGGGTGTTCGTGCCGCCGGTCGCGCGGTTCGACGAGTTCTGCGCGCTGATCGCCGCGATCGACCGCGCGCGCGAGGCGACCGGGCTCGCGGTCGAGCTCGAGGGCTACGCGCCGCCGCCGTCGCCCGATCGGCTGCGGTTCGCCGTGACGCCGGACCCCGGCGTGCTGGAGGTCAACTTGCCGCCGGTGGCGACCTGCCGCGAGGCGACCGCGCTCTACCACGCGATGTTCGACGCCGGGCTCGCCGCGGGGTTGACCGCGGAGCGCTACCTGCTCGACGGGCGCACCGCGGGCTCGGGCGGCGGCAACCACATCACGATCGGCGGCCCGACCGCGGACCGCTCGCCGTGGCTGGTCCGGCCGGAGCTGCTGGCGAGCCTGGTGACGTTCACCCAGCACCACCCGTCGCTGTCGTACCTGTTCACCGGGCTGTTCGTCGGGCCGACCTCGCAGGCGCCGCGGGTCGACGAGGCCCGCCACGACGCGCTGTACGAGCTCGAGATCGCGCTGCCCCGGCTGCACGACGCGCCGCCGGCGTGGCAGGTCGACGCGCTGCTTCGCCACCTGCTGGTCGACGTCGCCGGCTCGACCCACCGCGCCGAGATCTCGATCGACAAGCTGTTCGACCCGCAGACCCCGTACGGCCGCCAGGGCCTGGTCGAGCTGCGCGCGTTCGAGATGCCGCCGCACCCGCGCATGCTGGCGGCCCAGGCGATCCTGGTCCGCTCGCTGGTCGCCGCGTTCACCGCCGCGCCGTACCGCCATCCGCTGGTCCGCTGGGGCGCAGAGCTCCATGACCGCTTCCTCCTGCCCTACTACCTGTGGCACGACTTCGAGGACGTGCTCGCCCACCTCGCGGCGCACGGCGTCGCGCTGCCCGCCGGCGGCTACCGGCCGTTCGTGGAGCTGCGCTGCCCGCTCGCCGGGGCGATCGAGGTCGGGCCGGCGCGCGTCGAGGTCAGGAGCGCGATCGAGCCGTGGCACGTGCTCGGCGAGGAGGCGACCCAGCACGGCACCGCGCGCTACGTCGACTCGTCGGTCGAGCGCATCGAGCTGCGCGCGCTCGGCCTCGATCCCGAGCGCTACGCGGTCGCGGTCAACCAGGTGATCGTGCCGCTGCGGCCGGCGGCCGGCCGCGACGTCCGGGTCGGCGGCGTCCGGTTCCGCGCGTGGTGCCCGCCCCACGCGCTGCACCCCCACCTCGGGATCCACCACCCGCTGCGGATCGACGTGATCGACACCTGGGGCCAGCGCGCGGTCGCCGGCGCGGCGTACCACGTCTGGCACCCCGAGGGCCAAGCGTTCGACGCGGCGCCGCTGACCCGGGTCGAGGCCGACGCGCGCCGGATCCGCCGGTTCACCCGCGAGGGCCCGTCGGCGTGGCCGCTCGAGCTCCGGCCGGCCGCTCCGCATCCGGATCAGCCCTACACGCTCGACCTGCGCACGATCGACCCCGGCCACCCGATGCCCGATCCAAAGGACTGGAGTCCTCCGTGATCGGCGCGCCGACCGACCGCACCGGCCTCGCCGGCCGGGGCGAGCGAGCCGATGACGACCTCGGCGCGTCGCTCGCAGCGCACGACGAGCTGATCGCGCGCCGCGGCGTCGAGGTCTGGGTCGGGGCCGAGCCGACGTTCACCCGCACCGACTCGCTGGATCCGGCATGGACCAGCGCGCCGTCGGGCGACGACAAGCTGGCGCGCGCGCACGCGCTGGCCTGCGAGCTCGCCGCCCAGCTGCCCGGCGCGGTGGTGTCGCGGGTGGCGGGCCGGCAGTTCCCCGACGAGGACGAGCCGCGGTTCGCGTTCGGCGTGCGGTGGCGCGACGGCGGCCGCGGTCCGCGCGCGGTGTGCGCGGTCGACGCCATCCCCGAGCCGCAGCCGACCGACACCGGCGGCGATCGCTGGCTCACCGTCACGCCGGATCCCGGCGTCGTCGAGGTCAACATGGCACCGTGCGCGCACGCCGGCGAGTTCGCCGACCAGGCGCGCCGGATCTGGCGCGCCGCGCGCGCGGCCGGGCTGTCGGCGACCCGCCACCGGTTCAACGGTGACGTCGCCGATGCCGGCGGCGGCGGCCAGCTGTCGCTCGGCGGCCCGCGCCCCGAGCACAGCCCGTTCGTGCGCTACCCGCACGTCCTGCCGGCGCTGATCCGCTACCTCAACAACCACCCGTCGCTGTCGTACTGGTTCGCCAACGACTGCGTCGGCTCGGCGTCGCAGGGGCCGCGCCCCGACGAGGGCACCCGCGAGCGCTGGGACGAGCTCGGCATCGCGCTGCACTGGCTCGAGCAGCTCGCCGACCGCGGCGCGCTGACCCCCGACCCGCTGTGGCGCACGCTGGGCTCGCTGCTGGTCGACGCGTCGGGCAACTCGCACCGCGCCGAGATCAACGTCGAGAAGCTGTGGAACCCGCACATCCCGCGCCACGGCGCGCGGCATGGCCGGATGGGGATCGTCGAGCTGCGCTCGATCCGCATGCCCGAGCGCCCGGCGATGCTCGCCGCGCTCGCCGCGCTGTTCCGCTCGGTGGTCGCCCGGCTCGTGGTCTCGCACTACCGCGAGCCGCTGATCGACTGGCACGACGAGCTGCACGACCGCTTCGCGCTGCCCGCCGCGCTGTCGCACGACCTGCGCCTCGTGCTGGGCGACCTCGACGAGCACGGCCTCGGCATCCCGGCCGAGCTGCGCGGCCAGCTGTCGGCCTGGCGGTCGCCCGGCATCACCTGCCGGCTCGGCGACGCGACGCTGACCCTGCGGCCCGCGCTGGAGTTCTGGCCGCTGGTCGGCGACGTCGCATCGCAGGAGCGCGCCGGCGCCCGGATCGTCGACGCGTCGACCCAGCGCTGGGAGATCTCGCTCGACGGGCCGGGCCCGGACCGGGTCTGCATCTCGTGCGGCGGCGCCGCGGCCCTGCCGCCGCGCTGGGCCGAGCTCCACCCGCTGGGCGACGGCATCCGCGCGGTCGGCGTGCGGCGCCGGATCTACCAGCCGATGGTCGGCTTCCATCCCGGCCTGCCGACCGGCGATCCGCTGATCATCGAGTGGGCGTGGGCCGGCCGGGCGCAGCGCATCGAGCTGTGGTCGTGGCGGCCGGGCGGCGGCGCCTACACCGGCCTGCCGCGCGACGAGGCCGAGGCGATCGCGCGCCGCCAGGAGCGGATCACCGTGACCACCCGCGACGGCGAGGTCGCCGCGTCACCGCGCTGGCGCGAGCGCCGGCCGTTCACGATCGACCTGCGCGCCGGTTGATCGGCCGATCACTGGATGTCGATCACGGGATGTCGATCACTGGATGTCGATCACTGGATGTCGATCGAATGGAACGCGCCGTGCTCGTCGAGCTGGGTCATCCACACCCGGTGCGACGCCTGGTGCTGCGACGGCGAGAACCCGAGCTCGCCGCCGACCCCGAGGTCGACGGTGCGGAGCTGCTCGAGCGCGTCGACCAGCTTCTCGGTGTCGAGCTCGCGGCCGGCCCGGCGCAGCGCCTCGCTGAACAGCTGCCCGACCAGGAAGCCCTCGAGCGACACGAAGTCGGGCTGCTGATCGGGGTGGTAGCGGGCGAGCGCATCGCGGTAGCGCAGCACGCCGGTCGCGCTGGATTCGTAGTGCGGCACGACCTGGGTCACGATCACGCCCTTCGCGTAGCCCGGGCCGAGCTCCTTGAGCTCCTCGGCCAGCGCGTTGCTGCCGACGAACGACACGTTGAGCAGCAGCGCGTCGATCTTGCGGTCGCGGATCCGCTGGATGAACCGCGACGCGGCCTTGTAGGTCGCGACCAGGACGATCGCCTTGACCGGGTGATGCGCGCTGGACTCGACCAGCCGGGCGACCGCCGCGTCGACGTCGAGCGTGTTGCGCTCGTAGCCGATCCGCAGCAGCTGATCGTCGCGGCCCTTGCCGCGCAGCCGCTTGGCCGCGCCGTCGAACCCGGCGTCGCCGTAGCTGTCGTTCTGGGCGAACACCGCGATGCCGCCGTCGGGGACCTTCCGGACGTCGATCAGGTAGTCGATCATCCGGGCGGTCTCCTCCTCGTAGCTCGCCCGGTAGTTGAACACGTAGCGATCGGGCGGATCGCGGCGCAGCAGGCCCGCGCCGGTGAACGCGCCGAACAGGATCGTCCGGCTCGCCAGCACGTAGGGCAGCGCCTGCTGGGTGGTCGGCGTGCCGACGTCGCCGATCAGCGCGAACACCTTGCGGTCCTCGATCAGCTCCCGGGCGTTGGCCAGCGCGTGCGGCCCCTCGTAGCCGTCGTCGAGCGCGAGCAGGTGGATGCGGCGCCCGGCGACCCCGCCGGCGTCGTTGACCGCGGCGAACGCGGTGTCGAGCCCGAGCTTCATGCGGTTGCCGAGCTCGCGCGACGCGCCCGAGAACGCGGCGGTCATCCCGAGCGTGATCGTATCGTCGGTCGCGCCGCGCACGACGACCGGCGGCCGCGGCGGTGGGCTCAAAGCCTCCGGCCGGATCAGCGGCGCGGTGGCCGGCCCAGGCGCACCGGCCGGCGGGGGCCGGCCTCCACCGCGGGTCAGCGCGACCGCGACCGCCGCGATCAGCACCGCACCGCCGGCGATCGCGTACAGCCGCCGGCGGCTCGACGGAGGATATCCGGCCGGCGCCGGCAGCTGCTCGCTGTGCGGCCCGGCATCGGCGTCGTCCAGGGCGGCGGGGCCGGGTTCGCTGCCGGACGCGCCGGTCGCGCGCAGGTAGGGATTGGACGCCATCGGCGTGTCGAATGGAGTGCCGGACGGCGCGCTCCGCAGCTCGCGGAACGCGGGCAGCCGATCGCCGGGCCCGCTGCCCTTGAGCTGGGCGTCGATGACCTGGCGGATCCGCGCCCGCTCGTCGCCGAACAGCTCGGTGACCGCGGCGCCCATGTCGCGCTCGCGGCTCGGCGTGATGTGCTGGGCGAGGAACAGCTCGAGGTCTGCGCGCAGCGCCTCGGCGGTCGGGTAGCGGTCCTCGGGCCGCGGCGCCATCGCCTTGCTGCAGATCTGCTGCAGCATCGCCGGCGCGTCGGGCGGCGGCGGCGGCGGCTGGCCGCTGCGCTTGATCACCTCGGCCCCGGACAGCCCGCTCCAGATGTGCTGGCCGGCCAGGGTCTCCCACAGCATGACGCCGACCGAGTAGAGGTCGGCGCGGCGATCGATCGGCGCACCGGACACCTGCTCCGGCGCCATGTAGCGCGCCTTGCCCTTGAGCACGCCGACCTGCGTGTCATGGACCCAGTCCAGGACCTTGGCAATCCCGAAGTCGATCAGCTTGACCTGGCCATCATAGGTGACCAGGACATTGCTGGGTGTCACGTCGCGATGCACGATCGAGATGGTCGTATCGTCATAATCCGCGAACGCGTGCGCGTGGTGCAGGCCGCACAGCACCTGCGACAGCATGCGGATCTGCAGCTCGAGCGGGAATCGCCGGCCCGAACCCGCGGCCCGGCGGATCCGCTCGAAGCTCTGGCCCTCCAGGTACTCCATCGCGATGTAGTAGCGGCCGTGGTCCTCGCCGACGTCGTAGGTCTGGACCACGTTGGGGTGGTTCAGCCGCGCGGCGAGCCGGGCCTCGTCGAGGAACATCCGGCGAAACTCGGCGTCCTCGGCGAGGTCGCTGCGCAGCAGCTTGAGCGCGACGAGCTTCTGGAAGCCGGCCAGGCCGCCCTGGGTCACGGTCAGGTAGATCTCGGACATCCCCCCGAACCCGATCTCGGCGAGGAAGCGGTACTTCCCGAACGACGCGATGCCCCTATCAGGCGATGTGAGCATTCTGCCCGGCCCTCACCAGTTCGCTGGCTCTGCAGAAGTATCATCTGTAGACCAGCCCACGCTCTGCGCTCAAGTCAATTTAGTTCCAGATAGATCCGCCTCCTCTCGGTTCTTGCGGGGATGTAATTCTACAGTACAGTGCGATCACTGCACCGTGCCTAGGTGGATGTTGTCGATGCCGAGCTTCCAGAGGCCGAGGCTCGGATACTCGAACCCCGGCCGCCAGAAGCCGAACGCGACCAGGTCGACCTGGTGCATGAGCGTGGCCCAGTCGGCGTTGGTCCCGGGCGTGCCGTCGCCGCGGGTCAGCACCCAGCCCGGCGGGATCTTCGCAGACCCCGCATCGACGGCGAAGTCGTAGTGCTGCCAGCCCTGCGGCACGTCGGGGATGTCCGGCAAGCTGAACGTCGCCTCCAGCGCGATCGAATCGGTCGCCGCGTCCCACTGGCGCAGGTCCAGGGTCACGGTCCGCCCCGGCGTCCACGATCCGGCCTGGAGGACCTCGAGGTCGGCGCTCACGTGGTTGATCGCGCGTACGGCGTAATCGCCGACGAACACGCTGTCCCGCTTGTCGGCGTCGTCGACCCCGGGCTGGTAACGGGTCGACGCAGTCGACCAGGTCGGGATCGGCGAGCTGACCTCGCCGTAGAGATAGCCGCCCGGGTTCCCGCCGCTCGGCTCGATCATTCGCACCCGCAGCGGATTGTCGGTCAGCGTCCAGTGCCCGATGTCCTGCGTGCGCGGCCCGTAGCGCTCGGTGAACTCGTAGTCGGGTTTCGACTGAGCGTAGGCGGTGTAACCCGCCACCGCGACCGCCCCGGCCGCGAGCCAGTGACTGCTTCGAATCAACATCTGATTCCTCCTGTCGTGACGGCCTTTCCCATCTCAGGCTAGCGAGTCGAGATCGAAGGTGCAGGTGCCAATCGCCGCCGCGATCCGGCAAACCTCGTCACGCGCGCGAGCGCACTCGGCGATCTCCCGACGGCGGCGCGACGATCCGGACCGCCGGACGGTCGACCTGTCCGCCGATCGTGGCCGCGTGCCCCGGACTGCCACGGCGAGCCGGCGAACCCGGCGAGCGGCGCCGGACCGGGCCGGATGCGACCGCAGGCACGGGCACTTCGCCGGCTGCACGGCGCGTCGCGGGCGGGTCCCAGCGCCTGCGATTTCCACGCACCCGCGCGCCGGAAGCTCCGCGGTTTCGTTACGATGTCGTGATGACGCAGAGCCAGTCCCAGTCCCAGGGACCGGTCACCGGGTTGTTCGGCGGCTACCCCGCGCTGCCCGGCACCTACGACGAGATGTTCGAGGCCGAGGGCGGCCCGCGGGTGCCGTTCGCGCGGATCGCCGGCCTGCTCGCCGGGCTATCGCCCGACGAGCTCGCCCGGTCGCAGGCGCTCGCCGAGACCGCGCTGCTCCAGCAGGGCGTCACGTTCTCGGTCTACGGCGACA
>DATAPF010000577.1:0-11239 GCA_036265355.1 Kofleriaceae bacterium | reverse complement strand
GATCGCGCGGCTGGCGGGCGCCGCCGCCGATGGAGAGCCTGTGCCACTGGACGGCGCGACGCCGGATCAGCGGCTGATGATCGCCGCCGGACGCGCGCTCGCCGGCGCCGGGCCGGCCGAGCTCACGGGCCGGATCGACGGCGGTCCGTACGCCGAGGCGCTGCGCGCGGTGGTCGCGCCGGGCGCGGCGTTCACCGGGGACGCCCGCAGCGAGGCGGCGGCGCGCCACGCGGCCCGTGCCGTCGCCGGCGCGGCGAGCGGCACCTCCGCTGGGGTCGACTCGCTGCGCGCGATCGCGGCGGCGTTCCGGCGCGATCCGGCGATCGCCGACCGGCTGGGGCGCGAGGCGGTCGCCGGTGCGGTCGACGCCGCGGCGATCCACGCGACGCTCGGGGCGCTGTTCGACGCGATCGGCGATCCGGCGCGCGCCCGGGCGGAATGGCAGGCGGCGGTCGACGCGAGCCCCGAGCCGGGGTTCCTGCGCGGGCTCGCCGGCGCCCAGGCGCGCCAGGGCGACGCCGACGCCGCGCTGATCACCGCGACCTCCGCCGCGGCCGCGTCCGGCGATCCGGCGGTGGTGTGGGTCGCGATCGCGCGGTCGCTCACCGAGGCGGGACGCCACGTCCACGCGCTCGAGGCCGCGCACAGCGCGATCGACCTCGCCGGCCCGGACGCGCTGCCGGCAGCACTCGATGCGGCGATCGCGGCGAGCCGGGCGCTCGGCCGGGACCGCCAGGCGGCCCAGCTCGCGGCCCGCCGCGCGCGGATCACCGCCGGTGCGCTCGGCGACCGCGATCCCACCGACGCGGCGGCGGCGCTCGACGGCTATCGTGCCGACCGCGCCGCGGTCGGCGACGCCGCGATCGCCCGGCTGTGGACGGCGGCACGCTGGAATCCGCGCGACGTCGAGCTCCGCGCCGCGCTGCTCGCGGCGCTGCCGGCCGGCGACCCGCGGCGCGCGGTGATCGCCGGCGAGCTGGTCGACCTCGCCGGCGATCCCGACCCCGAGGTCGGTCGCGCGGCAGCGGCGGCGCTGCGCTGATGCGCTCAGCGCCGCGGCGGCGGCCGGATCCCGCGCCGGCGGTAGGCGAGGTAGTCCGCGACGATCGTCGCGTGGTCGAACACCAGCGGCCGGGGCGGTGCGTCCGGCGGGCACACGATGCACTCCGCGGCGTCGTCGCCGCCGACCGGCTGGCCCGCCGCGCGCGCGAGGAACACCGCGGAGATCGTGTGCTGCCGCGGATCGCGCCGCGGATCGGAGTAGACGTGGAACAGCTCGGTGAGCTCGACGTCGAGCCCGGTCTCCTCCTTGGCCTCGCGGACTGCGGCATCGGCGACCCACTCGCCCTCGTCGACGAACCCGCCGGGCAGCGCGAGCCCGCGCGGCTCGTTGCGCCGCACGATGAACACGATCTGGCCGGGCGCATCGGCGAGCTCGATCACGATGTCGACGGTGGGCTTGGGGTTCTTGTACTCGGTCACTTGCCACCTCCGGCGGCGAGCGGGCCCTCGATCCACGCCGTGAGCGCCTCCTCGAGCTCGCGCGCTCCGGGCTCGTCGGCGAGGTTGGACTTCTCGTCGGGATCGCGGTCGAGATCGTAGATCTCCCACTTCGATTCGCTGATCCGGTAGTACACGTGGTGCTTGCCGTCGGCGGTCACCATCGACTTGGCCTCGCGATCCCACTCCGGCGCCGGCATCAGCTCCGAGAACGCCGGGCGCGGCGCGAGCGGCTGGCACGCCAGCGCCGGGACCAGGCTGCGGCCCTGCCAGCTCGCCGGTGCGGCCACGCCGAACAGCGCCGTGATCGTCGGCGCCATGTCGATCAGCTGGACCACGTCGTCGCGGCGGCACGGCTTGGCGTCCGGCACCCGGAACATCAGCGGCACGTGGATCAGCTCGCGGTACAGCGTGTCGCCGTGGAAGAACGCCGGCTTGCCGCCGGACTGGTGGACGCCGAACGCCTCGCCGTGATCGGCCATCACGACGACCGTGGTGGTCCTGGCCAGCCCGGTGGCGTCCAGCGCATCGAGCAGCTGGCCGACCAGCCCGTCCTCGAACGCGATCTCGTAGTCGTACTTCTGGATCAGCCCCGCGGTGCCGTGCTCGGTGTAGCGGAACCCATCGTGCTCCATGTACGTCGAGTGCGGCTCGAACAGATGGACCAGCATCGCGAACCGGGTGTCGGCCCTGGCGAGCTCGCCGAGCCGCCCGATCGCCTTCTTGACGATCCGCGGGCCGGCGGTGTCGTGGTTGGACTCCGGGATGTTGAGCGCGCCGGTGTTGTCCCACTCGGTGGCGCCCTGCGTGATGTTGGTCCTCATCCAGCTCACCACGTCGGGGCAGGTCCGCGGGTAGCGCTTGCGATCGCAGAAGTAGAAGTGCGAGGTCTCGCCGATC
The DNA here is from genome assembly GCA_036265355.1 of Kofleriaceae bacterium. GTDB lineage: Bacteria > Myxococcota_A > Polyangia > Haliangiales > Haliangiaceae > JABFXX01. Next base: position 8,839 of record DATAPF010000577.1, on the reverse strand, counting down.
GTGGTGAAGCCGCCCGCAGACAGCGCCTCGAACAGCGTGTCGTTGTCGTCGAGCACGGTCGCGTAGTCCTTGAACTTCTTGTCGACCTTGACCTGGGACGAGTAGCGCGAGGTCCAGAACGACGGCACCGAGCGCGGCGTGTTGGGCGACTGCGCGTACGCGTGGCTGAACACCACCGACTGCGCGGCGAGCGCGTCGAGCCGCGGCGTGAGCGACTTGCCGTCGCGCCGATACCCCGCGATCCCGAGCCGGTCGAACCGCAGGGTGTCGATGAAGATGATCAGCGCGTTCTTGCCGCCGCTCAGCGCAGGCGCGGCCGCGTCCGTCTTGTCGGGCGGCGGGTCCGGCGGCGGCGCGGGCGGCGGGGGCTTGGCGTCGCCGCCCATGCAGTCCTCGTCGATCCCGTTGCCCGGGATGTCGTACGCGCCGGGGTGGATGTCGGGGTTACTGTCGTCGCAGTCCGGCCCGCCGAAGAACGCCGAGTAGCCGTCGCCGTCGCGGTCGGACAGCTTGCGGAGCCGCTCGATCATGCGGCCGCCGATGTACGACCGATCGATGACCGCGGTCTTGGTCGGCTGCGATGGCCCGCGGAACGCGACCGCCGGCAGCGCGACGGCGATCGCCGCGCCGATCGCGGCGATCAGGCGGCGCCGCGGGATCCGCTCGCGCAGCCCCGACAGCGGTCCGTACGCGACGAGCGCGATCGCGAGCGCGAGCACCGGCAGCAGCGCCGGCACGAACAGCGACGCCAGGTTGAGCGCCTGGTAGTCGAGCCGGCGGAACAGGATGAACAGCCCGGCGGTGGTCCCGGCGATCGCCGCGCCGACGACCAGCAGCACGACGCGCGACACCGGACCGAACGCCGGGATCAGCCACGCGATCCGCCGCGCGACGCGGAACACCGGCAGCGCGGCGAGCGCGAGCACCGGCAGCGCACCGACCACCGCGACGCCGAGCAGCAGCGCGCCGACGTTCTTGCGCTGCACGTCACCGACCAGCGCGACCGCCGCCTTGGCGACCACCAGCACCAGCACCCCGCCGAGCAGCGCGGCGGCGATCAGCGCGGCGGCGACCGCGCGGTCGAGCGCGGGATCATCGCGCAGCCGGCGGAACCCGCCGCGCACCCAGCCTGCGCCCCAGCTCGCGTTGCCGGCGCCGAGCACGAGCCCGACCGCGATCGCGGCGGGCAGCGCGAGCAGCGCCCACAGCGCGAGCAGCGGCGGCACCGGCCCGGCCCCGCCGCCGGTGTGCATGACGTCGGCGACCGCGAGCGCAGCTCCGGCGAGCAGCACCACGCCCAGACCGGTCGCCATCCCTGATCGGTACGGCGGCGTCACGGGAGACATGGCCATGTCGTTAGCACAACAGGCCGGGGCCTCGCACCCGGTGGCAGCGGCGCACACCCGGGGATCGGGTTGCGAGGCGTGGCGTCTCGCCCGATAGTCGGCGCCATGAAGCGGAGCTTCGCACTGTCGCTGCTGGTGGCGTCACACGCCTCGGTGGTCCTCGCCGCGCCCGAGCCCGATGTGATCGCCGACAAGGTCGCGCGGATGTCGTCGGTCGGCTTCTGCGCTGCGCCGTCGTTCTCGCCGGACGGCGCGTCGATCGCGTTCGTGTCGAACCTGACCGGGCTGCCGCAGGTGTTCATCGTACCCACCGGGGGCGGCTGGCCGGTCCAGGTCACCTCGGGGAGCGATCCGGTCGGCCGGCCCGCGTGGTCGCCCCGGGGCGATCTGATCGCGTACACCGTCGCGCCGGGCGGCGGCCTCAACACGCAGGTCCACGTCGTCGCACCCGACGGCACGGGCGGGCGGCGGCTGACCCTGGGCGGCAAGGACAACAACCGGCTCGGGGTGTGGACCGACGACGGCGCTGCGCTCACCCTGCAGTCCAACGAGCGCGACGCGGCGTCGTTCGACGCCTACCTCGTCGACGTCAGGTCGGGGCGCAAGTCCGTGTTCGCCCGGGTCGGCGGCAGCGGCCAGCTCGGCGAGCTCAGCCGCGACGGCCACCGCTCGGTGCTGACCCGGCTGCGCAGCCGCGGCGACAGCGACCTGTTCCTGATCGACCTCGCCGGCAAGGCCGAGGTCCTGCTGACCCGGCACACGCCGCCCGGCGAGTCGTCCGGCGAGATCGCGCCCGATGGCCGGACCGTGTACCTCACCACCAACAACGACCGCGATCGCACGGCGTTCGGCCGGATCCGGATCGGCGCCGACGCCAAGCCCGGCGCGTTCGAGGTGATCGCCGAGCGCGGCGACGCCGAGGTCGACGACCTCGCGCTGTCGCACGACGGCACCACCGCCGCGATCGTGTGGAACGCCGCGGGCAAGAGCCAGCTGGCGCTGGTCGACCTCACCGCCGCGCACCCCGCGATCACGCCGATCGCGGTCCCCGACGACATCGTCGATGGCGTGACGTTCTCGCGCGACGGCAAGCGGCTCGCCATGTCGATCGGCGGCGCGGCCCGCCCGACCGACATCTGGGTGCTCGACATCGCCAGCCGCAAGACCTGGCAGGTCACGCACAGCCCGCACCCCGGCGTCCAGCTCGCCGCGCTGCAGCGCCCGGAGCTGGTCAGCTTCAAGGCCCGCGACGGCCTCGCGCTGTCGGGCTGGCTGTACCGGCCGCCCGGCGTCACCGGCCCGGCGCCCTACGTCGTCAGCTTCCACGGCGGCCCCGAGGGCCAGGAGCGCCCGGTGTTCCGCAGCGATTACCAGGCGCTGCTCGGCCAGGGCATCGGCGTGTTCGCCCCCAACGTGCGCGGCTCGTCGGGCTTCGGCAAGGCGTTCGTCAACCTCGACAACGGCGAGCGCCGGATCGAGTCGCTGCAGGACATCAAGGCCAGCGTCGACTTCCTCGTCGACCAGCGGATCGCCCTGGCCAAGAAGATCGGCGTGATGGGCGGGTCGTACGGCGGCTACATGACGATGGCGGCGCTGACCGAGTTCCCCGATCTGTTCGCGGCGGGCGCCGACCTGTTCGGGATCGTGAACTTCGCGACGTTCTTCGCGCACTCCGAGCCGTGGATGGCCGCGATCTCGACCACCGAGTACGGCGATCCGAAGACCCAGAAGGACCTGCTCGACCGGCTGTCGCCGATCCACAGGGTCGACCGGATCAAGGCGCCGCTGATCGTGCTGCACGGCGCGAACGACACCAACGTGCCGGTGGTCGAGGCCGAGCAGATCGTCGCGGCGCTCAAGAAGCGCGGCCTGCCGGTCGAGTACGTGCTGTTCCCCGACGAGGGCCACGGCTGGCGCAAGACCGCCAACCGGATCACCTCGACGGTCGCGATCACCCGGTTCTTCGTCAAGTACCTGAAGTAGCCGGCGCAACCGTCAGCTGCGGTGGACCTCGACGAGGACGCCCTCGACGAACCGCGGATCGATCTCGGCGTCGGCGACCGCGCCGAGGATCGCGCCGAGGTCGTCGAGCCAGCCGTCGACCAGGCGGGCGACGATCGGGCCGGAGGCGGCGAGCTGGGCGGCGCCGAGCCGGCCGCGGATCGCGGCGTGGCCGGCGTCGCGGGCCGCGAGGGTGAGCCGGCCGCCGGCCATGCCGCGGTCGCGCAGCGCGGTGAGCTCGAGCTGCGACAGCGCCTCGCCGCGGAATTCACCGCCGACCGCGGCGCGGGCCAGCGCGGTGCGGATGTGATCGTCGAGGCCGGGGCGCGGCTCGGGGGCCTGGCCGGTCGCGACGATGTCGACGCCGAGGCTCTCGACCAGGGTGATCCGCACCGTGAGCTCGGTGAGGATCGCGCCGGCGCGCCGCAGGTCGGCGGACGACTCGAACGGGCGGACGCCGGCGGCGGGCGGGTCGTCGGCCGCGCGCGCGAACAGCGGGCGCGGCGAGCACAGGGCGGCGACCAGCTCGCGGGCAGGCGAGCCGGCGGTGACCGAGCGCGGCGCGAGCGCCTGGGCGAGCCGGGCGAGCCGGTGGGACACGGTGTAGCCGACCCGGAACAGCCGATCCATGCCGACCGAGGTCAGCGCCTGGACGGCGCGGTCGACGTCGCCGCGGGCCACGGTCTCGAGGCCGAGCGACAGGGTCGCGGTCGCGTAGAGCGCGCCGCGCTGCACGACCTCGGGCTGGCCGGGCCGGGCGCGGCCGGCGGCGAGCAGCTTGTTGACCAGCACCATGATCGCGATCTGCAGGCGCTCGGCCTCGGCCGGATCGGAGATCGCGGCGAGCGCCCGGGCGAGGAACGAACGGCCGATGATCTGCTCGACGACGGCGACCGGCAGGTGGGCGTCCTCCTCGCCGACGACGCGCTGGTGCGTGCCCTCGCCGATCTGGACCTGGGTCGGATCGAGCGGCCGGAACAGCTCGAGGGCATCGTAGAAGTCGACGTAGCCCAGGTCGGCGAGCCGGCCGGACCGCCAGCGGTAGCTCTGCTCCTCGAGCTCGGCGGGCGGCTCGGAGCGAGCGGACTGGATGGTGTGGCGGGCGAGGTCGGAGTCGGCGCGGTAGAGATCCTCGACGACCCGCATGATCAGCCGGCGGCTGTCTTCGTCGCCGGTGAGCTCGAGCAGGAAGAACGAGTCCGGGGTCGTCATGATCTCGGCCTCGCTGTCCTCGTCGGGCGCCTCGTCGAGCGAGACGTCGTAGATCTTGACCTGGCGCTGGAGGATCAGCGCGCGCAGCTCGGCGTCGAGCTGGGCCCAGACCTGGCCGAGCTTCTCGTACCCCGCGTCGATCAGCGACTGGAGCCACGGCGCGAGCGGCGCGAGCTCGAGCTGGTCCTGGTTCCAGCCATCGAGGTCGAGGCAGCCCTGGATCTGCTCGGGGGTCGCGAGGTGGATCAGGTCGGCGGCGTCCTCGAAGCCGACCTCGTGGACCAGCTCGAACACCTCGTTGGGCGCGAGCTGGGCGATCGCGGCCGCGGCGTCGTCCGCCGACAGCAGGGCGTCGATCCGCCGGTAGCCGCGCGGCCCCGCGAGCTGCGCGCGCAGCCGGTCGAGGGTGCCGAGCGAGCCGGACGAGCCGGAGCCGGAGCCGGAGCCGGAGCCGGAGCCGGAGCCGGAGCCGGAGCCGGAGCCGGAGCCGGAGCCGGAGCCGGAGCCGGAGCCGGAGCCGGAGCCGGAGGAAGAAGATCTCGCGTCGCGGTCGGACATGGGTAGATTGCTCGCGGTCATGACTACCACGGGGCCGGTAGATCCCGTCATCGCCGCCGTCAACGCCCAGATCGGGCGGGTCGGGCCGGGGCTGTACGGCGTGGCGTGCTCGGGAGGCGCCGACTCGATGGCGCTGGCCGACGCGGCGATCCGCGCTGCCGGTGCGGCACATGTGGTCGTGCTGGTGGTCGACCACGGGCTGTCGCCCGGTGCGGCCGAGGTGGCGCAGGCGGTGGCGGGCTGGGCGCGCGGGGAGGGCGCGGCGGCCGTGGTGCGGCCGGTGCGCGTGCTGCGCCGCGGCTCGCTGGAGGCCGCGGCCCGCGAGGCGCGCTACGCGGCGCTCGACGCGCTCGCCGACGAGCTCGGCCTGGCCTGCGTGCTGGTCGGTCACACGGCGCGCGACCAGGCCGAGACCGTGCTGCTGCGCGTGTTGCGCGGCACGGGGCCGGCGGGGCTGGCGGCGATCCCGGCGCAGCGCGGTCGGTTCGTGCGGCCGCTGCTCGCGCTCGATCGCCGCGCGATCGACGCCTACGTCGCCGCGCGCGGCCTGCCGGTCTGGCACGATCCGATGAACGACGACCGCCGGCTGGCGAGGGTCCGCGTGCGCTGCGACATCTTGCCACTGCTGCGGCGCGAGAACCCGCAGCTCGACGCTGCGCTGGTCCGGCTGGCGAGCAGCGCGGCGGAGTGGCAGGGGGTCATCGACGAGCTGGCCCGGCCGTTCGCGCGGTTCCCGATCGACGCGGCGGCGCTGGCGGGCCGGCCGGCCGCCGTTCGCAAGCGCGCGCTGGCGCTGGCGCTGGAGGCCGCCGGGCTCGACTACGACGCGCCGCACCTCGATCGGCTGGACCGGCTGATCGCAGCGCCGGAGCGCGGCGAGATCGCGATCGATCTGCCCGGTGGCGCGGTGGTGCGGACCTACGGCGTCGTCTCGGTGACCGTGTCGGGCGACGAGCGGAGCGGTCCCACCCCGCGTGCGCTGGAAGCGCCTCACGCTGGCTACGAGCTGCGCACGTGGCGGCCCGGAGATCGCATGAGGCCGGCTCGGCTGAAGGGTCGCTCCCGCAAGTTGTCGGACCTCTACATCGATGCCAAGGTCCCCCGCGCGGCACGTCGGGTGGCACGCGTGCTGGTGCGGTCGAGCGACGCCGCGATCGTCTGGGCCGAGCACCTCGGGCTCGCGCACGGGGAGTCGCACGCGATCGCGCCGCTACCCGCCCGATCAGATGGGAAGTTTTGACAAGAAGGGACTTTGCAACACAGCGCAAACGCCTCATGCTAAAGCCTAACGCGTACTACTCCTGACCCCCCGGATCGCCGTTGCGCCAATCCCACAAGACCATCCTGATCTGGGCCATCCTGATCCTCATGTTCGTGAGCATCTATTCGATGTTCACGGACTCCTCCAGCAAGGAGAAGGAGCTCGACGTCACCACGTTCCAGGGCCAGCTGAACAACAAGGACGAGGCGAGCCGGATCGAGAAGATCACGATCGAGCCGCGCGGCCACGACGACGCTCGCTACGTGCTGACGATGAAGAACTCCACCCCCAAGGTGGTGGTGAACGCCGAGTTTCCGGGCACGCTGACCAAGGAGATCCGCGACGCCCAGATCCCGTATTCGGTCAAGTCCAAGGACGAGTCCAGCATCTGGCCGCAGGTACTGGTGTGGTGGCTGCCGATGCTGCTGCTGGTCGGCATCTTCTTCCTGTTCATGCGCCAGCTCCAGTCGGGCGGCGGCAAGGCGATGAGCTTTGGCAAGTCGAAGGCCAAGCTCTTGTCCGATCACCAGAACCGCGTGACGTTCAAGGACGTCGCCGGGGTCGAGGAGGCCAAGGACGAGGTCGAAGAGATCATCGCCTTCCTCAAGGATCCCAAGAAGTTCACCCGACTCGGTGGCCGGATCCCCAAGGGCGTCCTGATGATGGGCCCGCCGGGCACCGGCAAGACCTTGCTGGCGCGCGCGATCGCTGGCGAGGCCGGGGTGCCGTTCTTCTCGATCAGCGGCTCGGACTTCGTCGAGATGTTCGTCGGGGTCGGCGCCAGCCGCGTCCGCGACCTGTTCGAGCAGGGCAAGAAGAACGCGCCCTGCATCATCTTCATCGACGAGATCGACGCGGTCGGCCGCCACCGCGGCGCCGGCCTGGGCGGCGGCCACGACGAGCGCGAGCAGACGCTCAACCAGCTGCTCGTCGAGATGGACGGCTTCGAGTCCAACGACGGCGTGATCATCATCGCCGCGACCAACCGCCCCGACGTGCTCGATCCCGCGCTGCTGCGGCCCGGTCGCTTCGACCGCCGGATCGTCGTGCCGCGCCCCGACCTGCGGGGCCGGATGGGCATCCTGCAGGTCCACACCCGCAAGGTCCCGCTCGGCGGGGTCGACCTCGAGATCCTCGCCCGCGGCACCCCGGGGTTCTCGGGCGCCGACCTGGAGTTCCTGGTCAACGAGGCGGCGCTGATCGCCGCGCGTCGCGACAAGGACAAGGTCGAGATGGAGGACTTCGAGGAGGCCAAGGACAAGGTCCTGATGGGGGCCGAGCGGCGCTCGATGATCATCTCCGAGAAGGAGAAGCGCACGACCGCGGTCCACGAGGCCGGTCACGCGCTGGTCGCCCGGTTCATCGACACGCTGGGCGGCGACTCGGTCGACCCGGTCCACAAGGTCACGATCATCCCGCGCGGCCGCGCGCTCGGCGTCACCCAGCAGCTGCCGCACGAGGACCGGCTCAACATGACCCGCGAGTTCGCGCTCAACCAGATCGCGATCCTGATGGGCGGGCGGGTCGCCGAGGAGATCGTGTTCGGCCAGAAGACCACCGGCGCCGGCAACGACATCGAGCGGGCGACCGAGCTGGCGCGCTCGATGGTCACCGAGTGGGGCATGAGCGACGCGTTCGGCCCGCTGAACTTCTCGGCCGGCAAGCAGGAGGTGTTCCTGGGCCGCGACTTCTCGTCGAGCGATCGCCACAGCGAGGACACCTCGCAGCGGATCGACGCCGAGATCCGGCGGATGGTCACCGAGCAGTACAGCCACGCCAAGGACATCCTGACCCAGCACCGCAAGGAGCTCGAGCAGATCGCCGAGGCGCTGCTCGAGTACGAGACCCTGGACGGCGGTGACATCGACGCGCTGCTGCGCGGCGAGCGGCTGGACCGCCCGGTGGCGGCGGCGGCGCGCAAGCGGGATGGGGCTGCGGAGAAGGACGAGGCCGAGCGCAAGCGCCCGTCGATCCTTCCGCCGCTGGGCAAGAAGGATCCGTCGCCCGAGCCGGCGTGACCGGATCGGCCGGATCGGGAACCGCGGCAAACCCCGGCAATCCGCCCGCGGACCTGGATGATTCGCGGGAGCGAGGCATTGAGCCTCGGCGTGAGATCGGACAAAGCTCGCCGGTATGCGATGTTCCTGGCTCCTTGTTGCCGCGCTGACCTCGGGTTGCCTCACCGCGGTCCAGATGCACTCCGCCCCTCTGCGCGCGCGGGCATCGTTTGACCTGCGGTGCCCGTCCGAACAGCTGCGGGTGGCCGAGCTCGCCAACACCGTGGCCGGCGTCGAAGGGTGCGGCCAGCGCGCGACCTACGTCTACAGTAATGACGCCTGGGTGCTGAACAGCCCGGGGGCCGAGCAGTCGGGGTCCGGGCCTTTGCTGACCCAGCCGCCGCCAGCGCCGTCGCCGTCGCCGCCACCGCCCCCCCCCCCCCCCCCCCCCCCCCCCCCCCCCC
>DATAPF010000576.1:0-8490 GCA_036265355.1 Kofleriaceae bacterium | reverse complement strand
CACCGAGGGCAGCCGCAGCTGGTGGTAGTTGCGCTTCTCGTGCGGCGCGCGCGCGAGCGACACCCGCGGGGGCACGGGGATGTCCACGTGGGCCAGGCCGTCCTCGAGCTGGCGGCGGCTGTCGGCGCCGATCCCGCGCCCACCATCGAGGCCGCGCGGCTCGCCATCCGCCGGAGCGCTGGGGCTCGAGGCGAAGTTGTCGTGCGCGCTGTAGCTCACCTTGAGGTCGAGCGCCTCGACCGACGAGGCCGCCCGCGGCGGTGCGGCGGGGACGGGACGCGCAGCGGGCCGGGGTGCCGGACTCGGTGCGATGACCGGCGCGGCGGGAGTCGGAGCCGGCGTGGGCGGCGACGGCGGCGAGACGATCTCGACCGTGGTCAGCGCGAAGTGTCGCGGCTCGGGGGCGACGCGCGCCCCGACCAGCGCGACCCCGATCCCGAGCAGGCCGCCGTGCAGCGCGAGCGACACCGAGCCGGCCAGCGTCGATCGCCGGGACAGCAGCGCAGCGACGCCCGGGTGCGCCATCCCCGGCAATCTATCACCCGGGCTCGCGGCCAGCGCCAGAATCGGGCGGCGCCTACTTCTCGGTCGCGGCGAACGTCCCGTCCCAGTCGGGGGGCGGCGGCTCGCGCCGCAGGGCCTCGCAGCGCGCCGCGAGCATGCGGGTCGGTCCGTCGTCGGCGAGGTCCGCGCGCTCGCCCAGGGTCGCAAGCGCCCGGTCGAAGTCGCGCGCGAAGTACGCATCGAGCGCGCGCTCGTAGCTCCGCGCCGCCTCGAGCCGCGCCGGGTCGGTGTCGCGCTCGCCGAGCAGCTCGTGGACCTCGACGCCGATCGACTTGCCCTTGACCGCGACGCGATCGATGCGGCGGAACGCGAACCGGCCGCGGGCATCGCGCTCGATCGCGTCGCTGACCAGGATCGTCGTGCCGTAGAGCTTGTTGAGGCCCTCGAGCCGCGCGGCGAGGTTCACGCCGTCGCCGATCGCGGTGAAGCTGAACCGATCCGGGGCGCCGAAGTGGCCGACCATGACCCGGTCGCGGTGGATGCCGAACCGGGTCACCAGCGGCGGCAGGCCCTCCCAGGCCCCGGACGCGAACAGCGCGCGGGTCCGCGCGACGCAGGCGAGCGCGGCGCGGCACGCGGCGACCGGGTGATCGGCGCACGGCCGCGGCGCGTTCCAGATCGCCATCACGGCGTCGCCGATGTACTTGTCGACGGTGCCGTGCGCGTCGTGGACGCCGGCGGTCATCGCCGAGAAGTAGTGCCCGAGCAGGCGCGCCAGCCGGTCGGGCTCCAGCGTCTCGGCGAGCGAGGTGAAGCCGCGCACGTCGGTGAACAGGATCGAGAGGTCCTCGAGCCGGCCGCCCAGCGCCGGCTCGCGGTTGGACTCGTAGAGCTCGCGGACCAGATCGACCGGGACGTACTTGCGCATCGCGCGCATCGCGGTCTTGGCCTGCTCGACGCTGTCGAGCACGTCGGCGACGTCGCGAAACGGCGTGCGCGGCGGCTCGGGCGCGAAGTCGAACGCCTGCAGGCGCGCTGCCTGCCGGGTGATCTGACGCAGGCCGCGCCGCACCGCCCGCACGGTCAGCGCGCCACCGGCGAGCGCGAGCGCGATCACGCCGAGGGTCAGCGCGAGCAGCCGGCGCAGCGTGCCGCGCAGCGCCCGCAGGTAGTAGTCCTCGGGGCCGGTCACGCCGACCAGCCAGCCCTGGGTCCCGGCGAGCGGCCGGAACGACACATCATGGGCGCGCCCGTCGAGCTCGAACCGGCCGAGCGCCGGGGCACCGCGGTCCGCCGCGCGCGCGAGCGCGGGATCGCGCACCGCGAGCGCGATCATCGGCGGCACGTGGAGTGGCGCGATCCGCAGGTCATCGCCGGCCGCCGCCAGACGGTCATCGCGGGACACCGGCGTCACCAGGCGACCCTCGGCATCGCACAGGAAGATGCGGAACGGATCCTCGGGATCGTGGTTGACGCGGATCGCCGCGACCTCGTCGGCGATGTGGCGGGCGAGCAGTCCGGCGCGCACGACGCCGAGCAATGCGCCGCGATCCTCGATCCCACGGGGGGCTTCGCCCCCCGCCCCGCCGGCAGAGCCGGCAGGGTCCCCACCCCCCTTCTCGCTTCGCTCGATCGCCTGCATCGCCGTGACCACGACGCGACGCTCGCGCTCGGGCAGCGCGGCGTCGAGCTCGGCGTAGCTGAGGTCGGTCCGCACGATCTGGCCGGACAGGTCGCGCGACGCCGGGGTGATGAACGACGGGTGACCGGCCGGGTCAGGGGCCACGCCGGCGGGCTGCTCCGGCGGTGCGGCCAGCAGCGCGCGGGCCGGGTCGCGGCACCGCACCGTGGCGATGAACCGCCCGGCGTCCGGCCAGGTCCGCCGCGTGCACAGCCGCGCGCCGTCGCCGGCCCGATCGCGGTAGACCGAGACCTGCCAGCGGCCGCCGGCCGCGAGCTGCGGCGCGCCGTCGTCGGCGAAGCCGGTGCGGACCGCATGGGTGAACGTCACCTCGGACAGGTTGGGGTCGGCCGCGGCGACGGCGAACAGGCACGATTCGATCGCCGCGGCGTCGTCGAGCGGACAGCTCCCGGCGCGCAGCCGGGCGCCGAACGCCTCGACCGCGGCGTCGGCCTGGCCGAGGTACGCGGTGACCCGCGCGCCCACCTGCTCGCTCGCCGCGTCGCGCTGCACCGCCGCGCTGTCGGCGACCGCGGCCCGCGACGCGGTGCCCTGCACGTAGACCAGGCCGCCGAGCACGACGGCGAGCACGGCGATCAGCAGCAGGAACGCGCGCGCGAGGGTCAGCCGGGTCCGCATCCGGGCAATCCTATGCGTTCTGCGGCGCGAAGGCGGGCGCGGCTGGTATCGTGCGCGCCGCGGCGCGGGTCGCCGAACACCCGGAGGAACCATGATCGAGCGCGACATCGACATCCGGACGCCCGATGGCGCCATGAACAGCTTCGTGGTCCACCCCGACCAGGGCCCCGAAGAGGGCGGGCCGCATCCGGTCGTGCTGTTCTACATGGACGCACCCGGCAAGCGCGAGGAGCTCCACGACATGGCGCGCCGGATCGCGGCGGTCGGCTACCACGTGGTGCTGCCCAACCTGTACTACCGCACGACCCGCGAGTTCGTGATGGTGCGCGACGAGGACGGCTACAAGCGGATGTTCGACCTGCTGCGTGGCCTGTCGATCGAGATGGTGATGCGCGACACCGCCGCGCTGCTCGAGTTCGTCGACGGTGAGCCGGCCGCCCGCGCGCGGTCGATCGGCACCGTCGGCTACTGCATGAGCGGCCCGTTCGTGTTCGCGGCCGCAGCGCGGTTTCCCGATCGCATCCAGTGCGCGGCGTCGATCTACGGCGCGGGGCTTGTCACCGATCGCCCCGACTCGCCGCACCTGACGATGAAGCAGATCCGCGGCGAGATGTACTTCGCGTGCGCCGAGATCGACAAGTACGCGCCGAAGCCGCAGATCGACGCGCTCGAGGCCCAGCTCGAGACGTCGGGGATCCGCTATCGCCTCGAGTGGTACCCCGGCGCCGAGCACGGCTTCGCGTTCCCGCAGCGCGCCGGCATCTACCACCAGCCGAGCGCCGAGCGGCACTGGGAGCGGCTGTTCGCGCTGTTCCGCAGAAACCTCGGCTGACGCCGCCGGGTCAGCGCGACCGGCCGCGCGCGGTGACCGGCCAGATCGCCTCGAGCGTGTCGCCCGACACCACGTGGTAGCTGTCGTAGAGGTTGACCGTCGGATCGCAGTGCGGCACGGCGAGGCGGACCCGGTCGCCGAGCTGCCAGACGTGCGCGCCCGCCGGATCGACGATCGCGCCGTGCTCGTCGCCCAGGAAGCGATAGCTCGCGCCGGCCGGCGCGCCGGACACGATCGCCGGCGGCCCGCCGTCGGTGGCGAGCGCCTTGAAGCCGGCGTCGATCGTCGCCATGCCGCGGTGGTTGGCGCTGACGACGGTGGTCTCGACGAACAGCGCGTAGTCGAACGGCGCCGCGCCGTCGCCGGTGAGCTCGCACTCGGCGTACTGGCGGTCCATGAACACGTACGAGCCGACCTGCCACTCGGTGTAGCGCCCGAGCGCGGCGTCGATCCGGTGCGTGCCGGTGCCGGCGCCGGTGACGATCGCCGGGGCCACCTGGTGCTCGGACAGCAGCGCGATCACCGACTGGAGGTACTGCATGCGCTCGCGGATCGCCGCGTCGCGGTCGGCGAACCGCGCGATGTGCTGCTGCATGCCGCAGTAGAACTGGATGCCGCGGTAGCGCAGCTGCGGCAGCCCGCGGATCCGCTGCGCCAGCTCGAGCGCCGCGGCGGGCGACGCCACGCCGGTGCGGTGGATCCCCGGATCGATGTCGATCAGGACATCGAGCGGGCGGCCGGCTCCGGGCGCCGAGGCCGCGGCCGCGAGCGCGCCGGCGTTGGCGGGATGGTCGACCACGACCATCAGCTCGTCGCAGCGCCGGTGGAGCTCGACCAGGCGGCGGATCGCCGGCTCGGCGACCACCGGCGAGGTGATCAGCAGCCGCGGGATGCCGCCGTCGGCGAGCGCCTCGGCCTCGCCGAGCTTGGCGCAGCACACGCCGGCCGCGCCGGCGGCGAGCTGGCGGCGCGCGAGGTCGGCGCTCTTGTGGGTCTTGGCGTGCGGCCGCAGCGCGGTGCCGTGCGCGCGCGCGAACTCCGCCATCCGCGCGAGGTTGCGGTCGAGCGCGTCGCGGTCGATCACCAGCGCGGGGGTCGCGAGCCGATCGCGCGCGGCGCGGCCGATCAGCGAGCCATGCAGTCGTAGGTCGTCGGTCATGGGTGTTCCGGGGCCTCCAGGTCGAACATGCGAGTCAGGTGATCATTGGCAAACTTGTGGTGCGGATCCACGCGGCGGCGCACCGCGCAGAATGCACCGGCCCGGGGATAGAGCGCGACCACGTCGCGCGCGGTGAGCGAGTGGCGCTTGCCCCAGTGCGGCCGGCCGCCGTGCGCGCGGAACACCGGCTCGACGCCGGCGAACAGCTCCTGCCAGCGCATGCCCGCGTACTGGTGGATCGAGATCGACGCGCTCGGCTCGCGGAACGGCGACAGCCAGATGTCGTCGGCCGCGACCCAGCGGAACTCGAACGGGAACACCACGGGCAGCCGGCGCCGCCGGATCCAGCGGATCGCCTCGCGCAGCGCCGGGAGCCCCGCGTCGCGCGGTAGCTCGTACTCCATCTCCTCGAACCGCACGCGGCGGTCCGACGGGAAGATCAGGTGCGCGGGGCCGACCCGGCGCGAGCCGTGGATCTCCGCCATCATCCGGTGCTGCATCACGCCGGTCAGCGACGGCAGCCGGCTGCACAGATCGCAGACCCGCTGGAACTCGTCCTCGCCGTCGCTGTGCGGCGGACGGAACGGGCTGGTGTCGTCGGTCGGGTGCAGCGTCTTGAGGATGACGTCGCCGGCGTACGGGAACACGAAGAACTCGGCGTGGCGGTGCGCGCCCGCGAGCTCGGCGAACCGCGCGCAGACCTCGTCGAAGCCGACCCGCGCGATCCGCTGCTCCAGGCGGTACGCTGGCGCGACGTCGATCCGGATCCGGGTCGCGATGCCGAGCAGGCCGAGCGACAGCCGCTGGGCCTCGAATAGCTCCGGCAGCTCCGGATCGGCGTCGCGGCTGCACTCGACGATCGAGCCGTCGGCGAGCACCATCCGGAACGCGCGCGCGAAGCTCGCCAGGCTGCCGAGCGAGGCGCCGGTGCCGTGCGTGCCGGTGGCGATCGCGCCGCCGAGGGCCTGCGCGTCGATGTCGCCCTGGTTGGGCAGCGAGCGGCCGAGCTCCCACAGGGCCGCCGCGACCCGCCGCAGGGTCCAGCCGGCCGGCGCCCAGGCGCTGCAGCCGTCGGGCGCCAGCTCGATCGAGCCGTCGAGGGCGTCGAGCCGGACCAGCGTGCCGTCGGTCGCGCACAGCGGTGCGAACGAGTGGCCGGCGCCGACCACGCGCAGCCGGGTGGCGCCGCGCACGATCGCCGCGAGCTCGTCCTCGCTGCGCGGCGCCGCGATCTGCGCCGGCCGGGCGACCACGCTGCCCGACCAGTTGTGCCAGGGTTCGGTCATGGCTCAGCGTGCGCGGCCGCCCGGTGCCGCACAACACGGCACAACCTCGATGGATTCCTCCTGGACATCAAACCTCCTGGCAAGTTGCGGCAGTCACCGCGGCAGCGTACCCCGTCCCGCGCTGGCCCGGGTCGAGGTGTCCGAACTCCTGGCGAGCCGCCGTCGAGCGGATCGACCGCAGCCTCCGGAGTGCACGCCGCCGGCGGTGACGCCCCTGGCACCGATTGGCAACAATTGCAGTGTGGTGCAGTTCGGATGAGAGGTTGTCCTCGCGTCTGGCACCGTCCGCGACTTGACGCGAGGTCATGGCAACGAGACCCTGAAGAGAGCATGCCGCGCTTGCACCTGTCACGACTCACCACGACCCATCGGCGCGCCGAGCGCTGTGCCGAGCGCTGCGCCGAGCCCCGCGATCGGACCGCGCTGTGGGTCCTCGTGCCCCTGGTCGCCGCGCTGGCGGCGTGCGGCGGCGGCGGCGGCAACGCCCCGGACGTCGTGGTCACGATCTCGCCGACCAGCGCGAACGTGGCCTCCGGCCAGACCGTGAAGTTCACCGCCACCGTGTCCGGCAGCAGCAACACCAAGGTCAACTGGAGCGCGAGCGGCGGCACGGTCACCGGCGACGGGATGTTCACCGCGCCGGCCCTCGGCGGCGGCTACACCGTGCGCGCCTCCGCCGACGCCAACCCCAAGGACAGCGCGACCGGGCTGGTCAACGTCATGGGCAACGACTCGTGGCCGGTCGAGCCGTTCTACGAGTCGGGGAAACCCTACGCACAGGTGATGACACCGATGCCGTTCGCGACCTACTTCGCGCCCGCCACGATCCGGGTGTGGGCGCACGCGCCCGACCAGGGCGATGACAACAAGAACAGCGGCTTCTCACCGCACGTCGACTTCTACCTCGGGACGATGATGGTCGGCGGGATGGATGCCAAGGACAACGCGTCCGACTACTACCAGCTCGACATCCCGAACGTGGCGGCGGGGACCTACGAGCTGTCGGTGCGCAGCCTGCTGAGGTCGGGCACGGTCGAGAGCTTCCACGTCCCGATCAAGGTGATCGACCCGCCGTCGGGCGCGGGGATCACCACGATGACCTTGACCAGCGACGTGGTGCTGAGCGGCAACATGAACTTCGAGCTGATCGGCACCGCCGACAAGCCCGCGGTGCTGACCAGCACGAACGGCTCGGTGATCCGCAGCGCGAACGGCTGGACCGGCCACCTCAAGATCCAGCACGCCGACATCATCGGGCTGGGCTCGATGACCAAGCACAGCTTCGACGTCGCGGTCGCCGGCAGCAACGCGCTGGAGATCAGCGACTCGATCTTCGACGGATGCGGCCCGCCCTACCTCGGGGCCAACGGCCAGGCGACGATCGCGTTCAACCGCAACACGCTGCAGCCCAACATCCAGATCCCGGTCAACGATCAGCCGGACTACGGCGGCTCCGACCCGAGCCTGGTGTTCAACGGCAGCTCGTCCGCGGCCAAGACGTTCCAGGGCAACAACATCGGCGTGTCGTTCGTGCGATTCGACCACTCCAGCAACTGGACGGTCGGCGGTGATCACGACGCCGACGGCAACATCCTCATCGGGGTGCGCGCCGGGCTGGAGTTCGACTCGGTCAGCAACCTCAAGATCCGGGGCAACTTCTCCTACCACCGCTACCCGTTCGGCTGGTCGCAGGGTCACAACCTCGACTTCCCGGACGGTGATGACACCGGCGCGTTCACGATCGAGGACAACGTGTTCCGCAGTAGCTCGTGGATGATCCAGAGCCTGCCGCCGAACACCCAGTTCCAGTACAACCTCTTGCTCGACAACATCAACGAGGCGTTCTTCCGCGACTACGGCGCCACGGTGAAGGTCCACCACAACGTGCTGGTCAACTCGGGCTGGCAGCGGCTGTTCCTGCCCAGCGGCGGCGTGCTGCAGGCCGCCGGCGAGTTCACCAACAACACGGTCGACGTCGGTGGCGCCCAGCTCGGCTGGATCAACGGCTCGTTCGTCGCCGACAACTCGTCGCTCAAGGTGCTGCGCAACAACGTGTTCACCGGGTTCGCGTACGACAACGCGACGGATCTGGTCGCGGGCGGCGCGGTGACAGCCGGCGGGGCCGACCACAACTGCTTCTTCAACCCCGACACCACCAAGCTGACCCCGTATGGCGGCTCCGGGCTGGCCACCGGCGACATCACCACCAACCCCAAGTTCGCACAGGCCCGGGTGATCCCGTTCTCGATCGCCGACGGGGACGTGTGGCGGCGGCGCGTGACGGTGTCGCAGATCCTCGCGATCTACCGCAACATCTACACGCCGGGCGCGGGCAGCCCGCTGAACAACACGGGCGCAGCCGGCGCCAACATCGGCGCGATCGGCGGCG
>DATAPF010000575.1:0-8146 GCA_036265355.1 Kofleriaceae bacterium | reverse complement strand
CGCGGCCGGCCACCGATCTCACCCCGCCACCCTGGGCGCATCCCATGGACGAGCCCATGCTGCTCGCATCCGCAGCGGAGCAGGCGCACGCCGCGGAGCCGCCGGCGCTGTTCTCCTCGACGGTTCCCGCAGCGGATGCCGTACTGCCGCCCCAGGCGCGGCATCCCACGCCGCTGCCGCAGCCCTATCCCACGCCGCCCCAGACGCACCCGACGCCGCCGTTCGCGCCGTCCGTCGCGTATCCGCTGCCCGCGCCTGCGCCACAGCCCGCGCCCCGGCGCCGCGAAGCCACCTCGGTCCACGTCGCCGGGTTCTGGTCCCGCCTGATCGCGGCGGCGATCGATCTCGCCATCGTGATCCCGGCCGCGGTGGTCGTCGCCCTGCTGGCAGGCTGGGCCACCGGCCTGCGGCTGCCCACCAACCTGCACATCCTCGACGTCGATCTGTGGATCGATCTGGTCCTGGCGTCCGATCCGGCGCTGGTGATGGGGCTGGTGCTGCTCGGCGCGATCGGCTTGACCTACCTGCTGGTGTTCCAGATCATCGTCGGGCAGACGCTCGGCATGCGGCTGCTGCGCATCAAGATCATCGACGTCTACGGCGATCGGCCGTCGGCTCCGCGCTGTATCGCGCGCTGCGCCGGCTACCTCGCGGGCGTCGCAACGCTGTTCCTCGGGTTCCTGTGGATGGGCTTCGACAGCGAGAAGCGCGGCCTGCAGGACTGGATCGCCGGGACCTACGTGATCCGGGCATGAGACGGCGGCGATGCCATCGCGTCTGAGCTCCCTCCTGGTCCGTGACGGCCTGGTCGGCGTCAAGCGCATGGAGAAGGCGTTCCAGCGCCAGGTGATCTACGGCGGCAGCCTCGACACCATCCTGCTCGAGATGGGGCTGGTGCCCGAGGACCGGCTGACCCAGTACCTCGCGCTGGCGTCCGGTCTGCCGCCGGCGGCGCGCGACGAGGGCACGGTGGTCGATCGCGCGGCAACGGCGATGGTCGCGAGAGAGATGGCGGAGCGCTATCGCGCCATCCCGGTCGCGCTCGAGGCCGACGCGATCCGGATCCTGGTGTGCTCGCCGCTCGAGCTCAGCGAGCTCGAGGACCTCGCCGACCTGCTCGACCGCCCGCTGCAGCCGCTGATCACGCCCGAGTATCGCTGGAACCTGGTGTTCGCGAACACCTACGGTGTCGATCCGCCGGCGCGGTTCACCACGCTCGCCCGCACGCTCGACGCCGACCCCGCCGCGCCGCCGGTCGGCCGCGCCCCGACGATCATCGTCGATCCGGGTACCGCCGTCACCGTGCCCAGCCTGTCCGAGCTCACCCGCCAGGCGACCGGGGTCCACGCCGGCGCGGCCCGGCTGGCGCCGGTGCCGTCCGATGCCGAGACCATGCGGCTGGCCGGGCCCGAGCCGCTGCCCCAGCTCTACCCCGACGACGCGCGCAGCCGCCGCCACACCATCCTCGGCGTCGTCCCCAACCGCGCGTCGACCGACGGCAGCGGCGCGACGCGCTCGCCCGAGGAGGAGACCCCGCCCTCGGGGACCCGCCGGGCGAGCCGCGCCAGCGCGCCGGACCTGGGCGGACCGGCGACGATCCCCGCGATTGCGAATGGACCGGCGACGATCCCCGCGATTGCGAGCGGACCGGCGACGATCCCCGCGATCGCGAGCGCGCCGGCGACGATCCCCAACCTGTCGATCCCACGGGGGGCTTCGCCCGCCGCCCCGCCGGCAGAGCCGTCGGGGTCCCCACCCCCCGTCTCGCTTCGCTCGAGCGGCCCCGCCGCCGTGCCGTCGCTCGACGGCGCCGCGCCGGCGAGCGGCGTCGCCCGGATCACCGAGCCGCGGGTCTCGGGATTGCGCCCGGTCTCGATCGCACCGCGCACCACCCCGATCCCGACCCAGGGCCGCGACTCGCCGCTGCCGATCGTCCGCGCCCGCGAGATCCTCGCCACCGCCGGCGATCGCGACACCGTGTTCCTGACCCTGCTGCGCGCCGCGCGGTCGCGCGCGCGGTGGGCCGGCCTGTTCACCGTGCAGGGCGGCGTCGCGATCGGCCGCGTCGCGCTCGCCGAGCCGGGGATCGACGCCGCCGCGATCAACACCGCGCTGATCCCGCTCGACTCGGTGTCACCGTTCCGCACGGTGGTCAACAACCACCAGCCGCACATCGGTCCGCTGGTCTCCGGCGACCCCGGGATCGACGCGATGGTGCTGCGGATGGGCGGGACGGTGCCGCCGTCGGCGCTGCTGCTGCCGATCGTGCTGCGCGACCGCGTCGTCGCGCTGGTCGTCGCCCACCGCCTGCACAGCGACCTCAAGCTGCTCGACGTCACCGAGCTGTTGCCGATGGCCAACGCCGCGAGCGAGGCGATCAGCCGGCTGATCGTCAAGCACAAGTCCGCCGGCTACCGCGCGCCGAGCGAACCCGGGATCGTCCAGCTCGACGCCGAGACGATCGACACCAAGCGGATCTCGCGCGGCGCCGAGGCCAGCTGGCGTGCGCCGAGCGACCCCACGCCCGCGCCGCAGCTCGAGCACGGCGTCGAGATGTCGATCGAGGCCGGCGAGCCGCGCCCGATCGACGACGTGCTGGGCGACATCGAGCGCGCCGGCGAGCGCGAGGCCGTGGACGCGATCAGCGAGGCGGTCGAGCGCGCCCCCGAGGCGCTGCGCGCGCTCGCGCGGCGGTTCCCCGGCAAGCTGCGCGTCGACCGCTTCGCCGTCACCGGCCGCCCGCTGCGCGCCGCGCAGTACGGCGGGCTGCTCGAGCTCGTGATCCGGCTGGGCGGCGCTGCTGCCGAGCTCCTGATCGACAAGATGAGCGTCGCCCAGCGCGACGTCCGGTTCTACGCCACGGTCTGCGCCGCCGAGCTCCGGCCGCGCAACGCGGTGTTCGCGCTCGCCGACCGGCTGTTCGATCAGGACTTCGGCGTGCGCGCGACCGCGATCGAGGCGCTCGCCGGCTACCCGGTCTCCGAGCTCGGCCATGCGCTGACCCGCGCCCGCCGCGCCGTGCACTCGACCGACCCCGACGTCGTCGCCGCCGCCAGCGGCGCGCTGACCTCGCTGGGCGACGTCGACGCGATCCCCGACCTGATCGGCGTGATCGAGCGCGCCGACCGCGGCGGCGAGCACGCGCGCCGGGCGCTGATCGCGCTCACCGCCCAGGACTTCGGCTCCAGCGAGCGCAAGTGGCGCAGGTGGTACGACGCCGCGCGCCGGCGCCATCGCGTCGAGTGGCTGATCGAGGGCCTCGGCCACAAGGAGGACGCGATCCGCGAGACCGCGATCAACGCGCTGCGCCGGCTCACCGGCGAGTACTTCGGGTATCACCACGATCTGCCGCGCAAGGAGCGCGAGGCCGCCGCCGAGCGCTGGGCCGCGTGGTGGCGCGATGCCGGCCACCGCCGGTTCTCGATCGGCCCCGAGAACGAGCGCCACCGGCCGACCGCCGAGCTCCCGCCGCGCCGCGATTCCTAGGGGCTACGGCTGGTTGCCGGTCAGGCTCGGCAGCTCCTCGAGGTTGGGCACCAGGATGATCTCGATCCGACGGTTCTGCTCGCGGCCGGGCTCGGTGTCGTTGGGCGAGACCGGGTCGAACTCGGCGTAGCCGGCCGCCGCGAGGTTCCTGGCCGGGAAGCCCTCCTTGATCATGTGCTGCACGACGCTGTTGGCGCGCGCGGTCGACAGGAACCAGTTGTTGGGGAACAGCTTGGTCCGGATCGGCTGGTTGTCGGTGTGGCCGGCGACCAGGAACCGGCGATCCTTGAACTGCATCAGCACCGCGGTCACCTCGGTCAGCGCCTGCTGGCCGCCCTTGGACAGGTCCGCCGAGCCGCTCGGGAACAGGATCCCCGACGGCAGCTTGAGCGTCATCTGGCCGTTGCGGAACACGACCTGCAGCTTGCCGGTGTCGACCAGCGCGCGGAACTTGCCCTGCAGCGCCTTGTACGCCGCGATCCGCTTCTCGGCGGCCTCCTTCTGGCGGCGCAGCTCGGTGAGCTCGGCCTCGGTCGCCGCCTTCTCGCCCTTGACCTTGCCGAGCTCGGCCTCGCGCGCCTCCTTCTCGCCCTTCATCTTGCCGAGCTCGGCCTCCTTGGTCCGGGTGCTCTCGTCGAGCGTGCCGAGCTGACCCTGGAGCTCCTTGATCTTGTCGCCCAGGGTGCTCTCGGTCTCGGCCTGCTTCTTGTGCGAGGCATCCAGCTCGCCCTGGAGCCGGTGGTTCTCGGCGAGCGCGGCATCGTAGGTCGACTGCTTGACGCACGCGGCGGTCAGCCACAACACGAACAGCCAGCGGTTTCGCATGGCCGCGACCTTAACGCAGCGCGGAGCGCGCCACCGCTCCCGGCGGTAAAAAAGCAACGGTCCGACGACGCGCGTCAGCAGCGCGAGATCAAGTAGATGACCAGGAGGATGGGGAGCGGGATCCCGAGGATCCACGCCAGCGCAAAGCCTGACTTGGTGCCGGTGGAAGCCATGTCTGTCGAGATTGCAGCGCGCATGCCGTTCTCGAGGCCCGGTAACTGCGCGGTACCGCATCCGGCGACGGTGGCGGTATGCCACGCTGCGCATTCCGGCACTCCGTCCCGATCGGCGGGGGTGACGCGCCTCTCGCTCGCGAACGGCAGCAGCAGGGCCTGGCGCAGCCCGGTCGGGCGTCCCGTGGACCGAGCTGCGCGGCGGCGGCAACCCGACCGCGGACTGACCGCGCCGGCGCCCGCGGCGGTCCTGACGTTCCTGCCGCGGACCTCGGACAGCTCGCGCCGGAGGCCGTCATCGTCGAACAGCAGGAACCGCTCTTTGCCGGCGCAGCTGCTTTGTCACCGTGCCATTCCGACGATAATCGGTCATCGCCTCGATCGGCGGATGGATACCCCATGGCTGCTGAGCTTTCACTCGATGTACCCTATCGGATCAATCCGCAGGTCGTGAGCTCGTTCAAGGGTCCCGACTCGATGGCCGTGTTTGGCCCCGGGGTCGCCATGGAGCTCTCGCTGTCGCTGCTCCAGGTGGTCATGGCGTTCGCCGAGGCGAAGTCGGCGCGCCAGGCCTACCAGGAGCTCGACGCCGACGTCGACGTCGAACAGTTCGGCAGGCTGGTCGGCCACCTGTCCGAGCGTGGCGTGCTGCTGCGCGTGCAGGAGTGCGACGACGAGCCGGACCTGTCGCAGATGCTGAACCCCAGGATCTTCGGCGATGCCACGCGGGTCGAGCAGATCGGCGGCTGGCTGCGCCAGGGCCGCGCGATCGTGATTCCGGATGCATTGCCCGCGGAGCTCGCCGAGGAGGTTCATCGCGACCTCGATCGGTCCACGCGGTGGGCCAGCTCGGAGGGCGGGCACGACTACTTTCACTATCGCAACAGTGTCATCGGCCGGATCGACGGCCTGAGCGTGGCGCTGACCCGGTGCTATCGGCTGTTTGCGGGCGCGGCCACCCGGCGCTTCGTCGCCGGGATCTCGGGGCAAGATTGCTCCGGCCCGGCGCACGTCGCGGCTGCCTGGTACCGGCCCGGCGAGTATGCCCTGCCGCACAATGACGCCGCCGGCAACATCCTGCGCTCGGTCGCATACATCTGGTACCTCGCGAAGGACTGGCGGCGCGAGTGGGGCGGCTCGCTGTTCTGGTGTCCGACCGGACAGTATGTCAGTCCCGCATTCAATGTCCTGGTGATGTTCAGTGCGGTGCTGTCGAACTTTCACTTCGTCTGTCCGGTCTCCCCGGCCGCGACCGCGAAGCGGCTCACGGTCAATGGCTTCTGGCACCGTCCGGAGCAGCTCGTTCCGGCGGCGCCGCCGATGCCCGACGCGCTGATCTCGCCACGAGCGTATGGACCGCCGGCCCCGGACTGCGAGGACGCGGCGCCGATCCTCGTGCTGTGATCGCCGGCGGTGCTCGGATCCCCCGGGGCCCCGGGGGGGAGACACTCAGCTCGCCTTGGCCGCGGTGTCGGTCTTGAGCGCGGTGACGACCTTCTCGATCGCGTCCTTGGCGTCGCCGAACAGCATCCGGGTCACCGGCTTGTAGAACAGCGGATTGTCGATCCCGGCGTAGCCCGCCGCGCGCGACCGCTTGTTGACGATCACCAGGTGCGACTTCCAGACCTGGAGCACCGGCATGCCGGCGATCGGCGAGCTCGGATCGTCCTCGGCGGCCGGGTTGACGATGTCGTTGGCGCCGATCACGATCGCGACGTCGGTGGTCGGAAAGTCGGCGTTGATCTCGTCCATCTCCAGCACGATGTCGTACGGCACGTTGGCCTCGGCGAGCAGCACGTTCATGTGGCCGGGCAGGCGGCCCGCGACCGGGTGGATCGCGAACCGCACGGTGACCCCGGCGGCGCGCAGCACCTCGGTCAGCTCGCGCACCGCGTGCTGGGCGCGCGCGACCGCCATGCCGTAGCCCGGGACGATGATCACCGACTTCGAGACGCGCAGCCGCGCGGCGAGGGTGGCGGCATCGATCTCCTGGACATCGCCCGCCGGCTTGGCCGGCCCGCCGGCGGCCTTGGGCGGTGCGGCGCCGAACCCGCCGAAGATCACGTTCCAGATCGAGCGGTTCATCGCGCGGCACATGATGTAGGACAGGATCGCGCCGCTCGAGCCGACCAGCGCGCCGGTGATGATCAGCAGGTCGTTCTGCAGCATGAAGCCGGCGGCGGCCGCGGTCCATCCCGAGTAGCTGTTGAGCATCGACACCACGACCGGCATGTCGGCGCCGCCGATCGCGACGACCAGGTGGGCGCCGAGCACGGCGGCGATCGCGATGCCGGCCGCGAGCGACCACGTCGCGCCGGTGCTGGCGTAGATCACGGCGAGCGTGATCGACGCGACCAGCATCGCGAGGTTGAACAGGTGGCGCACCGGGAGCAGCAGCGGCCTGCCGCTGACCGAGCCGCGTAGCTTGAGGAACGCGAGCACCGAGCCGGTGGTGGTGATCGCGCCGATCCACACGTCGATGAACACCTCGATCCGCTCGGCCAGCTCGGGCTTGTCGGGAGCGAGCTGCAGCGCGAACCCGACCAGCACCGCGGCGAGACCGACGAAGCTGTGGAGCAGCGCCACCATCTCGGGCATCGCGGTCATCCCGACCCGCAGCGCCATGGTCGCGCCGACCACCGCGGCGATCCCGATCGCCGCGGCGACCCACGGGTTGGTCGCCGCGCCGGTCAGCGACAGCGTCGCGCCGATCGCGATCAGCATGCCGGCGATGCCGTACGTGTTGCCGCGCCGCGCGGTCTCCTGGCTCGACAGCCCCCGCAGCGCGAGGATGAACAGCACGCCGGCCACGAGGTACGCGGCGTTCGACAGGAGCTGCGTGGTCTTCATCGCTATTTCCTGAACATCGCGAGCATCCGGCGGGTCACCAGGAACCCGCCGGCGATGTTGATGGTGGCGAACAGCGTGGCCACGAGGGCGACGCCGACCGAGGCGCTCAGCCCGTACTGGCTGCCGAGCAGACCGCCGACGACGATGATCCCGCTGATCGCGTTGGTCACGCTCATCAGCGGGGTGTGCAGCGCCGGGGTCACGTTCCACACCACCTGGAATCCGACGAACACCGCCATCACGAACACCGTGAGGTGCTGGAGCAGCGCGACGGTCGACGAGCTCGCCTGCGCGTCGGCGCCGCCCTGCCGGAGCCGCAGGTAGAGCCAGACCGCCGCCAGCGCGAGGCCGATCACCGCCATCACCACGCCCGAGCTCCGCGACGGCGCCTCGTGACCGCCGTGGCCCGCCGGCCGCGACTTCTCGGGCTTGATCGGGATCGGGACGGCGCCGGCCGGCCTGGCCGCGACGACCGGGATCGGCCCCGAGGCCTTGGCCGGCAGCTTGACCGGCTCCTTCTTGACCGGCGGCGGCGGCGGCCAGCGCTTGTCACCGGCCTCGAGCACCAGCGCCGGCCGCACCGCGTCGTTGTCGAGGTCGACCTTGTAGCCCTTGGCGCCGCCCATCTCGTCGAGCAAGTGCGCCAGGTTGGTGCCGTACATGTCGCTGGCGACGTGCGCCATCCGGCTCGCGAGATCGGTGTAGCCGATGATCGTCACGCCCTTGTGCTCGATCACCTCGCCGGGCTTCGTCAGCTCGCAGTTGCCGCCCTTCTCGGCGGCGAGGTCGACGATCACCGAGCCCGGCTTCAT
>DATAPF010000574.1:0-23214 GCA_036265355.1 Kofleriaceae bacterium | reverse complement strand
GCAGGTCGTGCAGGTGCCGTTCAGCTTGGCCGGCATGCCGAACGCGGCCTCGTCGTTGATGCCCGAGACGCCGGAGATGACGATCGGGCGGGTGTTGAAGATCGCCTGGCCGCGGGCGACCGCGCGGCGCGCGGCGTCGAGCCGGTCATCGCGGTCGTCGCGGCGGCAGTCGTGGTCGTCGCGGTCGTGGCCGTAGTCATAGCCGTAGCCGTGGCCGTGATCGTGGTCGTCGTCGTCATCATCGCAGCGGCAGCGGCCGTAGCGGTCGCGCTCGCACTTCTGGTTCAGGCCGATGTTGGTCCAGCGGTCGAAGATGGTGAACACGACCGGGTTGAACTTCGTGCCGGTGACCGGGTCGCCGAAGTTGTCGTTGATGCCGATGTGGAACGCCTCGGCGATGATCGGGTTGGGGCCGCCCTGGGCGCCGTCGACGCGGAGGTCGCCCGCGGTGCGGTCGAAGATCTGGGCCGAGACCAGCGCGGTCTGGAAGTTGACGATCGACTCGCGCTGGGCCTGGGTCAGCCCCTTGCCCTGGGAGTGGGTCAGGAACGCGTCATTGGCCTGGGTGGCGAGATCCTGCGCGATGGTCTGGCCGGGGGCGTTCTCGCGACCGTCCCACATGATCGTGCTGTCGAACTTGAGGTTGGTGGTCGGCGGCGGGCGGCGGAACAGCGACAGCTGGGCCGCGCTGGCGAAGTGGTACGGGTCATCGACCGCGACGAGGTCGAACTCGGCGCCGGGCGGGATCGCCAGGCCGATCCGGATCACGCCCTTGTTGAGCAGCAGGCTGTAGGCCTGGCGGCGCTTGGCCAGCGTCGAGACGTCGGCATTGGGCGAGTT
This sequence comes from Kofleriaceae bacterium, assembly GCA_036265355.1. GTDB lineage: Bacteria > Myxococcota_A > Polyangia > Haliangiales > Haliangiaceae > JABFXX01. The sequence goes on along the minus strand of DATAPF010000574.1, from coordinate 22,374 downwards.
GGAGCCGTCGACCGTGCGGAACACCGCAGACAGGCCGAAGCCGTCCTCGAACTTGCCGCCGTCGGTGGCGTTGAACACGGTCTGCAGCTGCCGGGGGGTGAGCGTCCAGCCCGACGTCGGCACGTGGCAGGTGACGCAGCGCCGGCCGTTGGTGCCGAGGTCCTGGAAGAACTCGTTGTTGAGGTCGATGGAGCCGTGCGTGCTGACGGTCGTGAACACGCCGGTCGGATCGCCGACCGGGACGTTGTTGGGCAGCCGGTTGAGCCGGTCATCACCGTGGCGGGCGAACACGGCGTCGAGGTCGCTCGCGGCGGTCGACTCGTCCATCATGCTGCCGTCGCCGGTGCTGTCGTCCGCAGCATCGCTGGTGTCACCGGCGTCGCTTCCATCCGTGGCGCAGCCGTCAACGCTCGCGAGGAGGGCAACCAGCATCACCGCTTTGCGCGTGTTCATGCCTCCCGCTTTTGCACCTGCCGCGCCAGGTCAAATCATTCCCAATATGTTGATATGACAGGCGAAGATACTCCGGATTGGCCGGTTCTGCGGCAGGCCAGGGGTGCACCTCACGAGGTCCAGGGGGCCGCTGTTCAGAGCCTGCGATGGCACGAACTGTTCGCCGGGAGCGGTGACCTTGACTGTCCCTTTTCTGCGCACAGCCGAGACAGATGTCACGCAGCGCGGGCTCGAACGCCGGCCCCTCGAAGGTTCCAGCTGCTCGTCGCCTTGCTCGACGCCCACAGATCGAGAGACACGGTCTCCGCGCGATCCGGAGCTGCTCCCGCCCGAGCGCTGCCCGGCGCTGTTCCGCGCCGCGCGCGATGCCGTGCGCCAGCGCGGGTCGATCCACGAGCAGCTCGCCACGGCCCACCTGCCCGCGCCGGGTTGATCGGCCCGGTTCCTGGTTCGAGCCACCCATTCCATTTCCGGGCTGCCGGTGGGGCGCGGCTCACCGGAGGATCCCGACGACGATCAGCGTCAGGTCTCCGCGAGATCGCGCATGGCGATCGGGGAACCACGTGATTCCTCGATCGAGTGCCGGGGCCGCGCGGCGCGGGAGTGGCGATCGACCCTCGACATGCTGCGCCGCGACAGACGAGGATCCGACCTGCGCCTGTCGCCCCAACCAGGAGAGCTGTCATGGAAGTACGGGACGTTTCGTCACGCGCCGCGGCCAGGATCCGGCTCGCGGCTGCGATCGGTTGTCTGTGCGCGCCGAGCCTTGCCTCGGCCCGCGTCACCCGGATCGAGATCACCCAGGTCGAGTCGCCGGCGTTCGGCGGCGCCACGTTCGGCGCCACCGGCGCCTACGAGAAGCTGGTCGGGCGCGCGTTCGGCGAGGTCGATCCGCGCGCCCTCGAGAGCCGCGAGATCACCGACATCGATCTCGCGCCGCGCAACGCTCGCGGCATGGTCGAGTACGACACCGGCATCATCATCCTGCGGCCGATCGACCCGGCCAAGGGCAACCACCGGCTGTTCTACGAGGTCACCAACCGCGGCGTGATCCTGTCGCTGGCCGCGCTCAACGCCAGCCCGAACCCGTCGACGACCAACCCGACCGCGGCGGACGCCGGCAACGGCTTCTTGATGCGCGAGGGCTTCACGGTCCTGTTCACCGGCTGGGACCTGTCCGCGGTCGGCACGTTCGCCTCGCACTACCCGGTCGCGACCCAGCGCAATGGCTCGCCGATCGTCGGGCCCGCCGTCGAGGAGCTGATCTTCGACAACCCGCCGGCGACCCAGCCGACCACCGCGACCTTGACCTACCCGGCCGCGGTGCTCGATCCCGCGCAGGCCACGCTGACCGTGCGCGCGCACTACGGCGATCCGCAGACCGCGATCCCGCCGACCGGCTGGCGGTTCAACGACGCGCGCACGATCCAGCTGTTGCCCGAGGGCACGCAGTTCGCCACCGGCGCGCTCTACGAGCTCGCGTACCAGGCGCGCGATCCGGTGGTCGCCGGCCTCGCGCTGGCCGCCGTGCGCGACATCCCGGCGTTCCTCCACCACGCGACCGCCGACGATACCGGCGCCGCCAACCCGCTCGCCGGACGGATCGAGCGGATCATCGGCCACGGCATCTCGCAGCCGGCGCGGCTGCTCCACGACTTCGTCCGGCTCGGGTTCAACCGCGACGAGCGCGGCCGCCAGGTGTTCGACGGCATCCTGAACTACATCGTGGGCGCGAGCAGCGGATTCTTCAACTACCGCTTTGCCCAGCCGTTCCGCACCCACCGCCAGCACATCGGGCGGTGGAGTCCCGAGCGGGTGTTCCCGTTCGCCAACCAGCTGGTGTTCGATCCGGTCACCGAGCAGTTCGGCGGCCGGCTGATCCGCTGCACGCTGACCGGCACCTGCCCGAAGATCCTCGAGGCCAACTCCGCCAACGAGTACTGGGTCAAGGGCGGCTCGCTGGCGCACACCGACACCCTCGGCCACGACCTGCTGTTCGATCCGGCCGGCGTGCGCAGCTACTTCTTCTCCAGCTTTCCGCACTCGCCGGCCGCCGGCCCCGGGATCTGCGAGCAGAGCCGCAACCCGCTGTCGCCCGGCCCCGGCCTGCGCGCGCTGCTGATCGACCTCGATGACTGGATCAGCCACCGCGCCGAGCCGCCGGCGAGCCGGCTGCCCCGCCGGTTCAACCACACGCTGGTGCCGTCCCTGCCGCAGTCCGGCGTCGGGTTCCCCGCGATCCCCGGCGTGCGCTACACCGGCCTGATGTCGACCGGCGATCTGTTCGACTTCGGCCGGCATTTCGACGACGGCGTCCTCGACTTCACGACCCGCCGCGGCACGATCGTCTCGCCGGTCGTCGCCTCGCCGTACCCGGTGTTCGTGCCGGCGACCGACGCCGACGGCAACGACGCGGCCGGTGTCCGGTTCCCGGACGTCGCGGTCCCGCTCGCCACGTACACCGGCTACGGCTTCCGCGCCGGGCCGAGCAGCCCCGATCTGTGCGACGCGTTCGGCCAGATGATCCCGTTGACCAGGACCCGCGCCGACCGCGCCGCGGCCGGCGATCCGCGGCCGTCGCTCGAGGAGCGCTACTCCAGCCACCAGGCCTACGTCGATCGGGTCCGCGCCGCCGCCCAGGCGCTCGCCGCCGAGCGCTTCCTGCTCGCCGAGGACGTCGACCGCTTCGTCCAGGCCGCCCAGGCCAGCAGCGTCGGCAACTGACGCGGCCGAGGGTCCCTTCGCGCAGCTGTCCGTGCCTGGGCCGGTCAGAAGGTGATGCGCCAGGCGAGGCCGCCGCCCCCCGGCCGAGGAGTTGCGATGACGCTCTGATCGCGGCCGCGGACGTACACGACGATCCCACCGACGATCGCGACGCCCATGCCGACCAGCGCGCCGCGCGAGACCCAGGTCGCGACGTCGCGGCGGCGGCGCAGCGAGGCTTCCTCGTCCTCGCCGCCGACGTCGTGGGCCTGGTGGTCAGCATCGTCGGCGATCCACCACGCGACGACGCTGAGCGTGGCGAAGCCGCCGGCGGTGATCGCCCCAGGCGGGCCAGCGATCGAACCACGCGGCATCGCGCGGCCCCGCGACGCCGGGTGGCGGCTGGCGCCCTTGGAGCGGTGCGGCCGCGACAGCCTCGATCGGTGTCGAGAGCAGGGTATCGCCGTAGATATCGATCAGCTCGATCTCGCTGCGCACGTCGGAGAGCGTGATGTGCGGCGCGGACAGCGGCGTGTGGGCACCGCTGGTGCGCACGCTGGCCGCGAGCGCGAGTGGATCGCCGATCGTCAGCTCGACCCCGTCGCCGCGGCGCACCGCGCGAACGACGAGCGCCGGTGCGGCCCGGCAACTACGCGCGGCCGGGTGGGCTGTACGCAATCAACGGCCTGACCTACGACTACCAGACCTTCCCGAACATCCCGCTGTCCCGCATGCGACTGCTGCAGCCCCCGGCCCCATGAGCCCGCCGGCGCCGGTGCTACCATCTCGACCATGATCGACCGTCCGCCGCCGACGCTGACCGTCCGCTGCCGCGCACGCTGATCGAGTCCGAGCCGTTCGGCCACGTGCGCGGCGCGCTCACCGGCGCCGACCGCGATCGCGACCGGGCGCTGGTCGGCGCGGCCGGCGGCACCGTGCTGCTCGACGAGATCGGCGAGCTCCCGCTGGCGCTCCAGCCGGTGCTGCTGCGCGCGCTCGAGAACCGCACGGTGCGCCCGGTCGGTGGCACGCGCCATCACCCGATCGACGTGCGGATCCTCGCCGCCACCCATCGCGACCGCCGGATCGAGGTCAACCGCAAGCGGTTTCGCGCCGACCTCTACTATCGCCTCCACGTGCTGCGCATCGAGCTGCCGCCGCTGCGCAAGCGGCCCGGCGACATCGCCGTGCTCGCCGAGCACTTCTGGCGCACGTTCCGGCCCGACGCCGAGCCGCCCCCCGAGCTGATCGCCGAGCTGGTCGCGCAGCCGTGGCCCGGCAACGTCCGCGAGCTGCGCAACGCCATCGAGCGCGCGACGGCGTCGGCGGCGCCCGCGGCGGCGCCGCGTCCCGCGCAGTCGTACGTCGAGGCCAAGGCCCAGGCGATCGACGACTGGGAGCGCGGCTGGGTCGAGCAGCTGCTCGCCGCGCACCACGGCAACCTGTCGCGCGCCGCGCGCGCCGCCCGCATGGGCCGCAGCCACCTGCGCCAGCTCGCGCGCCGCCATCTGCCGGCGTGCGATCCAGACGCCGAGCCCGACGACGTGTAACCCAACCCCGGGACCGCGGAAGTCCGGGGACACGTGGCCCCGGGCGCTGCCGTCCTCGATCCCGAGCGATCGCGCGTTGGTTCGGGTCCGGCGCGTCGAATGCCAGTCGTCTCCCGCGCGGTCGCGTCGCCTCAGCGGGCGAGGATCGCGTGGCCGGTGCATCGCTGTGCACCTCGGTCACGGCCATGGGAGGTCAGATGCGCAGACACCTTTTGCCTGTGGATGATGATTGTGTGGTCCTGTCGGAGACAGACCTTGAATGTGCGGGGCCGGTGTCCCGTACGACACCGCGCCCTCCGGATGTAGCCGAGCGCGTTGCGATTCGCTGGAGAGCCGATATTCCGGGCGTCGAGCACTGGCGCGTGGAGGCGTCGTCTCGGCTGTGGACGCTCTACCACGAGCGATATACGTTCTGCGTCGCCAACAGCAGCCCCGGTCCACAGGCATGGCGATATCGTCGCCGCACGTACCGGATGTACGAGCGGACGACGGCCATGTTGATCGCTCCCGGTGAGGTCCACGTCACGACCGAGATCCCGCTCGCGAGCTTCCAGGTCGTGATGATCGATCCCGCGGTGGTCCAGCGCGAGCTTGGCGACGCGATGCCGGACGCGGCTCGCAACTTCTCGGGCGGTCAGGTCGATCATCCGATCGTCGCGCAGCGCTTCACATCGTTATGTCGGGTCATCGAGGATCGAGAAGCCGACGGCCTGGAGCGCCGCGCATTGCTGCGACAGTTCTTGCTGGCCGCGGTGTGCGCCGAGCATGACCAGCCGGACCGGACGCTCGTCGCCGGCTGCGAACGAGCCGTCATGCAAGTACGTGAGATGATCCACTCGTGTCTGCATGAGAATTTTACACTCGAGCACTTCGAACAGGTCACGAATGTCAGCCGGTATCACCTGGAGCGAAGCTTTCACGCGAAGGTCGGCGTGCCGATCCATCGTTATCTCAAGCTGGTCCGCCTCGAGCGTGCGCAAGCGCTGCTGCGCAGCGGCCGGTCCGCGACCGAGGCCGCTCATCACACCGGGTTCTTCGACTCGGCCCACCTGAGCCGTGCCTTCAAGGCCGAGCTGGGCATCACGCCGGGTAGCTACGCCCGGTCGTGGACAGCCAGAATCAGCGTATGTACCGCCTGATCCGGGCACTTGTACGATCGTGGCGAGGATCCGACCGGCCCGCCAGCAGCTTGCAGCAAGTTCGTACAAGCCGAGCGCGCGACCGACATGCTACGGCTGACCGGTATCGTCACCATTGACGAATACGAATCGTATGGATGTACACAAATTATCAGGGTGGCGTGGCGGCGTCTTCGCGAGAGTGAGATGAGCAAGACGTGAGCTCGAGGTCGTGACCGCGAGCGCGCGTCGCCAGATCTGACGGGTATCGACCGGCCCGGTTCGAAACGGTCGTTACGCTCATTCCAGTTGGAGGTGGTCATGACGACGAGATGGCGATGGATGGCACTGGCAATGATTGGACTCGCGGTCCCCGGTCTCGGCTGTGGCGCCGACCCGAGTAACCCGCCGAGCATGCCCGGCAGCGAGCCGGACGCCGGACAACCGGCCCAGCCACCCGCGGGCAACACCGTACAGAGTCTCCCGCTCACGGTCTCGGATTACTTTTTTCCGAGCGGTTTCATGGGAGACGGCCAGACGTCTCCCACCGCGATCGTCGTGAGCTCGAGCGCATGCCAGCAGCCCCGTCCCGCAGGCGCTGTCGGCGACTGCTACCGCGTGGCGTTCACGCCCGGCGAGCTCGGCTGGGCAGGCGTCTACTGGCAGTACCCGGAGAGCAACTGGGGCGCCAGCCCAGGCAAGCGCGTGGAAGCCGGCGCGAACCGCGTGACGTTCTACGCCGCCGGCGCGGTCGGCGGTGAAGCGCTCCAGCTGCTGATCGGCGGTGAGAGCAATGCGAAGCTGCCGTACCAGGACTCGTTCAAGGTGATGGCGGCGATCGCGCTGACCAGGACACTCACGCAGTACCAGGTCGACATCTCCGGGCGGAACTACGACTCCGGAGTGCTGGGCGCATTCGGCTGGACCCTCGTCGCACCGACCGGCGCGAAGGCTCCCATCGTGTTCTTTCTCGACTCGATCCGCTGGGAGCAGTGATGCCCGGCCGCGACGCCATCGCAGCGCGGGATCGTGTCAGGACGGTGCTGGCGCTCGTCGCAGCGCTTGCTGCGCTGCCCCGTACGGCGAGCGCGCAGGCCGGCGGCGATCCACCGTCGGCCGCGTTCGCCTGCATGGGCGAGGCGGAAGCGTTTGTCCGCGACCACGACCTCGCCGGGATCCGCGCCGAGCGCGATCGCAGGCTCACTGCGACCGCATCCGGCGAGCCCGCAGCGGCGGCGTATCGATGGTGCGTCATCGCCGAGCTGATGCGCGTGCTCGGCGATGACCGCGCCGCGGCGTGCTACGCCCGTGCGATCGCCGCCGCCGCGGACCCCGGCTACGAACTGCGGTTGGCCGACTACCTGCGAAACACGCGCGGCCCCGGGGCGCCGCTGATCGAGCAGGCCAGGCGTCATTACACCGCAGCACTCGACGGCGCGCAGCGGCGTGTGGCACCCGCAGACGGCGACGCCGCCACGATCACCGACTGGGCGACCCGGGGACTGATGCTCACCTATCAGCGCGACGGTCTGCCGCTGGCCCCGTGGAGCGGTGATCTCCCTGACCGCAGCCGGTCGCGCTGGCCAGGCCTGACGGTGCTGGCCGGAGCACGCGTCGCGGTCGACACCAACGACACGCCGCTCGACATGACCGTGCCCCCGGAGGTCGACGATGCGCGGCGCTTCACGGCGGAAGCGATGTTTGCGTCCAGCAGGTTTCGCACGGCTCGTCCCCTGCGGGACAGCGAGCTCCGGGCGATCGCGCGCGCGCCGCTGCGCGACGAGATGACGGTGCGAGGCCGGCTCCGCGCATCGCCGATCGGCGCGCTCGACGTCTGGTACCGGCAGTCGGACGTCCACGACGGTGAAATCACCAACTTCAACCTGCCGACCGTGATGAACGATGTCACGACCTCCGAGCTCGGCGCGGGCATCACGCGCGCGCTCGACCTGTACCCTGCGTTCGACATCCTGCTCGCTGGCGGTTACCACCGGGTCCACCGCACGGGCGCGGTCGAGTTCGTCCCCGACCAGGCACAGGACTTCAACCAGCTCGACGCCAGGGCGACCGCCGTGCGCTACCTCGGCCCCGACCAGCTGGCGCTGTCCGGTAGCTACGCCGTCATGGCGATCCCCGATGCCAGCGGCGGCGTGGCCGAGGACCGCGCGCGCGGCCGCAGGATCGCGGCGATCGACGCCAGCTACGCGGTGAACCGGCTCGCGCTCGCGCCGCTCCGGCTGCCGGCCGTGCGGGTCACCGCAGGCGTCGCGGAGGACGACGAGACCTTCGGCGTGCGCGTCATACGCCGGCGCGACGCCCACCTCGGACTCGCGCTGGTCCGGTTGCAAGGCTGCGACGTCACCGTGCAATCGTCCGTGCTGTCAGGCACGGTGGATGTCCGCCCGCCGGATCCATCGCAGTACTCGGGTGAAGACCCGCAGCAGAGCAACGCGCAGTATCGGACCGCGCTCACGCTGCTTCGCCGCGTGATCGATGAGGACGCCGAGCCGGGCATGCCGGCCGAGGTGCTCGGCGTGCGGCCGTCCATGGTGAATGCCGTTGTGAGCGTGCGGCATGACGTGCGGCTCGCCGGCCTGCACGCGTTCCAGAACGTGCGCGCCGGCATCGAGCTGTGGGCCAAGCTGTTCGTCACGCCATTGCGCGGCACCGCGTTCCTCGTCAGCGCGGGATATGAAAACCAGTACTTCTACATGATCGGCAAGGACCTCCATATTCTGCACGTCGATGTGCGGATGGGGTGGTAGCGAGGACGCCTGTATGCAGACCCAGACCAGGCGAGATCTGGAACCGTGGAACGAACCGCCTCGTCCCGCGCCGGTGCTGTCATCGATCGACGATGTCACACCGCCACGCCACCGCAGGAAGCTCAAGATCTTGTTCCTCGCTGCCAACGACCCGCAGGGCAGGCTGCAAGTCGACGAGGAGTATCACGGGATCAATCATGCAGTGGTCCAGTGCCGCACTCGGCTCGAGCTCGTGGCGAACCTGGCGGTGAGGCGCGACGAGATCCAGCGCGGGCTGCTCCATCACATGCCCGGTGTGGTGCATTTCGGCGGCCACGGCACGCGCGCCGGCGCATTGTCGTTCCACGGGGAGGCCGGCGAGGTCACCGGTGCCGGGTTTGGCGCCCTGCTCGATGCGCTCCGCGATCGGGTACAGCTCGTCGTGCTCAACGCCTGCTTCTCGGCGACCCAGGCCGAGTCGATCCGTGACAGCGTGGGTATCGCGATCGGAATGGACAGCCCGATCTCCGACGCGGCAGCGGTCGCGTTCTCCGGGGCATTCTACGAGGCGCTCGCCTACGGCCGCTCGGTGCTGCAGGCGTTTCAGCTGGGGCGAGCCGCGATCACGCTGCGCGGCATGCCCGACGAAGCCGCGATCCCTCGCCTGCTGGTGCGCTGCGACGTCGATGCATCGCAGGTCATCCTGATCGCACCCGACGACGATGTCGACCGCCCACCGGAGGTTGGCTCGGCGTGGCCACGCAGGCTCTGGCGCGCATCGGCTGCGGCAGTTCTCGTCGCAGCGGCGTTCGCGGGACTGTACGGGACCGGCGTCCTGCCGGTCGCCGCGTCCGAGGGCGAGTTCGCGGTCACGGTCAAGTTCGTGGATCCGATCGGCCAGCCCGCCGCGGTGACCGGCATGACACGACTCGAGATCGGCGGCTACACCCGGCTGGTCCCGATGAGCGGCTCTGACCTCGTCGAGTTCGGCCCACTGCCGCGGCGCTTGATCGACAGCCCCGCGAACCTCACCCTCGAGTCGCGCACGTTCCGGCTCCGGTCGCCGGACCAGATGTACCGGCTGCAGCCCGGCGGCATGTTCCGCGTCGAGGTCACGCCAGTCGCCGCGCGCAAGGTCAGCGGCACGGTCAGCTTCGCAGCCGCCCGCATGCCGGGTGGTCAGGTCTCGGTGGTCGGCCGCGACTGCGCCAGCAGCATCCGCGACGGCTACTTCGAGATCGCGTGTCCGGACACAGCGCCGCCGCTGAAGGTTCAGATCCGGTTGCCGGAGAACTACGCCGATCAGATCTGCACGCGCGAGTTCGTGCTCCACGCGATGACCGACAACGAGATCGTGCTCGAGCGCTGTCCCCGCGGGCCGCCGGTCCAGGCCGGTTCACCGCGGATCGCAGCGCGACCGCCGCCGCACATGCCGCAGCTCTGCCTGCTGACACCGGAGGCGCTGATCCAGCGCGAGGCGCAGCTCGTGCTCCATCACGACACCGCCCAGCTCGTGATGCTGTTCAGCCCGGGCGCCGCAATCGTTGACGCGCAACGTGGTGAGAGCCGGTCGCCACGCGATCGCTACCTGGCCGAGTTCGCGAGCCATCAGTTCGCCGGGGCGTCGCACAGCGAGATCCGTCGCGTCGGTGCCGGGAGCGGCAAGGTGTTCTATACCAGCTCGAGTGCCGGCTGGTTCTCGGACGGAACCGGCTACAACAACCCCGGACCCAGCGACCACTGGATCCTCGAGCGGCTCGGCGCGTGCTGGACGATCGCCGATCTGATCATCAATGCCGCCCACGATGGCGACGCGCGCTTCGCGCAGGAGTGAACCATGCCCCGATCCAGCAACCTGATTGCTCTGGTGTGGCTTGCCGGATTCGCGCTGCGTCCGATGGTCGCAGCCGCACAGCGCGCGCCGGCCACGCAGCCCGCGGGCTATCCAATCATCATCCTCCCCCGCGCGCTGGCCCACGGCGGCGCCGTGCTGACTCGGCCCGTCAGCGCCACCAAATGCGCTCGGTGGGGTGTTCCGGATCCGGGCGATGGCGGCGCCGTGCTCGGCATCGCAGCCTGCGACGCAGCCGCCGCCTCCGGCGGCTGGGTACAGCTCGAGCGTGTGCTCGGTTCGCCCTATCCGTCGACCATCCTCACCCTCCGGGTCGTGCCGCCCGTGGGGACCGGACATCCGATCCGCGGGGTCCGCCGGGGAGCGCGCGCGCGCATCCTGCTCGATGGCCGACCGCTGTGGGAGACCCGCGTGCTCGAGGACGAGGCCACCGGGCAATCCCGCTCCGCGATCGCATCGGACGTGGCCACCACGATCGTGATCGAGCAGCGCGAGACCCACGTGCTCCGGTTCGAGGCCGAGCCCGGCGCGACCTGGGCGATGGGGCGCATCGAGATCACGGCGCGGCCCTCGCCGGCTGGGTTGCGCGGCATCGCGTACAGCCCCTACCGGGACTGCCAGAGCCCGGGTGGCGCGCGCCTGCCAGCCGGGGACGAGATCGATGAGGACATGTTTCGCATCGCGCACACCGCGAACGCGATCCGGACCTATTCCGCGACCGGCGCGAACATGCGAATCGCCGAGGCGGCGGCCGCGCACGGACGGATACTCTATGCCGGCGCATGGCTGGACGAGAACGGCGCCGACGCGACGGAACTCCACGCCCTGCTCGAGCTCGCGAGGACCGTGCATCCGGCAGGTCTGATCGTTGGCAACGAGTTCTATCTCCGGCACCGGGCCGAGGGCCGCGCCGCCGCGAGCTACCTGCTCGAACGGATCCGGAGTATCAAGGCCGCGCTGCCCGCGCAGCGCCCGCTGGTGATGACTGCAGAGGTCGACGGCATCATGTTCCGGTGGGCGTGCCGGAATGGGGCGCTCGTGGTCGAGGGCATTGCGCCGGACTACCGGGCGATCCTCGATGCGACCGATGCGGTGCTCGTCCACATCTATCCGTTCTGGGAAGGCCAGCCGATCCTCGGAGCCGCGGCACTCGCGGCAGCGCGTTACATTGCGATCCGCGACTTCGTCTCCCGGCAGTACCCCGGAAAGCGGGTGATCATCGGCGAGACTGGATGGCCATCCGCGGGCGCGCCGGTCGGCGCCGCGGTCCCCGGGCTCGATGCACAGCGGCGATACATGGCAGAGTTCATGCAGCTCGCCGAAGCGCATGCGATCGACTACTTCTACTTCGATGCGTTCGACGAAGCCTGGAAGGTGGCGGAGCCCGGATACGTCGGGCAGCACTGGGGGTACGCCGACGCAACCCGGGCCGTGAAGTACGACATCTCCGGGCTGCTGCTGCCCAGCGAGCTGATCGCGAGCAAGGTCGCCCCGCCGGCCTCCGATCTCGGCGCCGTGTGCGGCCGTCGATCCGGTGCCGCAACCGTGACGCAGACATCGCCCGCGGCGGGCGAGCCGTCCGGAGAGCGGACATGCAAGGCCGGACCGATCTACTCCGACTGGCTGAGCGACGCCACGAAGTTCGCGCCGGTCGGGTGGCTTGGCGACACCCGCAAGGTCGACCTGTTCGAGTGCGACCGCTCCGCGCCTCACGGCGGCGAGATGGCAATCCGGGCCGCGTTCGCCCCGGACGGTCCGCGCGGCTGGGCCGGCGTTGTGTGGCAGGATCCCGCGAGCGAGCGGGGCGCCCGCGCCGGGGGTTGCGACCTCCGCAACATCAACCAGGTGAGCTTCTGGGTCAAGGGCGCCCGCGGTGGTGAGGTCGTCGAGTTCCAGGTCGGAGGTGTCGGTGCGGCGGACGCTGCGTACCCGGATACGATCCGGCCCGCGCGCTCCTCCGGGCCGGTCGTGCTGACCGCCGGCTGGCAGCCGGTGACGATCGGTCTCGCCGGCGCCGATCGCCGCCGGGTGATCGGTGCGTTCAGCTGGATCGCGAGCCGGTGCAACAACCCGCAGCCGATCTCGTTCTTCCTCGATGATATCCGGCTCGACGCTGCGCCGCTGCCGCCGAAAGCCCAGGTACTCGCGCGCCGCCCATTCTACGTCTACGACGACGCGGACAGTGGATGTGAGCACTACGTACCCTCGGGTTTCATGGGCGACACCGGCGATCTGAGTCTCGACCCGCGGAGCACCGAGATGCCGTTCCAGGGCCGGACGGCGCTCCGGGTGACCTACCGCCGCAGTGCGCGGCCGGCGCGGCGCTGGGCGGGAGTCTACTGGCAGGCGCCCGAGAACAACTGGGGCACGGTGGACGGCGGCTTCGACCTGTCTTGGGCAACGACCCTGACATTCCGTGCCCGCGGGCGCCGTGGCGGAGAAACCGTCGAGTTCTTTGCCGCCGGACTGGGGACAACGAACGACCGCTATCACGACTCCGCTCCGAAGCGGACCACCGGCCTCCTCCACATGAGCACGAGCTGGCAGCGCTACGCGATCGACCTTCGCGGCGTGGACCTGAGTCGCATCGCGGGCGGATTCGGGTTGGCCGTTTCGCTGTCGAACAACCCGGAGGGCGCCGAGTTCTTTCTCGACGAGATCGCTTACGAGCAGTAGCGGGGGTCATCGTCTCCGGATAGATGGCTGGCGCCGCGGATCGCTCCAGGAATAACCTCGCTGCGATTCGCGTAGAACGGGCACATGCTCAACGACATTCTCCTCGGCCGTGCCACGCTGGAAGGCGAGAAGCGAGAGGCGGATCCGTTCCGCGCTCCCGGCGCGGTCCAGAGCGTTGCGTGCGCGACGTGCGGCGCGGTCGTGTCGGCGAGCGAAGCCTCCGGCACGCGGTGCCGCCGCTGCGTGCGGCCGGCGCGCCCCGCCGCGCTGACGGTCGCCGCACCGCCCTACGATCCGGCGCTCGAGATCGCGCTCGCGCGCGATGCCGAGCGCGCCAAGGGGCGAACCGACATCGGCTACGGTCTCGTGCTGCTCGTGATCGGCATCGTCCTCACCGCGGTCACGTACGGCTCGGCGTCGGAGACCGGCGGCACGTACATCATCGCGTACGGCCCGATCATCGTCGGCCTCATCCGGATCTTCCGCGGCCTGGCTCGCCTCGGCGGCTGACGAGCCGTCACCGTCCGGCGTCGTACCACCGCAGCACGCGCAGCGCCCGCAGCGTGTTCCAGCGGCTCGGCTCACCGACGGACTCGCCGAGCGCGACGTCGATCGCATCGGCATGGCTGCCGTCGAGCAGCCACCTGCCGTCGGCCTGCCGTCGGTCGCGGATCACACTCACCGCCTCGTCGATGCGCTCGTCGGGCGCGATCCCGGCGTCCCGCAGGTAGTCGAGGCCGCGCAGCACGTCGTAGGCATAGCGAGGCGGGAACGAGAAGGTCACGAACGACGGATCCACGACGTCTCCCGTCGAGCGCCGCCGGAACATGCGGCGCGACAGCAGGTAGTCCTCGCCGCGGCGGCGCGCCTGTGCGATCGCCGGCGTCGATCCGGCGGCGCGCTCGTGCGCGAGCAGCCCCTCGAGCACGCAGATCGTGGTGTGGAACGACGAGCGCGTACTGCGCGGCGCCTCGCAGTTCCAGCCGCCGTCCTCGAGCTGCTCGCCGACCAGCCGCTGCGCCAGGCTGCTCACCGGCCGGCCGAGGCAGCCACCGACCGCCAGCGTCCCGCCGTTGATGCACGGCTCGACCTCGCCCTCGAAGAACGGCCTGCCGCCGAGCTCCTGGTGCCACCGGAACCCCGCCGCCAGCCGGGTCACCGCCGCATCGACCGCCGGATCCGCCGGATCGGCGCCGGTCGACCGCAGCAGCAGCGCGGTGAACAGCGTCGGCACCCAGTCCGGCTCGTCGGCCTGGTGCCACGCGCCGTCGCTACCTTGCCGGGACAGGATCTCGACGCCCAGTCCCTCGCGGGCGACGCGCGCGCGCTCCGCGGCGACCGCGGCGGGGTCGGCGTCCGCCAGATCGCGCAGGACCTGCCACCGGATGGCAGGATCCGAATCGAGCAGCCAGTCGATCACATCCATCCGCGGAACCATACCGCGCGGCACGCGCAGATCGCGGCCTGCTACGCGCGCTCGAACAGCGCCGCGCCGCCCTGGCCGCCGCCGACGCACATCGTGACGACGCCGTAGCGCAGCTGGCGGCGCTGCATCTCGTAGGCGATGGTGCCGACCAGGCGCGAGCCGGTCATGCCGAACGGGTGGCCGATCGCGATCGAGCCGCCGTTGGGGTTGAGGCGGTCCATCGGCAGACCGAGCTTGTCGCGGCAGTAGATGACCTGGGACGCGAACGCCTCGTTGAGCTCCCAGACGTCGATGTCCTCGATCTTGAGGCCATGCTTCTTGAGCAGCTTGGGGATCGCGAACACCGGGCCGATGCCCATCTCGTCGGGCTCGCAGCCGGCGACCGCGTAGCCGCGGAACACGAGCAGCGGCTTTGCGCCGGTGGCCCGGGCCTTGTCGGCCGACATCACCAGGGTGGCGGAGGCGCCGTCGGACAGCTGGGACGAGTTGCCGGCGGTGACGCTGCCCTGGCCGGACTTGGTGTCGAACACCGGCGGCAGCTTGAGCAGGCCCTCGAGGGTGGTGTCGGGGCGGTTGCACTCGTCGTTCTCGACCAGCGCGTCCTCCTGGCCGGTGACGGAGCCGGTCTTCTTGTCGAGCAGGTTGCGGCGGACCTGCATCGGGGCGATCTCGTCCTTGAGCCAGCCCTCGCGCTGGGCGCGCGCGATCCGCTGCTGGCTGGCGAGCGACAGCTCGTCCTGGGCCTGGCGGGTGACGCCGTAGCGCTTGGCGACGACCTCGGCGGTGTCCCCCATCGCCATGTACAGCGCCGGGACGCGCTCGACCAGCCACGGGTTGGGCGAGGTGTCGCGCTCCATCATCGTGATCGATTCGACGCCGCCGCCGATGATCGCCTCGACGCCCTCGAGCATGACCATGTGGCAGGCCTGGACGACCGCCTGGAGGCCGGAGTTGCAGAACCGGTTGACGGTGACGCCGGCGACGGTGACCGGCAGGCCGGCGCGCAACGCGGCGACCCGGGCGACGTTGTGGCCGGCGGAGCCGTGGGGCTGGCCGCAGCCGAGGATGACCTCCTCGACGTCCTTGGGGTCGAGCCCGGCGACCTTGCCGATCGCGTGGCGGATCGCGTGGGCGGCCAGGTCGTCGGGCCGGGTGGCGTTGAACGAGCCGCGGACGCTCTTGGCGAGCGGCGTGCGCGAGCTGGCGACGATGACGGCTTCTCTCATGGCGGTGACCTCACTGGGGGGAATCGTGGAACCCGCGGCCTTCGGCGGCAAGCCGGGAGAGCAGGTGGGCCGGCTGCCAGTAGTCGCCGAATCGCCGGCGATAGTCCAGCACCCGGGCGAGCACGGCCGGCAGGCCGATGGTGTCGGCGTGGAACATCGGGCCGCCGCGGTGGCGGGGGAACCCGAAGCCATGGCAGTAGATGACGTCGATGTCGCCGGCGCGGTACGCGAAGCCCTCCTCGAGGATCCGCGCGCCCTCGTTGGCGAGCGCCGTGGTGATCCGCGCCAGGATCTCGTCGTCGTCGATCGTCCGGCGCTGGATGCCGCGCCGGGCGGCGGCCTGGGCGGCGAGCTCGTCGATCAGCGGATCGGGCACGCGGTTGCGGCCGCCCTCGTAGCGGTACCAGCCGGCGCCGGTCTTCTGGCCGTAGCGGCCCATGTCGTGCAGTTGGTCGGGGAGGTCGGAGTCGGGGCCGTCGGCGCGGGTCTTGCCGAGCGCCTTGAGGTACTGCTTGATCCGGTGGCTGACGTCGATCCCGGCGATGTCCTGCATGCCGAACGGGCCGACCGGCATGCCGAACGCGGTCATCACGCCGTCGATCTGCGGCACCGAGGCGCCCTCCTCGAGCAGCAGCAGCGCCTCGCGGCGGTAGTAGGCGAGCATGCGGTTGGCGACGAAGCCGAAGCAGTTGCCGACCACGACCGGGACCTTGCCGAGCCGGCGGCCGAGCGCGATCGAGGTCGCGAGCGTCTCCGGTGAGGTCTCGCGGCCGCGCACGATCTCGAGCAGCTTCATCACGTGGGCCGGGCTGAAGAAGTGGTGGCCGATGACCCTGGACAGCCGGCCGCTGGCGGCGCCGAACTCGTCGATGTCGAGCGTCGAGGTGTTGGACGCCAGGATCGCGTCGGGGCGGGTCACCCGGCCGAGCTCGGCGAACGTCGCCTTCTTGAGCGGCATGTCCTCGAACACCGCCTCGACGACGAGGTCGACGGCGTCGAACCCGTCCCAGCGGGTGGTCGGCGTGATCCGGGCGACGGTCTGGGCGTAGGCCTCGGGGCTGAGCTTGCCCTTGGCGACCGTGGTCTCGTAGTTCTTGCGGATCGTCGCCATGCCGCGCTCGACCGCGGCGGCGTCGACGTCCTTGAGCAGGACCGGGATGCCGGCGTTGGCGTACGCCATCGCGATCCCGCCGCCCATCGTGCCGGCGCCGATCACGGCCGCGCAGTGGATCGCCGCGACCGCGGTGCCGTCGGGGACGCCCGGCACGCGGAGCGCCTCCTGCTCGGCGGCCGCGACGTGGCGTTGCGCCCGGGCCTCGGGTGAGCCGGGGCCGGAGGTGGGATCAATCGGGGAAGGCGTGGGATCAGCCATTTAGGTACCTCACCAGTTCCTAAATCGGTTGCGGGGCGAGCGCAAGCGGTTCGCCGCGGTCAGATGTCGTGCTCGTCGCCGGACATGTTGATAAACTGCGCCGGTCCTTATAACACGCACGACGGAACACCCATGCCCCAGACACCGCGCGCGACCCAGGTGGGTCGCTTTCTTACCTCGAACGTCGGCCCGGGCGACGTGTTCACGCGCGAGGATCTCACCGCCGACCAGAAGCTGTTCGGCCAGACCGCGGCCGAGTTCATGCGCCGCGAGGTCGTGCCCGGCGCTCCCCGGCTGTACGGCCGCGACTGGCCGTTCACCCGCGAGCTCTTGCGCAAGGCCGGCGAGCTCGACCTGCTCCGCCTCGAGATCCCCGAGGCCTACGGGGGCCTGGGCCTCGACAAGGCGAGCGCGGCGTACGTGTTCGAGCAGATCGGCATGAACCCGTCGTTCGGCGGATCGATCGGCGCGCACACCGGGATCGGGACGATGCCGCTGCTCTACTTCGGCACCGCCGCGCAGAAGGCGAAGTACCTGCCGCGGCTGGCGAGCGGCGAGCTGATCGGCGCCTACGCGCTGACCGAGCCGGGCTCGGGCTCCGACGCGCTGGCCGCCAAGACCACGGCGGTGCTGTCGCCCGACGGCAACCACTACCTGCTCAACGGCCGCAAGATGTGGATCACCAACGGCGGGTTCGCCGACCTGTTCACGATCTTCGCCAAGGTCGACGGCACCAGGTTCACCGGCTTCCTGGTCGAGCGCAGCATGGGCGTGGTGAGCGGCCCCGACGAGCACAAGCTCGGCCTCGACGGCTCGTCGACCACCGAGCTGATCCTCGAGGACGTCAAGGTCCCGATCGACAACGTGCTCGGCACGGTCGGCGAGGGCCACAAGGTCGCGTTCAACACGCTCAACCTCGGGCGGGTCAAGCTCGGCTCGCGCAACCTGGCGTGCGGCAAGTTCGCGCTCGGCAACGCGGCGCGCTACGCCCGCGAGCGCAAGCAGTTCGGCAAGCCGATCGGCGAGTTCGGCATGATCAAGCACAAGCTCGCCGAGATGTCGCTGCGGATCTTCGTCGGCGATGCCATGGTGTACCGCACGCTCGGCGACGTCGACCGCGCGCTCACCGCGGTCGATCCGGCCGACCTGTCCACGGTGCTCGCGACGATCGAGCAGTTCGCGATCGAGTGCTCGATCAACAAGGTCGCGACCAGCGAGATCCTGGCCTACGTCGTCGACGAGGCGCTCCAGACCTACGGCGGCAATGGCTACTCGCGCGAGTTCCCCGCCGAGCGGCCGTACCGCGACGCGCGGATCACCCGGATCTACGAGGGCACCAACGAGATCAACCGGCTGATCATCCCGACCCGGATCCTGCGCGCCGGCATCCCGGCCGAGATCCCCGCCGGCGGCACCGGCGACCGCGCGGTGCTCGCCGCCGCCAAGCGGCTCACCGTCGCGATGCTCGCCGCCGCCGCCGAGACGTTCGGCGAGCGCGTCGCCGCGAACCAGGAGGTGCTCGGCCACATCGCCAACGTCGTGATCGAGGGCTACGCGGTCGAGAGCGCGCTGGCGCGCAGCGAGAAGCTCGCCGCGTCGGGCTCGGACCGCGCCGCGCTCGCCGCCGACATGGCCGCGGTGTTCGTCGCCGACGCCGCCGACCGGATCGTCCACGCCGCCAAGCAGGTCGCGCACGCGCTCGGCGATCGGGGCGCCACCGTGCGCGAGCGCGCCGCTGCCGTCGCGCACCCCGGCATGGACACCGTCGCCGCGCGCCGCCGGATCGCCGACGCGGTGCTCGCGGCCGGCGAGCACCCGCTGTAGCGGCGCTCCGGAGGACAGTCGCGGGACCCCAGGTGCACGCGAGGGAGGTTGGGATCCCGCGACCCGAGCAGCGTTTCACAGCCAGGCCGGCCGGTCGGTGAAGCGACGCTAAAGGGGCATTCTGCCCCGAACTTGCGCCCACGAGGCGGGTCGCCACGCCGCGAGGAACCGGCGTCAGATCGCCCCGCCCCGCCGTGCGTTGGACGGCGCATGGCCTACCGCGATGACGTGACCGCCCTGTCCGCCCGGCACGATGCCCTCGCCGCCGAGGTCGCGCAGAAGACCCGCGAGCTCGACGAGTCGCGCCGGTTGCTCGAGCATGCCCAGGCGCGCGCGAGGCTGCCGGTGCTGGACCAGATCCGGGTCGCCAGCCCGTGCTCCGCGAGCTGGAACCAGATGACCGGCGACGAGCGCACGCGGCACTGCGGCGCGTGCGACAAGGACGTCTACAACCTGTCCGGCATGACCCGCGAGGAGGCCGAGGCGCTGATCGCCGGGCGCAACGGCGAGCTGTGCGTGCGCTACTACCAGCGCACCGACGGCACGATCCTGCTCGCCGACTGCACCGTCGGCATGCAGCGCAAGCGCCACCAGCGGCGGACCGCGGCGCGCGCCGCCGCCGTCGTCGCCGGTGGCCTCGCCGCGGCCGGCGCGCTGGCGTTGCATGCCCGGGCGACCGAGCCGCCGTGCGCCATCCCGCGCGATGGCCGGGTGGTGATGGGCGCCTTCAAGCCCCCGCCGCCGCCCGTGCCGCCGCCGCCCGCGCCGCATGCGCCCGAGGCGTACCAGGTGACGATGGGGACGATCGCGCTGCCCGATCGGCCGATGCAGGTGCCGCGGGCGCACGCGCAACGGCCCGCCGAGGACCCGACCGAGCGCGATGGCCGGCTGCCACCGCCGTCGATGCAGCTGCTCGTCGATCCTCCGTCGCCCCCGTCGGACTCGACGCATCCGCGGTTCGACCCGCAGCACGAGCCGGTGAGGGTGCGCGGTCGCTGACCGGGACGATCCCCACCCTCACAGCCGGCGAGTCTTGCGACCAGACCCGCCACCGCCGCGGACCGGCGAGCGCGCGGACCGCGGATGTCCTATGGTGGAGGGGCGTGGCCGGTCCTGCTCCGTCGAAAGCGTTCAGCGCCCTCGGCCTGCCCGGCTACCGCGCGTACCTGGCGACGCTGATGCTCACGATGATGGCCGACAACGTCGAGCACGTCATCAGCTACTGGGTCGCGTTCCGCCAGTTCCACTCGGCGGCGCTCGGTGGCTTTGCCGTGGTGTCGCACTGGGTGCCCTACCTCGGCCTCGCGGTCACCGTCGGCGGCCTCAACGACCGCCTCGACTCGCGGCGCCTGATCCAGGCCGGCGGGCTGCTGTTCATGTTCGTGTCGATCGCCTGGGGCTTCCTGTTCTGGACCGACTCGCTCCGGATCTGGCACGCGATGGTCCTGCTCGCCCTGCACGGCTGCGCGAGCCTGTTGTGGGTGGTGTCGGGCCAGATGCTGCTCTATTACATCGTCGGCCCCGACGGGCTGCCCAGCGCAGTGCGGCTGTCCGCGACCGGGCGCTACCTCGGCCTGCTCGTCGGCCCGGGCGTCGGCAGCATCATGATGCTGACGCTCGGCCCGACGCTCGGCATCTTCTGCAACGCGCTGTTCTACCTGCCGCTCGTGATCTGGCTGATCCGTGCCCCGTACGGCCCGCAGTTCCGCGGCGATCGCCCTCCCCAGCGCCGCGCCGTGCGCGGCCTCGCCGACATCGTCGCGACGATCCGCGAGGTCCGGTCGATCCCGCTGCTCGCGACCATGGTCGTCCTCGCCGGCAGCGCCTCGTTCTTCCTCGCCAGCGGCTACCAGGCGCAGATGCCCAGCTTCGCCGAGGACCTCGGGCACGGCGACCCGGGCACGTCCTACGCCATGCTGCTCGGCGCCGACGCCAGCGGCGCCCTGTTCGGCGGCATCCTGCTCGAGAGCAGCGGCGGCGTGTTCCGGACGCGGCCGCGCACCGCGATGATCCTCGCGATCGCCTGGGCGCTGTCGCTCGGTGGCTTCGCCAGCACGCGCGTCTACCCGTTCGCGCTCGCCCTGCTGTTCCTCGCCGGATTCTTCGAGCTGTCGTTCAGCAGCATGGCCCAGACCCTGGTGCAGGTGAACGCGCCGAACGCGACCCGCGGCCGCGTGCTCGGGCTCTACAACATGGCGTCGATGGGCCTGCGGGCGTTCAGCGGCATCACCGTCGGCGTCGCCGGCAGCATCGTCGGCATCCACGTCTCGCTCGCCACCGCGGCCGGCCTGCTGATCGTGGTGATCGCCGCGCTGATGCTGCGCGCGCGCCGTCTCGTGGGAGCCGAGATCTCCATGTCTGCCATCCCCGTGGCTGTGGCAGCGCAACGATCGCGTGCGCCGCGCGCCGGACCGCCGGATCCAGGCGAATCCAGCGATGACGCCCTCGGGTGACGTCGTCTGGGTGTTCGGCTACGGGTCCCTGATCTGGCGGCCGGCGATCGCGTACGTGGCGCGCCGTGCGAGCCGCATCGCCGGCTGGTCCCGCCGGTTCTGGCAGGCCTCGACCGACCATCGCGGCACCGTCGAGGCACCCGGTCGCGTGCTCACGCTGGTCGAGAGCGACGGCGCCGTGTGGGGGATGGCCTACGCCATCGCACGCGCCGCGTGGCCCGAGATCGAGGCGGTCCTCGAGCTCCGCGAGCAACAGGGCTACGCCCGCCTCACCGTCGACCTCGGCCTCGCCGCCGGCGAGCAGGCCGGCCCCATCGTCGAGACCGTCGCCGGGCTGCTGTACGTCGCGACCCCCGCCAACCCGTACTTCATCGGCCCCGAGCCGCTGGAGGCCACCGCCGATGTCGTCCGGCGATCCCACGGCCCGAGCGGCAGCAACCTCGACTACGTGCTCGAGCTCGATCGAACGCTCGCCGCGATGGGCGCGGCGGATCCCGAGGTCAGCGCGCTCGCCGCGCACCTGCGTCGTCCGACTCGTGGATGACGACGCTCAGCGCTCGCCCGGTGCAATCGGCGTGCTGCGAGCTGCGCACTGCGCCCGGCGCACTGCCGCCGGATCGCGGCCTCGCCGGCACCTCCACCGACCCGCTACGCGAGCCCCTGCCCCGGTGCATGCAGCCGTCGTCGTTCGTATTTGGGTGGCATCGCACGCGATGTCGTATGTGTTGCTGCGCGTCCACTGACTGACGAACCAGATTACGACCTGCACCCATTCCACCTTGTCGATCGGTCGTTGCGCCTTCTCGACAACCGATCGAGATACCCAGCGCTTCATTGTCCTAAACGGCTGCTCGGCGCGCCTTCGAGCTCGGTGCCGACCTTGAGACGGTCGAGATAGGCCCGGTACGCGAAGGAGCGATCGCGCTTCTTGCCGGTGGTCTCGACGACCACTTCCGCGGCGACGAGCAGGTCGATCG
>DATAPF010000573.1:0-18644 GCA_036265355.1 Kofleriaceae bacterium | reverse complement strand
ATGAAGCAGAACCCGTTTCCCCGCCGGGCGCGCAAGGCGCTGACCGCTGCGGGAATCCCGTTCCATTACCTGGAATACGGCAGCTCTCTGAACACGTGGCGGCGGCGGACGGCGCTGAAGATCTGGAGCGGCTGGCCGACGTTCCCGATGATCTTCGTGAAGGGGGTGCTGATCGGGGGCTACGAGGATGTGCAAAAATTGATCGGCTCGGGGGAGCTGGCGAAGCGGCTCGGCCGCTGACGCGGGCCGGCTGGCCGGCTGGCGCGGTGGCGGGCTCGCTGGCTGGCGGGGTCGTGGGCTCGCTGGCTGGCGCTCGCTGGCTGGCGCTCGCTGGCGGGCGAGCTCGCTCGCTGGCGGGTCGGCCAGGCCGCGCGGCGAACGCCGGTCAAGCTGACCGGAGCGGCGCGGCCGATCACACGCCGTGGAGCATCAGGTCGCCGAGGGCGCGGGCGAAGCCTGCCGGGTCAGGGAGCTGGCCGGAGTCGGCGAGGTGGGCCTGGCCGAGCAGGACCTGGGCGTAGGTGGCCAGGCGCGGGTCGGCCTTGTTGGCGGCGAACAGGGCGTGGAGCTTGGGGAGCAGCGGGTGCGCCGGGTTGAGCTCGAGGATCGGCTTGATCCTGGGCGGCTTCTGGCCGAGCTGCTCGAGCATCTTCTGCATCCGGGGGGTGAGGTCGTGCTCGTCGCTGACCAGGCAGACCGGGGAGGAGGTGAGCCGGCTGGACAGGCGGACCTCCTTGACCTCGTCCTGGAGCTGGACCCGGAAGTAGGCGAGCAGGTCGGCGAACTCCTTCTGCTTCTCGTCGAGGGCCTCGGCGGCCTGCTTGCGCTCGTCGTCGGAGCCGAGCTTGACCTCGCCGCGGCTGATCGAGGTCAGCGGCTTGTCCTTGAACTTCGAGGCGCGCTCGAGCCACAGCTCGTCGACCGGGTCGGTGAACAGCAGGACCTCGTAGCCCTTGGCGGTGAACGCCTCGAGCAGGGGGGACCGGGCGATCGCCTCGTAGGACGGACCGGCGAGGAAGTAGATCGCGTCCTGGCCCTCCTTCATGCGGGAGACGTAGTCGTCGAGCGAGGCCATCTTGTCGGCGGCGTGGGTCGAGTGGGCGACGACGAGGTCGAGCAGCTTGTCCTTGTCGGCGGCGGCGAACGCGAGCAGGCCCTCCTTGAGGACGGGGCCGAACGCGGCCCAGACCGCGAGGTAGTCGTCGTCGATGCCCCGGGGGGCTTTGCCCCCCGCCCCGCCGGCGGAGCCGGCAGGGTCCCCACCCCCCAGCTCCTCGCTTCGCTCGTCGAGCTTGCCGCGCTTCATGTCCTCGAGGGTGGCGAGCACCTTCTTGACCAGCTGCTTGCGGATGACCGGGATCTGGCGGTCCTTCTGGAGGATCTCGCGCGAGACGTTGAGCGAGAGGTCGTGGGCATCGACCACACCCCTGACGAACCGCAGGTGGGTCGGCATCAGCTCCTTGCACTCGTCCATGACGAACACGCGCTTGACGTAGAGCTGGACGCCGCGCTTCATCTCGGCGCTGTAGAGGTCGAACGGCGCCTTGCCCGGGATGTAGAGCAGGGCGTAGGCCTCGAGGGTGCCCTCGATCTTGATCGGGATCGAGCGCAGGGGGTCGGTCCAGTCGTGGGCGACGTGGCGGTAGAACTCCTTGTACTCGGTGTCGGTGACCTCGCCCCTGGGGCGGTCCCAGATCGCCTTCATCGAGTTGAGGGTCTCGTCCTCGAGGACCTTGGGGTCGGACGGCTGGTCGCCGTCGCGCCAGCGCTGCATCCGGATCGGGTAGGTGACGAAGTCGGAGTAGCGCTTGACGATGTCCTTGAGCACGTGGTCGGCGGTGTAGTCGCGGCCGTGCTCGCTGTGCTCCGGGTCGGCCGGCTTGAGGTGCAGGGTCACGGTGGTGCCCTGGGTGGGGCGCTCGGCCTCGGCCAGGGTATAGGAGCCGTCGCCGGTCGACTCCCAGCGGGTCGCGGTGGTCTGGCCGGCGCGGCGGCTGACCAGGGTGATCCGGTCGGCGACCATGAAGGCGGAGTAGAAGCCGACGCCGAACTGGCCGATCAGCTCGGGCGGGACGTTCCTGGTCTGGGCGTCCTTCTGGGCCTCGCTGATCGAGGTCAGGAACTCGCGGGTGCCGGAGCGCGCGATGGTGCCGATGTTCTTGACGACTTCGTCGCGGGTCATGCCGATGCCGTTGTCGGACACCGAGACAGTGCGCGCGGTGCGGTCGACGTCGATCCGGATGTGGAGGTCGGAGGCGGCGAGGTCGGTTCGCGTCAGCTGCTCGAACCGGAGCTTGTCGAGGGCGTCGGATGCGTTGGAGATCAGCTCGCGGAGGAAGATGTCCTTGTCCGAGTACAGCGAGTGGACCATGAGGTCGAGCAGTTGCTTGACCTCGGCCTGGAATTCGTGGCGTTCAGCAGGACCGGGAGATTCGGCGGGTGCAGGGGCTTGGCTCATGGCTGGTGGTCAGGTTAGTAAGCAGGGCGCCGGCAGGGCGAAACCGGTCCATTCGAAAAAATTCCCGGCGCGGGAATTCACCACCGCATCACCGCGGTCTTGGGGGGCGCAATGGAAGCGATCGCGATAGACAACTTATCCAAGAGTTACGGGCGGATAAACGCTCTGTCGAATGTCAGCTTCAAGATCGAGGCGGGCGAGGTCATCGGCCTGCTGGGCCCCAACGGGGCCGGCAAGACCACGCTCATGAAGATCTTGACGGGGTACCTGGAGCCCGATGTCGGCGACGTCCGGGTGCATGGCATCGACGTGGTGTCCGATCCGCTCGCCGCGCAGCGCCGGATCGGCTATCTGCCGGAGAGCGCGCCGCTGTACAGCGAGATGCTGGTCCAGGAGTACCTGGAGATGATGGCGGCGATGCGCGGTGTGCCGGAGGAGCGCAGGCGCGATCGCATGGTGGAGGTGATCCGGCAGACCGGCCTGACCGATCGGGTGGTGCAGCCGATCGCGACCCTGTCCAAGGGGTTCCGGCAGCGAGTCGGGATCGCCCAGGCGATCATCCACGAGCCGGACATCCTGATCCTGG
Source organism: Kofleriaceae bacterium (assembly GCA_036265355.1). Lineage (GTDB taxonomy): Bacteria > Myxococcota_A > Polyangia > Haliangiales > Haliangiaceae > JABFXX01. The sequence goes on along the minus strand of DATAPF010000573.1, from coordinate 15,600 downwards.
ACGAGCCGACGACCGGCCTCGACCCGGCACAGATCGTGGAGATCCGCGACCTGATCGTCGGGCTGGCCAAGAAGTCGACCGTGCTGCTGTCGACGCACATCCTGTCGGAGGTCGAGGCGACCTGCGAGCGGGTGCTGGTGATCATGCAGGGGGCGCTGCGCGCCGATGCCAAGCTCGCCGAGCTGCGCAACGCCAACGCCGCAGTGGTCGCGATCGAGGCCGCGGCGAGCGGGGTCGCCGACGTGCTGAACAAGGTGACCGGGGTGACGTCGGTCGAGGCCGCGGGCACGGCCGGCGATTTCAAGCGCTGGCGGGTGACCTCGGGGACCACGGACGAGCTGTGCCCGGCGCTGTTCGATGCGCTGCGCACGACCCGCTGGAAGATCGGTGAGCTCAGGCCCGAGCCCAAGACGCTGGAGCGCGTGTTCCGCGACCTCGCGGAGCGCGCAGGACAGGTGGCGCCATGATCGGTACCGTCGTCAAGAAAGAGCTGCGGGGTTACTTCAACTCCGCGATCGCGGTGATCTTCCTGGCCGCGTTCCTGCTGGTCGCGCTGGGCGTGTTCTTCTGGTACGAGAAGTTCTTCGCCCGCGGGCTGGCGGATCTGCGGCCGCTGTTCAAGTGGATGCCGCGGCTGCTGATCATCCTGGTGTCGGCGCTGTCGATGCGGCAGTGGGCCGACGAGCGCCGGGTCGGCACGCTCGAGGTGCTGCTGACCTTGCCGGTGCCGCGCTGGCAGCTGGTGGTCGGCAAGTTCTTCGCCGGCATGGTGCTGATCGCGATCGCGCTGGGGCTGACGCTGATCCTGCCGATCACGATCTCGCACATGGGCAACCTCGATCTCGGGCCGGTGGTCGGCGGCTACCTGGCGACGCTGCTGCTGGCGGCGGCGTACCTGGTGATCGGGATGTGCGTGTCGGCGGCGACCGACAACGAGATCGTCGCGTTCATCGGCACCGCGCTGGTGTGCGGGGTCGTGGACGTGATCGGCTACATCGGCGGCGACGTCGGCCGGCTGTTCGGCACCGAGGCGCGGTTCGAGAGCGTGGCGCGCGGCGTGCTCGATCTGCGCGACCTGGCGTACTATGGCGGGATCGTCGCGGTCGGCATCGCGCTGAACGTGCTGCTGCTCGACCGGCTGACCTGGGGCCGCGGGCCGCGCGGCAAGAACCGGCGGAGCGCCGCGCTGCTCGCGGTCGCGCTGGTCGCCGCGAACGCGGTCGGGCTCGACGTCTGGCTGGCGCCGATCCGGCGGGTCCGGCTCGACCTGACCCAGGACGGCGCGTACAGCCTGTCGGACTCGACCCGCAAGATCCTGAACGGGCTCGACGAGCGGCTGCTGATCCGCGGCTACTTCTCGGAGAAGAGCCACCCCAAGCTCGAGCCGCTGGTGCCGCAGCTGCGCGATCTGCTCGAGGAGTACCAGATCGCGGGCGGCAACAAGGTCCGGGTCGAGTTCGTCGATCCGACCGACTCCGACGACGCCAAGCGCGAGGCGAAGGAGCGGTTCGGGATCGATCCGACGCCGCTGCCATTCGTCACCCGGAACGAGAAGACGGTGGTCAACGCGTACTTCGCGATCGCGGTCGAGTACGGCGACCAGCATGCGGTGATCGGGCTCAACGAGCTGATCGCGGTGCGTCAGCTCGACATCGGCGATGTCGAGATCTCGCTGAAGAACCCCGAGTACCAGCTGACCAAGACGATCAAGAAGACGGTCGCCGAGTTCTCGAGCATCGACCAGCTGTTCGCGTCCACCCCGGGCAAGATCCAGCTGACCGCGTACATCACGCCGAAGACGCTGCCGGAGAACCTGAAGGACGGACCGGCCAAGCTGAAGAAGGTGGTCGACGAGCTGACCAAGCAGGCCGGCGGCAAGCTGAGCTTCACGACGGTCGAGCCCAAGGGTGAGACCGAGATGCGGGACCTGTACACCAAGTTCGGGCTGCGCCCGCACAAGCTGGACCTGTTCTCGACCGACGTGTTCTACTTCGACATGCTGGTCCAGGTCGGTAACCGGCTGGGCCGGGTCAAGATGCCGGACAACCTGGGCGACGCCGAGCTCAAGGCTGCGGTGATCAACGAGCTCAAGCGCGCCGCGCCCGGGTTCACCCGGGTAGTCGGGCTGTGGTCGCCGCCCGCGCCGCCGCCGATGCCGATGATGCAGGGCATGCCGCCGCAGCAGATGCCGCCACCGCAGTCGTTCCGCAGCCTGCAGCACGCGCTGGCGGGCAACTATGAGGTCCGCGATGTCCAGCTGACCGCGCCGGTACCCGACGACGTCGAGGCGCTGGTGGTCGCGGGGCCGGCGTCGCTCGACGCCAAGGCGGCCGAGCACCTCGACCAGTTCGTGATGCGCGGCGGGGCGCTGGTGCTGCTCGACGGCCGGTTCCGGCTCGATATCATGGCTAGCTCGTCCGGAAGGCTCTCGGTCGAGAAGGTCACGACCGGCCTGGAGTCGGTGCTCCAGAAGTGGGGCATCAGCGTCGAGGACCAGATGGTGATGGACAGCAAGAGCGATGTGTTCCCGATCCCGGACAACAGAGATCTCGGTAACGGCATGGTCGTGCGCGAGTACCAGCAGCTGCCGTACCCGTACTTCGTCAAGATGGACGGCGACCAGGTGGCGTCGTCGAGCGTGATCACCAGCGGGCTGGCCGGCTCGGTGATGCACTGGGCGTCGCCGGTCAAGGCCGACGCCAAGGCCGGCGACGACGAGCACCGGGTCGAGGTGCTGCTGAAGTCGTCGGATGGGTCGTGGCTGACCACGTCGACCCAGGTCCACCCGGATGGGCGGGCCTACCCCAAGACCGGGTTCCCCGGTCCCAAGGACACCGACAAGAAGGGTAGCCAGGTGATGGCGGTGGCGATCACCGGCGGGTTCGCGAGCAGCGTGGAGAAGCCCAAGGACGCGCCCAAGGACCCGGCGGACAAGAACGCGGCGCCGTTGATCCAGCACTCGCCGCCGGATGCCCGGATCGTGGTGTTCGGCTCGTCGGCGTTCGTGTCCGACGACATGCTCCAGCTCGCCCAGCAGACCGAGTCGGACTTCGTGGCGTCCAACCTCGAGTTGGTGCACAACGCGGTCGACTGGTCGCTGTCCGACACCGACCTGCTCGGGATCCGGTCGCGCAACGCGGCGGCCCGCGCGCTGACCGTGAGCACGCAGTCCCGCAGCACCTGGTTCATCGTGAACGTCGCGTTCGCGCTGCTCGGGCTGGTGGCCGTGGTCGGCTTCGCCTGGCTGCGGCGGCGTTCGGTCCAGCCCATCATCTCGAAGGAGGCGTGAGATGCTCACGCGGTTTCACAAGATCCTGATCGCGGCGCTGGCCGTCCAGCTGGTGCTCGCCGTGATCGTGCTGACCCGCGGCGACGACAGCGCCGCGCTGAAGGAGCACCCGATCATCGCCGGGTTCGACGCGGCGAAGGTCACCGAGCTCAAGGTGTCCGGCAAGCCGGCGGGCGCGACCGACGCCGCCAAGCCGGACGCCGGCAAGCCGATCGACCTGGTCAAGCGCGACAAGGACTGGGTGCTCGCGTCGGGGTTCGATTTCCCGGTCGAGCAGAAGAAGGTCGACGACGTGCTGTCGCCGATCGCCAAGCTGTCCGCCGCGGCGCCGATCGCGACCCAGGCCGCGCGGCACAAGCAGCTGCACGTCGCCGACGACGACTTCGAGCGCAAGCTGGTGATCAGCGCCGGCGGCAAGGACATCACGCTGTTCGTCGGCGGCTCGGCGGGCGCGCGGCGCACCGCGGTGCGGCTCGGCGGCGACGACAAGGTGTACGCGGTGACGGGGCTGAACGCGTACTCGATCGGCAGCGAGCCGCGGCTGTGGATCGACACGGCCTACGTCAAGATCCCGCGCGACGACATCGCCAAGCTCGTGGTCCACAGCGGCGACAAGAAAGTGGAGATGACGAAGGCTGCACCGCCTCCACCGCCGGCCGCGGGCAGCGGCAGCGCGGCGGGCAGCGCGACCGGCGCGGGCAGCGGGAGCGCGGCCGGCAGCGCTGCGCCCCCGGCGCCGCCGGCGGCCGAGCACTGGAGCGCGACCATCGGCGGCGAGCCGATCGCGCTGGCGGGCGGCGAAACGCTCGACGAGACGGCGTTCGATCGGCTGGTCGGCGACGTCGCGACGCTCGACCTGAGCGCTCCGGCGGATCCCAAGCGCGATGCGTCCAGGCCGACCGCGACGATCACGATCGAGCGCAAGGCCACCGGGGCAGCCAGCGCGGCGCCGACGGTGATCGACGTGGTCGCCGATGGCACCTCGTACTGGGTGCACGACCGCAGCCAGCCGCGCGCGGGGCTGGTCGACAAGGCGCGGCTCGACGAGGTGATCGCGGTCGATCGCGACAAGCTGGTCAAGAAGCCGCCGCCGCCGGCGCCCAAGCCGGGGGCCGGATCGGGGTCCGCGGCCGGGACCGGGTATGCAGCACCGGGTATGCCGGGACCCGTGCCAGGGCACGGATCGGCGTCGCCTCCCGGCAAGGGCGCGGCGCCGCCGGCCGGCGGCTGGTAGGCCGCTCGCGACGGTCCCGAGAGCGCGAGCCCGGGTCAGGTCGCGAACAGGTCGTGCATGGTCACGCACTCCAGGCCCGCGGCGTGGAGGTCGGCGACGATCCGCGGCAGCGCGTCGAGCGTCCACTGCTGGCCCTCGTGGAACAGCACGACGTCCCCGGCGCTCATCCCGGCGCACTCGTGGACCAGATCGTCCGGGCTAGTCGTGCCGTAGTCGCGTGAGTCGAGCGACCACATCGCGACCGTGTAGCCGGCGGCGACCAGGTAGACCAGCGAGCTCGCATCGAGCGAGCCGTGCGGCGGACGGACCCACGGCCGGCCGCTGAGCTGGCCGCCGAGCGCGGACTCGGTGCGCGCGCACTGCTCGAGCAGCTCGCGGCGGCCGAGCTTGCTGAACCGCTTGTGGTCGTAGCCGTGGCCGGCGATCTGGTGGCCGCGCCGGCGATACTCGCGCACCAGGTCGGGCCGGCTCGCGGCCCGCCCGCCGACCAGGAAGAACGTGGCAGGGACCCCGAGCTCGTCGAGCATGTCGAGGTAGCGCTCGGTCAGGTGGTCCGGTCCGTCGTCGAACGTCAACGCGATGCGCCGCGATGCGGTCGGGCCCCGGCGGCGCACGCCCGGGAACGCATCATAGACCGCGTTCTTCATCAGCGCGCGTACAGAAGTAACCACAGCTCGTTCATACGGTCTCTGCTGCGCGAGGACAAGCGTGCGCCGTACTCGAGTTCGTGAGAACGCGTGTAGCACCGTGCCGGAGCGTCGCACCGCGCTGCACCGCCACACCTCGCGCAGGACGCCGGAGCGATCCAGATTGCGGCGCAGCTTCGCGCGGCACCGCAGCGGGTCACTTCGCCGCGAAGTACTCGCGGTAGCGATCGCGCAGCTCGGACTTGCGGAACTTGCCGGCCGAGGTTCGCGGGATCGCGTCGACCGCCTCGAACGCGTCCGGCAGCCAGAACTTCGGGAACCGGCTGGCGAGGTAGGCGCGCAGCTCGTCGGGGGAGGTCGTCGCACCGGGCTTGAGCACGTACACCGCGACCGGCCGCTCGCTCCACCGGGGGTGCGGCGCACCGATCACCGCGGCCTCGCGGATCGCCGGGTGCCCCATCAGCGCGTTCTCGAGCTCCTGCGATGCGATCCACTCGCCGCCGCTCTTGATCAGGTCCGCGATCCGGTCGGTCAGCTGCACGAAGCCGTGCTCGTCGATCCGCGCGACGTCGCCGGTGCGGAAGTAGTCGTCGGCGGTCCACCGCTCCGGGGTGGCCCCACCGGCGTACGATCCGGCGATCCACGGGCCGCGGACCAGGATCTCGCCGCTGGTCCTGTCGTCGCGCGGCACGTCGCCGGCCTCGTTGCGGATCGCGAGCTCGACCAGCGGCGGCGGCACGCCCTGCCGGGCGCGGATCCGGTAGCGGGTGTCGTCGTCCGCGCTGGCGAGCTGCGGTGGCACGCGCGACACCAGGCCCAGCGGCGACATCTCGGTCATGCCCCAGGCGTGGATCAGCGTCATGCCCAGGCGATCGAAGTCGCGGATCAGCTGCTCGGGGGCGGCCGAGCCGCCGACGATCATGCGCAGGCCGGGCACCAGCTTCCAGCGCCCGGGCGCGGCGTCCATCGCCTCGCGGATCCCCAGCCAGATCGTCGGAACGCCGGCCGCGACCGTGACGCGCTCGCCGGCCAGCAGGTCGAGCAAGCTCGGCGGATCGAGGTGCGGGCCGGGGAACACCAGCCGGGCGCCGGTCATCGCGGCGACGTACGGCAGGCCCCACGCGTTGACGTGGAACATCGGCACGACCGGCAGCAGCGTGTCGGCGCGCGACAGGTCGAGGCTGTCGGGCAGCGCGGCGGTCAGGGTGTGGAGCACCGTCGAGCGGTGGCTGTACACCACGCCCTTGGGCATCCCGGTGGTGCCGCTGGTGTAGCAGGTCGCCAGGCCGTCGGACTCGGCGAGCCGGGGCAGCGCGACGTCGGCGGCGGTGTCGAGGAAGGCCTCGTAGGACTCGCGGTCGCCGCAGCTGCCGACCACGAGCACGCGCTCGAACGAGCCGCCGGCGGCGATCACCTTGTCGAGCAGCGGCAGCAGCACGTCGTCGACGATCACGAAGCGGTCGCGCGCATGGTTGGCGATGTAGGCGATCTCGTTGGGGTGCAGCCGCAGGTTGAGCGTGTGGGTCACCGCGCCGGCCAGCGGGATCCCGAAGTACGCCTCGAGGTGCTCGCTGTGGTTCCACATCAGGGTCGCCACGCAGTCGCCGCGCGTGATCCCGGCGCCGACCAGCGCGCGCGCCAGCCGCCGCGCGCGCTGGATCACGGCGCGGTAGGTGGTGCGGGTCAGGCTCTTGTCGGGACGGCGCGAGACGATCTCGCCATCGCCCATCCAGCGCTCCGCGCGGTCCGCGAGCAGGTCGAGCGTGAGTGGAACGTCCATCATGGTGCTCGGCGACATCGCCGGAAGATAGATCCATTCGCCGCCGCGCATACATGCAATCATGCCGTCGCGCCGGCCGGGATTCACCTGGCCTGGTAGTTCTCGTACACCGTTGGCTCGGGCGCCGGCGCCGCGGCGGCCTGGCCGTCGGGCTTCGCGGGGGGGAGCCGCTTGTAGCCGACCTTGGCCTTGAACGCCTTGTCGCCGCGCTTGACCATCGTGTCGGCCGCACCGGTGTCGTACGACCTGCTCTCGGCGGCCTTGTCGGCGTCGGCCATGAACGCCTTGACGTCCGCGGCGGTCGGCGGCTCGATGTTGGGCCGCGCGCGGACGTCGACCGCCTCGGTCAGGTACGACCGCACCAGCTTGGTCTCCAGCTTCTTGAACAGCGCGGGCGAGCCGAACACGTCGACGGTCGCGAGCGAGCCGTTGAGCGCGACCGCGTAGCCGACCATCCGGCTGCGGTCCGCCGCCGGGAGCCTGGCGAGCGCGGCGTCGACCTGGTTCTCCATCGTCGCCAGCGTGCCGTCGGACTGCTGCTGCGCGACCTTGCGGTAGGTGTCCGACGGCGTGGCGGTCTTGCGCGCGACGTTCTTGGCGGCGACCTCGTTCCACACGTCCTGCTGGGCGGCGTAGCTGGCCTGGCCGCGCAGCCGGCCGTGGGCGAGCGCCCGCGCGCTGGCGAACTGCTTGGTCTCGACGGTCCACCGGCCATGCTCGACGCAGTACACCGGGACCTCCTGCGTCGTGTTCGCCGGGATCACCGTGTTGCGGCCGATGATGCGATCCTGCTTGCCGCCGATGATCACCTCGCCGGCGAGCAGGAACACCGGCTGCGGCGCCTTGTTGACGAACGTCAGGCTGTTGACGGTGCCGTCGGAGATCTCCTTGATCGTGACCTGCTTGGCGGCCATCGCCTCGTCGAGCACGAGCAGCTGATCGCCGGTCGGGTCGGTCGGGCCGGTCGCGACGACCGGTGTCAGCGTCAGGCTGTCGACCTGGATCGGTGCGAGCAGCGCGGTGCGCTCGGACAACGCCTTGCCGGCCAGGGGCGGCGGCGAGGCGGGCGGTGCGGCGAGGGCAGTGGTGGCGGCGAGCAAGATCGCAAGGGAGCTGGCAGCGTGGCGCATGGGACCTCCGCACGGTCCAACGCGCTGCCGCCCGGGGCGATCTAGGACTTTTGACCGCTACTTCTTGGCGGCTTCCTGCTTGGCCTTGGCGGCCTTGGCCAGGAGCTCCTCCGAGATGTTGCTCGGCACCTCCGCGTACCTGGCGAACTCCATGGTGAACTCGGCCTTGCCCTGGGTCGAGCTGCGCAGCGGCGTCGAGTAGCCGAACATCTCGGCCAGCGGGACCTCGGCGTCGACCCGGCACATGCCGTCCTCCTCGGTCGAGCCGATCACCACGCCGCGGCGCTGCATGATGGTCGACAGGATGTTGCCGGAGTACTCGGCCGGGCCCTCGACCGACAGCTTCATGATCGGCTCGAGGATCTTGGGCCGGGCGCGCGGGAAGAAGTCGCGGAACGCGCCGCGCGCGGCTTCCTGGAACGCGATGTCGCTCGAATCGACCTGGTGCGACTGGCCATCGTCGATCGTGACGCGGAGGCCGACCACCGGCACGCCGAGTCGCGGGCTCTTCGCGATCATCGACTTGAAGCCCTTCTCGCACGACGGGATGAACTCGCGTGGGATGGAGCCGCCGCGGATCTCGTCGACGAACTCGAACTCGCCGTCGAACGGCTCGGCGTACCCGGCGACGCGGCCGTACTGGCCCGAGCCACCGGTCTGCTTCTTGTGGGTGTAGTTGAACTCGACCTTCTGGCTGATCGTCTCGCGGTACGCGACCTGGGGCGGCGAGGTGATGACCTCGGCCTTGTACTCGCGCTTCATCCGCTCGATGTAGACCTCGAGGTGGAGCTCGCCCATGCCCGAGATGATGGTCTCGCTCGATTCCGGATCGACGTGACAGCGGAACGTCGGATCCTCCTTGGTGAACCGGTTGAGCGCCTTGGACATGTTGATCTCGGCGCCCGAGTCCTTGGGCCGGACCGCGACGGAGATCACCGTGGTGGGCACGAACATCGACGTCATCGCGAAGTTGACGGAGCCGTCGGTGAACGTGTCGCCCGAGTTGCAGTCGACGCCGAAGATCGCGCAGATGTCGCCGGCCCCCGCGTTGGTGATCTCCTCCTTGTCGTCGGAGTGCATCCGGACCAGGCGGCCGATCTTGACCTTCTTGCCGGTGCGCGTGTTGACGACGAAGTCGTCCTTGTTGATCTGGCCCTGGTAGACCCGGACGTAGGTCAGCTGACCGTAGCGGCCGTCCTCCAGCTTGAACGCCAGCATGACCAGGGGCTTGTCCGGGTCGGATTCCAGGATCAGCGGCTCCTCGTTCTTGCTGAGGTCGAGCGCGACGTTCTCGACGTCGCGCGGCTCGGGCAGATACGCGCACACGCCGTCGAGCAGCAGCTGCACGCCCTTGTTGCCGAGCGCCGAGCCGCACATCACCGGCGTGCACTTGAGCGCGATCGTCGCCTCGCGCAGGCACTTGCGGATCAGCTCCGGGGTGACCTTGTCCTCGAGGATCGCCTCGGTCAGCTCGTCGGACACCAGCGACAGGTTGTCGAGCATCTCGTGGCGCAGCGTGTCGGCCTGCTCCATGAGCTCGGGCGGGATCGGGCCGCGCTCGATGGTCTCGCCGTTGTCGCCGTAGAACCGGAACGCGACCATCTCGATCAGATCGATCACGCCCTCGAGCTTGTCCTCGAGGCCGATCGGCATCTGGATCATCACCGGGTGGAGCTTGAGCTTGTCGCGCAGCTGGTCGCGCACGCGGTACGGGTTCGCGCCGGTGCGGTCGAGCTTGTTGACGAACGCGATGCGCGGCACCTTGTAGCGCCGCATCTGGCGGTCGACGGTGTAGCTCTGCGACTGCACGCCGGCGACGCCGCACAGCACCATGATCGCGCCGTCGAGCACGCGCAGCGAGCGCTCGACCTCGATCGTGAAGTCGACGTGGCCCGGGGTGTCGATGATGTTGATGTGGTGCTGGGTCTTGATCGGTGTGCCCGGCACGGGCATCACGCCCTTGGACTTCTCGCTGGGCGGCCACTGGCAGAACGTGGCAGCCGACTGGATGGTGATGCCGCGCTCGCGCTCGAGCTCCATCGAATCCATCTTCGCGCCGACGCCGTCCTTGCCCTTGACCTCGTGGATCGCGTGGATCCGGGCCGTGTAGTACAAGATCCTTTCGGTCAGTGTAGTCTTGCCACTGTCGATGTGAGCGGAGATGCCGATGTTGCGGACTTTGGACAGGTCGGTGAGCACGAAGGGGTCTCCTGGAAGCTCCGAAGAGCCCCGATAAAGGCGCGGGATTGCTACCAATGATCCGGCTCACACGCAAGGGGGCAGTGGTTACAACCGACCCCACGCCGATGTGATTGGTTTTCAAGAAGTTGGTGGGGTCCGTTTGCTACCCTTTCGGTCGGGTGCAGCACCTCGACGACAACGCGGCGAGCGAATTCGTCTCCGGCACGCTGTCTCCGTCGGCGCTGGGCAAGGTCGAGGCGCACCTGGCGAGCTGTCGCGAGTGCCGCGCGCTGGTCGCGGCGCTCGCCGCCGACCCGGTGACGGACTCGGCCGCGGTGACGTTCCAGCGCCTGATGTCGCTGTCGTCGGTGTCGTCGGTCGGAGAACTCCCGAGGCGCCCGCCGTCGAGCGGCGACCGGGTCGGCCGCTACCTCGTGCTGTCGACGCTGGGCGCGGGCGGCATGGGCGTGGTGTTCGCCGCGTGGGACCCGCAGCTCGGCCGCAAGATCGCGCTCAAGCTGCTGCGGTCCAGCGTCGCGAGCTCGAGCAAGGACGCGCGGACCCGGCTGCGCCGCGAGGCCCAGGCGATCGCCCAGCTGTCCCACCCCAACGTGGTGTCGATCTACGACGTCGGGACGACCGACGACGGCGCGCTGTACATCGCGATGGAGTTCGTCGAGGGCGACACCCTGACCAGCTGGCTCAAGAGCTACCCGCGGACGTGGCGCGAGATCGTCGACGTGTTCCGCCAGGCGGCGCGCGGGCTGCTCGCGGCGCACAGCGTGGGCCTCCTGCACCGCGACTTCAAGCCGGACAACGTGCTGGTCGGCGGCGACGGCCGGGTCCGGGTCACCGACTTCGGCCTCGCGCGCTCGGTGCTGGTGCCCGACGAGGCCGCGCAGGCCAAGCCGATGATGTCCGCGCTCGATGTCGCGCTGACCGCGACCGGCACGGTGCTCGGCACGCCGCGCTACATGCCGCCGGAGCAGCTGACCGGCCCCGATCTCGATGCGCGCAGCGATCAGTTCAGCTTCTGCGTCGCGCTCTACGAGGCGCTGTACGGCCGCCACCCGCTGCGGGGCGGCACCTCGCTGGCGATGCTCGATCACGGCGAGCGCGCGGCGGCGCCGCCCGGCGGCAGCAAGGTCTCGCCGGCGATCGGCCGCGCGGTGCTGCGCGGCCTGGAGCGCGACCGCGCCCGGCGGTTCCCGTCGATGGGCGCGGTGATCGACGCGCTGGAAGTCCGGCCGCGGCGCTCGCCGCTACGCTACGCCGGGCTCGCCACGCTCGCGATCCTGTTCGCCGGCGGCACCACCGCGGCGGTGATCGTGCAGCAGCGCGCGCCGGCCGAGCCGCCGCGCGACTTCATGTCGATCGACGACCTGCTCGCCAAGCTCGACGCCCAGACCACCGAGATCCAGCGGCTGAACGACCAGCTCGAGCGCGCGCGGACGCAGATCGCCCGGTTCGAGCAGGAGCACGTGGAGATCCGCGACAAGGACGCCGAGATCGAGCGGCTGACCGCGCTGGCCGGGCAGCTCCAGACCGCGGTCCAGGTCGCCCGGGCGCGGGCGGCGCGGACCGGCCAGCTCCCGGCGATCGTCACCGGCCCGGCCGACCCCGCGCAGGTCGCGATCCGGGGCTGCTTCTTCGAGTGGAACGACCGCAATGCGTCGGACGCCATGATCGTGGTCCGGGTGACGGTCACCCCGGACGGCAAGGGCACGTCGCCGCGGATCGTGAGCACCCCGGACGAGCATGTGGCCGCGCAGGGCAGCGATGCTGGCGGGATGAGCGCGCTGGAGATGTGCGTGTCCGAGCAGGTCGCGCGCCTCCGGTTCCCGCGGTCGTCCCAGGAGCTGGAGATCGAGGAGACGCTGCTGTGGTCGAAGGGAAAGGTCGCGGTGCTGCCCCGGATCGTCGGCCACCGCGAGGTGCCGACCGGTCAGATCGAGCTACCCTGACGACCTGTGATCCGGCCGCCCCTGCGCTCGGTCTGCGTGACGAATCCGGCTGACGCGTCACGGCGCAGCGGTACCATCGTCGCGGTGACCGTCCGGAGCTCGTGTCACACCATCCACGCGCCGGGCTGCGAGTTGCGATCGAGATCACGGCCGCGCCGGTCGGCGAATTCCCGATCCGTGTGGTGCGCCGCGGCAATCGCGGCCGGCTTCGCCGCGCAGGGGCTCGCCGCCGCCGAGCCGGCGCTCCCACCGGCCGGGCCGGTCCTGACGCCGATCCTGACGCCGATCCTGACGATCGATGGCGTACCCGGTCGCCGGCTCGTGGTCGACACGCCGGCCGCCCGCGGCGCCACACCGTTCGCCGTGACGCCGCGGACGCTCTACCTCAACCGCTGCCGCGGCGGCTGCGTCATCAGCCGGGGCGACAACGACGCGCACAACCACGTGTCGTCGATCCCGAACTCGACGGCGATCACGCCGGGCCCGAGCTTCACGGTCAGCGAGTACCGCGACGCCGCGAACCGGACGGGGACGGGCGCCGACCCGGAGTGGGGCCAGCTGGTCCAGTGCATGCAGCAGGTGTACTCGCCGTACAACCTCACGGTCACCGACGTCCAGCCGGCCGGCGCCGGCTACAACGAGGCGATCATCGCGGGCACCCCCAACGAGATCGGCCAGAGCCAGGACGTGCTCGGCGTCGCACCGCTCGCCAGCGACTGCAGCGCGATCGGCAACGTGCTCTCGTTCTCGTTCGCCAACGCGCACGGCAACATCGATCGCGTCGACAACATCTGCTGGACCGCGGCGCAGGAGAGCGCGCACGCCTACGGCCTCGATCACGAGTACTCGTTCACCAGCGGCAACCCGACCAACCAGCACTCGGCCTGCAACGATCCGATGACCTACCGCAACGACTGCGGCGGCCAGAAGTTCTTCCGCAACGACTTCGCCAACTGCGGCGAGACCGGCAACCGGGACTGCAGGTGCACCGCGACGCAGAACTCGCACCTCAAGCTGCTGTCGGTGTTCGGTCCGAGCGCTGCCCCGCCGATCGTCCCTGCGCCGGCTGCGACGCTCGGCTCGCCGGCCCAGACCGACGCGCTGCTCGGGCCCACCGTGGTGGTCACGGCCGGCGGACCGCGCGGCGTGGCCCACGTCGAGCTCGACTTCAACGGCTTCCAGTGGGTCGACGCCCCGGGCGCCATGTTCGCGACGCGCGGCCAGCCCAACCCGAGCACCTACACGATCATGGTCCCGAGCTCGCTGCCCAACAGCATCGTCGACGTCAAGGCGATCGCCTACGACGATCTCGGCACCGCGGCCGCGACCACCAGCGTCACCGTCACCAAGGGTGCGCCGTGCACCGCCGCGACGGCCTGCGCCAGGTACCAGAAGTGCGACACCGGCCGGTGCCTGTGGGATGCGCCGATCGGCGAGATCGGCGACACCTGCGCGTACCCTCAGTTCTGCAAGTCCGGGATCTGCACGGGGACCGCCGATCAGCCGATCTGTACCCAGGCCTGCATCCCCGGCTATGTCGGCTGTCCGGCCGGCCTCGAGTGCGTGGGGAACGGCTCCGGCAGCGGCATGTGCCTGGTGTCGACGGGCGGCTGCTGCAGCGTCGACCGCGACGACGGCAGGTGGTGGCTGCCGGTCGGGCTCGGCCTGGCCGTGCTCGGCCTGGTCCGGCGTTCCCGGCGTTCCCGGCGTTCCCGGCGCTGAGCCCGGCGTTCCCGGCGCTGCCGGCGCTGAGCCTGGCGGGCCGGCCGAGCCGTTCATCGCGGCAGCGCTCGGGCTTGCATCGCGATCCGCGCGGGACAACGATAGCGGGGATGCGTTTCTTGCCGAGTCTCGTGGTCTGCGCGCTGTCCGGCCTGGCGCTCCCGGCGCGCGCCGACACCACCGCCACCTCGTCGATCGCCCAGCTCATGGTGCTCGAGCCGGGCGACACCAGCTACAAGCTGTTCCACGGCGCGGTGTGGCTCGATCACGACAAGGCGCAGTGGAACTATCGCTGGGGCGGGCTGCAGTGCAAGGGTCGCGAGCTGTCGGACACCAGCATCCAGCTGCTGTTCGCCGCGTTTCGCTCCGAGTATCAGGTCACCCTCGAGTACGTGGTCACCGACTACAAGGGCAAGGCGTACCGCTGCATCACCGGCCTGACGATCTCGAAGACCTAGCAGGCCGTTGAAAACGCGCTGCGGGCCCCGATCGCTTCGTTGTCGCTGCGCTTCCGGTTCTCATGTGCGTGAGCACACTGCGATCCGGTTCTCGCTCCGCCTCGCGCTCGGGGCTCCTCGCATCGTTTTTCAACGGCCTGCTGCCCGCTCAGCCCGCCGAGCCGGCGGCGGCGGCGGTGACCTTGATCTGCGCCGGGCCGATCGTGTCGCGCGCGGCCTTGGCGCAGGCGGCGATGCTGTCGTTGTTGACGTTGCTCGGGCCGCCGCGGATCTGGAGGATGCAGCGGGTATCGTCGTCGAGCAGCCGGAACAGCTTGACGTCGTCGGCGCCGACCGGCTGGATGTGGACGCAGGCGTAGCTGCCGAGCGAGTCGTCGTCGCGATCCTTCTTCTGCTTGCAGCTGGCCCGGAACCGGTCCGGTTCCTCGATCGTCGAGCAGAACGCGGTGATGTTGCACAGCTCGTCGCCGGGCAGCACGCCGAGCCGGCCGGCCTTCTGGAGCAGCGCCTTCTGCTCGGCGGCGGCCGGCGGCTTGCCGCCGCGGATCAGCGAGCACGACGCGGCGGACTCGGGCTCGCTCCGGGTGACCTCCTTGACGGTCAGCGGCTGCTTCTCGCCGAGCGCGGTCTGGAACGCCGCGGCGTCGATCAGCTGGCTGCACGGGATGTGGGCCTGGCCGGGCACCGGGGGCGCGATCCGCTTGGCCGGTGGGCTGGCGGCCTGCCGCGACTTCTGCTCCTGCTCGGCCTGGCGCTGGGCTTCCTCCGCGCCGCTGCGCTCGCTGTTGCCGCATGCGCCGCAGCCGGCCAGCCCCGGGGCGCCTCCGAGCAGGGCGGCGGCGATGGTCGCGAGCAGGACACGCATGCGAAGCGAAGCTAACACGGCGCCGGGACGTCGCACCGGGGCCGGAGCGCTCGGCCGATCGGCACGGCCGGCCACCGCTGGATCGGGGGGCGAGCGGGGCCCGCGGCGTGCGCGAGGCCGCGGGCCCTGGGAGCGTCCCGGGCCGGGCCGGCCCGCGGGCCACTCCGGCGGGGGTGACCAGCGGGTGGTTGCCGGGGTTGAGAGATCCGCCAACCTGGGGCAAAGTGCGAGACCGGCTCTCGGATCCACATCCGCGCCCATAGTTCAGTCGGATAGAACAACCGCCTTCTAAGCGGTAGGTCGCAGGTTCGATTCCTGCTGGGCGCGCTG
>DATAPF010000572.1:0-4794 GCA_036265355.1 Kofleriaceae bacterium | reverse complement strand
ACTCCTCGTGCGCCGTCGCATGCAGGCGCATCATGAATGCTTTGCGGACCATGAGCTTGCTCCTCCAGCGCCTCGTCCGAGTCCAGTACATCGATGATCTGCGCCTCCGCGCGAGAAGCGAGGACGGCGATCGGCACTACGTGCCGGTGCGTGCTGCCGCGCGTACACGGACGGCAGCGTCGATCCGGGCCATGTGCTGGTCGGCGGTGCCACGTGTGCCCTCGCCGCGGTCCAGCTCGGCAAAGCCGCTCTCGGCTTCGCTTCGAACGCAGGCGAGCCATTCCTGATCCGCTTCGTCACGCGCTTGCAGGGGATCGCCATCGCGGACCATGGGTCTCCGCGCTGTGGCCAAGTATGCCAGGCGTTCCGCCCCCGAACAACGCAGCCAACCGCGGGCGCGCGGTGCTACCCTCGGGCGGCGTGAACCGCACGGTCGACGATGTCTCCAGCATCACCGAGGACGCGGCGCCGGATCCGGCGATCGTCATGGTCGCTTCGGGGCCGAACGCCACGTCGCTCGTGCTGCCGGTGCCGGCGGAGCTCGGCCGGCGGATCGCGGCCGGCGACCGGACCGTCGAGGTCGAGGACGAGCGGATGTCGCGCGACCACGCGGCGGTGAGGGTCGAGCGCGGGGTGTGGGTGATCGCGGATCGCGACAGCCGCAACGGCACGTTCGTCGACGGCGAGCGTGTGCACGGCGAGGTCCGCCGGCGCGGCGACGTCGTGCTGCGGCTCGGCCACACGGTGTTCGTGCTGGTCGCCGACGGCCGCGGCCACGGCGGCGAGCAGCCCGCCGACGAGGTCGTCGGCCCGGAGCTCGCGCGGGTCTACGACCAGGTGCGCCGCCACGCGGCGAGCGACACCCTGCTGATCCATGGCGAGTCGGGCTCGGGCAAGGAGCTGGCGGCGCGACTGTACCACGCGGCCGGGCCGCGCGCCGGCGGCCGGTTCGAGCCGATCAACTGCGCCGCGATCCCCGAGGGGGTCGCCGAGCGGCTGCTGTTCGGGTCGAAGAAGGGCGCGTTCTCTGGTGCGATCGACGCCACCGGCCACTTTCAGACGGCGCACGGCGGCACGCTGTTCCTCGACGAGATCGCCGATCTCGATCCCGCGGTGCAGGCCAAGCTGCTGCGGGTCATCGAGACCCGCGAGGTCGTGCCGGTCGGGGCGACCCACGGCACGCCGGTCGACATCGGCATCGTCGCGGCGAGCCACTGCGACCTGCGCCAGGCGGTCGCCGAGCGCCGGTTCCGCGACGATCTGTACTTCCGGCTCGCGCTGGTCACCGTGCACGTCCCGGCGCTGCGCGCGCGCAAGGTCGACATCGCGCGGCTGGTCCAGCGCGAGGTCGCCGGCGCCAGCCGCAAGCTCGCCCCGCACGCCAAGCTGATCGAGGCGTGTTGCCTCCGGCCGTGGCCGGGCAACATCCGCGAGCTGCGCAGCTCGGTGCGCCAGGCCGCCGCCGAGGCGCTGGCGGCGGGGCGCGACATCGTGCGCGTCGAGGACCTCGCGGCGACGGCCGGGATGCCGCTGGTTCCGGCGCCGAGCGAGTCCGGCACCGGGGCTGGTGCCGGGGCTGGTGCCGGGGCTGGACTCGACCGGCCCCGGGTGGTTGCCGGCGAGATCGACCGGGAGGCGGTCGCCGCCGCGCTCGCCCGCGCCAGCAACGTGGTCAGCGTCGCGGCGCGCGCGCTCGGCGTGCATCGCACCCAGCTGTATCGCCTGATGGAGAAGTACGGCATCTCGCGGCCCGACGAGGGCTGAGACGAGGGCTGAGACGACAGCTGAGCTGCCGCGCTAACCCGCGCTAACCCGGCGGCGCGTGGAGCTGGGCGCGGCGATCGCGCAGCCGGGCGTGCATCCGCGCCACCGCCAGCCGGTTCAGCGTGTGGACCACCGCCATGACCGCGAAGCCGACCGCGGCGACCGCCAGGCTGCGCGCCCGGTTCAGCATCGTCACCACCGCGCCATGGAGGCCCGACGCGCCGAGCAGGTCATACAGCGCGTAGTTGCCGGTGTCGGCGATGCCGAGGCCGAACGGCACCACCGCCGCGATCCACTGGATCAGGACCCCGACCGACAGCACCCCCGCGACCAGGCGCGGCGTGATCGCCACGCCGATCCCGCCGATCAGCGTGAACGTCGAGGTCCAGGTGACCAGCCGCGAGCCGATCACCCAGAGCACGCCGCGCCAGGTCCCGGTGCCGCGCTCGTGCAGCCCGGCCAGGTGCCGGTCGAGCTCCTGCAGGCGCGCCTGCCAGCTGTCGCGGCGCTCCCGCGAGATCACGCGCACCCGCTGGAGCAGGCCGGTGAGCGTCGCCGTCGCGCCGCGCTCGATCAGCACGCCGGCCGCGATCACCAGCGCGATCGCCCCCGCGAGGCCGATCGCCACGGTCACCTCCAGCGCGCGGGGCAGATCGACCAGCAGCAGCGTCATCGGCACGCCGATCACCATGACCGCGACCGACAGGTAGAGCTCGGCCAGGTTGAACAGCACGATCGCGGACACCACCCGGACCCGCGGCGCATGGGTCACCAGCATCGTGAGCTTGGTGGCCTCGCCCAGCGCGCCGAGCGGCGTGACGACGTTCACCGCGCGCCCGCTGAGCTGCGCCGCGGCCACCCGCCAGTACGAGATCATCCGAGCTTCCGGGCGCATGAACGCGTGCAGGGCGCGCGCATCGAGCAGGACCGCCACCAGATCGAGCCCCAGGATGATCGCGAACCGGCGGCCGACGCCGGCGATCGCGGTGGCCAGATCGCCCCACTCGAGCCGGCGCGCGAACCACGCGAGCATGGCGGCCCCCAGCACCAGCATCACCACGTTGAACGCGTGGCTCGCTCGGTGCTGCCCGGGTTGTGGATCGGCCATCCCCCCGAGGTTACCTGCAGCTGCTGGCAGCCGCGGAGGGTGCGATCCCGGGCTCGGGCGAATGCGGCTCGCCGATGAGAGGGAGCGCCGGTGCCCCAGGGACGCGGGCGCGCGGCGACATCGCCGGAGCTCCCGCGGCGATCGGCAGTTCCATTGCCGCCGCCAGACGCGGCATCGCCGGCCGTGCCCCGGCGCGCGGGTAACTCAGATTCCCGAGTGCCGGCGCACGCGCCTCTCCACTGCAGCTTTTCGCTTCATGTACGGAATAGAAAGCTCGAGTCAGCAATCAGCAGATCGATTGTCAAGCAGTCACAGGACGCCGCGCTGCGCAGCGTCCCGTAGCGTACGAGCATGAACGTCGTCGTCACCGGAGCGAACCGCGGTATCGGACTCGAGCTCGTGCGCCAGCTGGTCGTGCGAGGCGACCAGGTCGAAGCAGCCTGCCGCCGCCCCGACGATGCGCGCGAGCTCCACGCGACCGGAGCGCGGCTGCACGCGGTCGACGTCGCCGACGGCGCGAGCGTGGCCGCGTTCGCCGCCGCGCTGGGCGACACCCCGATCGATCTCGTGATCAACAACGCCGGCGTGTTCGGCGACATGCCCCAGCGCCTGGCCGACTTCAACTACGAGGCTGCGACTCGCACGTTCGAGGTCAACGCGCTCGGCGCGCTGCGGGTCAGCCAGGCGCTGCTGCCGCACCTGCGCCGCGGCACTGGCAAGAAGCTCGCCTACATCTCATCGGTGCTGGGCTCGATCAGCCACACCAACGCCCCGGACCACCTCGCGTACCGGGTGTCCAAGGCCGCGCTCAACATGATCGCGCGCTCGATCGCCTTCGAGCTGCGCGACGACCAGATCCTGTCGATCGTCGTCCACCCCGGCTGGGTCCGCACCGCGATGGGCGGGCCGCATGCGCCGACCTCGCCCACCGAGGCCGCCGGGGCGATCCTCGCCCAGATCGACGCCGCGACGTTCACCGAGACCGGAGAGTTCTTCGACACCCAGGGCGCCCGCTGCGCCTGGTGAGGCTCAGGGGGGAAGCGGATGGGGTGGGTTCGTCAAAGGCAGCGAGGTTTCGACGGACCGTTGCAACTCTGGCGTGGTCGTCGCCGTAGGTAGTAACGAGGGCCGCGAGCGCTTGTTCGAACAGAACGCGCGCGGCAGGCAGCTCACCGAGGTCTCGGAGCAGCAAGGCGAGGTTGTTGCGGCCTCTCGCAATCTCTGGGTGGTCGTCGCTGTAGGTCTTGCGGTCGGACGCGAGCGCTTGCTCGAGCAGGATGCGCGCAGCAGGCAGCTCGCCGAGGTCTCGGAGCAGCAAGGCGAGGTTGTTGCGGGCCCTCGCAACCGTAGGGTGGTCGTCGCCGTAGGTCTTGCGGTTGGACGCGAGCGCCTGCTCGTGGAGCACGCGTGCGGCAGGCAACTTCCCGAGGTCTTGCAGCAGCAAGGCGAGGTTGTTACGGCGAGTCGCAACCGTGGGGTGGTCGTCACCGTAGGTCTGGAGGGCGGACGCGAGCGCTTGCTCGAACAGGACGCGTGCGGCCGACAGTTCGCCGAGGTCTTGGAGCAGCAAGGCGAGGTCGCTGCGTCGAATCGCAACCGTGGGTGGTCGTCGCCGTAGGTCTGGAGGGCGGACGCGAGCGCTTGCTCGTGGAGGGCGCGCGCGGCCGGCAACTCGCCGAGGTCTCGGAGCAGCCTGGCGAGGTTGTTGCGGCGGGTCGCAACCGTGGGGTGATCGTCGCCGTAGGTCTGGAGGGCGGACGCGAGCGCTTGCTCGTGGAGGAGGCGCGCAGCCGGCAACTCGCCGAGCTGTCGAAGCAGCCTGGCGAGGTTGTTGCGGCGGGTCGCAACCGTGGGGTGATCGTCGCCGTAGGTCTGGAGGGCGGACGCGAGCGCTTGCTCGTGGAGGACGCGCGCGGCCGGCA
>DATAPF010000571.1:0-11171 GCA_036265355.1 Kofleriaceae bacterium | reverse complement strand
GACGATGAAGCAGACGACCGACCGGGTGAAGACGGTCGGCGAGCTGGTCGTGAAGGGTCAGCTCGATGCCCATGGCAAGGCCGAGCACGAGCTTCCGAAGCTCAACGCGCTGGCCGCCGTGCTGACCCTGGCGACCAGCTGGTTGAAGCTCAGCGACGAGGAGTTCCAGCACGAGCTGGGGCACATCCACGGGGTCTGGAACGGCGTGTCGACCTACAGCGAGCTGGTCGGGCTCACGGTCGAGACCGGCAGCTCGGCCCTCGTCTTGACCGCATCGTTCGGCGGAGCGCTCGCGACCCTCGCCGGTGACCATGCGGCGGCCGAGGCGAGCTGGACACTGGCGGGCAAGACCATGGCGGTGCTCGAGGTGGTCCTCGCGGGGATCCAGGTCGTGCACGGCGTGGCAGCGCTGTTCAACCCCGACTCGACGCGGCAGCAGCGCGTCGATGGGGTCGCCGAGCTCGGGATGGGCGTCGGCGCGCTGGGGGTGGCGGCCGTGCACGGCGCCAGCGCAGCGTGGATCGGCGCGCTGCCCGTGGCTGGCCCGTACTACCTGGCCATGATCGCTGCGCATCTGTACAACGAAGCCGTCGAGGGCTGGGAGATCGGCTTCGTGCGCGACGGCCTGCTACCGTTTCTCCGCGATCAGGGCCGGTTCATCTCGCACTCTGCCGATATGGTCGCCAACGCCGCGATCCTCAAATACAGCGAGAAGGACCGGGACTCGGCCGCCGCCTACACCGACATCGAGAACCGCGAGGGGGTTCGCCTCGGTGAGATCATCGACAACTTCCTCGATCGCTGCGATCCGGATGGCCACAACGGGATCGGTAGCGACTTCAAGGAGCGCAGCCCCGCCAACTACACGATCGTCGCCGAGCACTTGCGTCCGCTGCTCGGTCTGCGCGGTGCCAGGACGCCGCAGAAGGCCGCCGCCGCCGCCGCCCAGGTCCTCGACTCGATCCGCTGGGTGTTCGCGCACGCGACCTCGATCGTGAAGGCGTCGGCGCGCGGCGACGACCTCGCCGACATGAAGCGGAGCGAGGCCGACGACGCCGCGCACGCGGAGGGCGGCCACGAGTGACGCCCGGGCGCCGTGGGCTCGCGGGCGGGACCGACGCTGCCTGGTTGATCGCCCGTGCCGGCTGCGAGACTCTCGGACGAACCGGGTGCCGCTTGAAGAGTACCGGACATGGCTTCGACGAGACGACGGCCGAGGGGATCACCCCGCGCGACCCCGATCCGGCCCAGGCACCGGATCCGGGCCGGCACTACGTCGTCGTGTTCGAGGCCGACAGCTCCCGGATGTTCGAGCTACCCGCCGACGGCGAGATCCGGGTCGGCCGGGGCGAGGACGTGCCGCTGCGCCTGCACGAGACCGCGATCTCGCGCCATCACGCGGTGATCCGGATGGCGGCGGGCCAGGCCACGGTCATCGACGAAGGCAGCCACAACGGCACCCGGGTCAACGGCGAGCGCGTCGTGGGTGCGCGCGCGCTCGCGTCGGGTGACGTGATCGCGATCTGCACCACCACGCTGGTGTATCACGCGAGCGTGCCCGCGGTCGGATCGGCGACCGTCCTCGAGCATCCGGCGTTTCGCCAGCGGGTCGCGCAGGAGATCGAGCGGTCCCGGGCCTATCACCGGCCGCTGGTGGTGATGGCGGCGACGCTCGGCCGGCCGGATCGCCCGCGCATCGCGCTCGCGCTCGAGCGGCGGCTGCGCCTGATCGACGTCCCCGGCTGGGGCGGCTCGGACCAGCTGTTCGTGGTGATGCCGGAGCTCACCGCGGACGAGGCGCTCGAGGCCGCCGCGCGGCTGCTCTCGATCGTGCAACCGGTCGCGCCGGCCGCGCGCGTCGGGTTCGCAAGCTGGCCGGTCGACGGGTTCGACGTCGACACGTTGCTCGAGGCAGCGCGGACCAGCGCGCTCGACGCGCCACCGTCGACGATCGCCTCGGCGACCCGCGCGTTCCGCACGCTCGAGGTCGGCGACCGCCACGTGATCGTCGCCGATCCCACGATGATCCAGCTGTACGGGCTGATCGAGCGGCTCGCGAGGTCGCAGCTGACGGTGCTGATCTGCGGCGAGACCGGCACCGGCAAGGAGCTCGCCGCGCGCGCGATCCACGAGTGGTCGAGCCGGCGCGCCAGGCCGATCGTCGCGATCAACTGCGCGGCGATCGCCGAGACCCTGATCGAGAGCGAGCTGTTCGGCCACGAGAAGGGTGCGTTCACCGGCGCGGTGGGCACCAAGATCGGGCTGCTCGAGCGCGCGGCCGGGGGCACCGTGTTCCTCGACGAGGTCGGCGAGCTCAGCGCGGGTGCCCAGGCCAAGCTGCTGCGCGTGCTCGAGCACCGCTCGGTCACGCGGCTGGGAGACATCCGCGAGCGCGCGATCGACATCCGCGTCGTCGCCGCGACCAATCGCGATCTCGAGGCCGAGATCAGCGCCGGACGGTTTCGCCGCGACCTGTACTTCCGGCTGTCCGGGGCCATGCTCTGGCTGCCGCCGCTGCGCGATCGCAAGCGCGAGATCGCCATCCTCGCCCAGCGCTTCGTCGAGGAAGCCTGCGAGCGGATGCGCTGCACCGCCAAGGCGCTGTCCGATGATGCGCTCCGGCTGCTGTCGAGCCACGACTGGCCCGGCAACATCCGCGAGCTGCACAACGTCATGGAGTACGCCGCGGCCACGGTGGAGGGCCCGGTCCTCGAGGCGCATGACCTCGAGCCGCGCCTCGCGCGCCCGCGCCACGGCGCGCCGCAGGCCGAGCCGGAGCCGAGCTCCGACGCGGCCGGCGCAGCCCCGCAGGACCCGGCGTCACCCCGGTTCCGTCCGATCGAGGACGAGATCCGCGACCTCGAACGGATCCGGATGGAGGCAGCGCTGCGCGCCACCGGGGGCCATCAGCGGCAGGCCGCGGAGCTGATCGCGATGCCGCTCCGGACCTTCCAGACCAAGGCGAAGCTCTACGGATTGTCGTTCGACCCGCGCAAGCGACGGTGACCGTCAAGATGGCCCACCGTCGCAGCCGAGCAGCTGGTCGGCCGGCGGACCCTAGGTCGGGTTCTGGCCGGCGAGGTGCTTGGCGATGATGCGGCGCTGGATCTGCCCGGTGCCCTCGAAGATGTCGTAGATCTTGGCGTCGCGGTACCACTTCTCGACCGGGTGGCCGGGCTCGAGGGCTTCTTCACCGAGCAGGACCATCGCGCGGTGGGTGACGCTCTGCGCAGTGCGGGCGGCGTGCGCCTTGGCGGCCGAGGCCTCGGCGACGTTGTCGAGGTGATGATCGGCCATCCAGGCAGCGCGGTGGACCAGGAGGCGCGATGCCGAGATCTCCATGTGCATCTCGGCGAGCTCGAACATGATGTGCTGGTGGCTCGCCATCGGCGTGCCGTGGAGCGAGCCGCCGCGGACCCGGTCGAGCAGGAACTCGTACGCGGCGCGGGCGATGCCGACGGCCTGCGCCCCCACCGCCGGGCGCGTCGCGTCGAGCATCTTCTTGGTGTCGGCGAGGCCGCCGGACGGTCCTTCGAGGTGAACGCCGCCGAGCATCATGTCCTTGTGGACGCGGACGTCCTCGAAGTGGACCTGGGCGGTCTCCGAGGCGCGGATGCCGAGCTTGGTCTCCTTCTTGCCGGGGACCAGGCCCGGCGTGCCGCGCGCGACGAGGAAGCCGCGCACGCCCGCGCGGCTGGCGTCGGCGCTGGTCTGCGCCCACACGACGTAGGCCGAGGCCGAGCGGCCGTTGGTGATCCATTGCTTGCTGCCGCGGACGATCCAGTCGTTGCCGTCGGAGCGCGCCGTGGTCTTGAGGCCTGAGATGTCGGAGCCCGTGCCGGGCTCGGACAGCGCCATCGCGGCGATCTTGAGGTGACCGTGCTCGTCGGTGCCCGCGAGCAGCTTGCGGAACTCGTCCTTCTGCTCCTGGGTTCCCATGCGCGCAACCGGCGCGGCCGCCAGGTTGGAGCCGCCGAGCGCGAGCGCGATGCCGGCGCAGCCCCACGCGAGCTCCTCCGACGCGGCGACTGCGAGCCGCGCCTGGGTCCTCGGTTGCTTCGGATCGGAATCCTCGTCGATCCCGGTCAGGCGCTTGCGGCCGTCGATCAGGGCGGTCTGGGTCATGCCGGCGCCCTGGGCTGCCTTGAGCAGATCCCACGGCATCGATTCTTCTCGATCGTGCTTGATCGCGACCGGGCGCATCAACTGCCTGGCGAACGCGCCAAGCATCTGGCGGACGCCCTGGAGCAAGGGGTTGTCGTGGAACATGTCCATGGGGTCTCCTGACGCTGGCCTATCCCGCGTGTGCGGCCCTGGCCGCGAGCACGCGGGCGAGCCGCTCGTCGCCGTGGAGCGCCTCGAAGGCGCGCGCGTCGCGCATCAGTTTCTCGACCGGGTAATCGTTGACAAACCCGTAGCCACCGAAGATCTGCACGGCGTCCACCGTCGCGCGGGCGACGACGTCCCCGGCGTGAACCCGCGCGCGGCTGGCGGCGTCGGCGGCGTCGGGCGCGCCGGTGTCGATCGCCCAGCCAGCGTACAGCGCCATGAGCCGGGCAGCGGCGGCGCCGGTCAGCGCGTCGTCGCGCAGCCGGATCAGCGCCTCGAAGCTGCCGATCGGCTGGCCGAACTGCACGCGATCGCGGGCATACGCGGCGGCGTGCTCCATCGCGGCGGTCGCCACGCCGGCGGCGCGCGCCGCGAGCGAGGTCCGCGCCCATGACAGCACGGTGGCGATCGCGGCCCTGGCGCGCTCGCCGCACGCGAGTACGAAGTCGTTCGGGACGCGCTCGCTTTCGAGCGTCAGGGTCGCCCACCGCGCAGCGCGCCACCCCGACGGTGTGATCGGCTGGCGCTGGAGGCCGGCGGTCGGAACCAGGAACAGGACATCGCGCGCCGCGATCAGCACGGAGCTCGCCACGGCGAGCGCCGGGGTTGGCCCCAGCTTGCCGGAAACTCGCAGCGCGGTGGCAGTGGCCTCGATCTCGAGGCTGCCGCGACTGTCGTGCGCGAACGTTGCCATGCACCCGCCGGCGAGCGACGCAAACAGCGCCTGCCGCACGGCGGGCGTACCCCAGGCTGCGACCGCCAGGGCTGGCTCGACGTTGGCCTCGAGCAGCGCCGCCAGCCCGGCGCAGCCGCGGCCGAGCTCGAAGCCGCGCAGCGCCCGCAGCGTGTGCGAGTACGCACCCTCGAGCGAGCCGCCGTTCGCGACGGGGATCGCGTCGAGGAACAGTCCCAGCTCGGTGCCCGTCGCGTGCAGGCGCTCGGGTGCGATACCGGCCCGGTCGGCGTCCGCCGCCCAGCCGCGCAGGTCGCGATCGGCGAACCGACGGACGGTCTGGACGACCATCTCCTGTTCATCGTCGAGCCGAAACTCCATGGCACCTCGCTTCCTTTCACCTAGAACCGGCGCGCAACCCGGAGCCCGGCAATGAGGTAATGGCTCTTGTACGAGCCGGCATTGATCACCACGGTGCTGGGCTGATCCCGTAGCGGGGTCAGCTGGGTCACCCTGCCCTCCGCCAGCGAGACCTGGACATCGGCGAGCAGGACGACCCCTGCCGACGCACCGATCTGCCAGCCTCCGGCCTCGTAGCCGCCGCCGATCCCGATCAGGTGCTTGGCCGAGTCCACGCTGAGCACCGAGACGTAGCCCGGAGACGCAGCGGCGGTCTCGTACGAGTAGCCGGCGCCCGCCATGAACTGTGGCCCGTGCCACTCGGCGCCGATCGACGGGGCGAACGACGTCTTGAACTTCTGCGGGATCGCGATGCTCCCCACCGTATAGGTGCCGACGCCCGGGGCATTCTCGATCCGGATATCGTGCGGCGTGATGTCGATCTCGTCGTGCATCGACCACAGCTCGGTATCGAGCGCCACCTCGACCCGTAGCTCGGGGATCGGATGCAGCTCGATCCCGGCCCGGATCACGGCAGGCAGCGTGAAGGATAGATCGGCCTCGTCGCCCACGATGTGGGCCCCGTTGAAGAATGCCGAGCTCGGCAGCCGTGACGTGAACTTGCCGGTGGCCGATACCCGCGAGGGTGCCTGGAATGCCAGGCCGAGCGTGGCAATCGGCGCTGCATCGTACTGCACACCGACCGATCCGCTGGGAGCGACGAGGTCGGTCTGGGAGACCTGAGCCAGCGCATCGAAGTCCGGATCCTCGGGCGCGCAGACCGTCTGCCCGGGGCACCCGGACAGGACGATCCGGGACGACAGCCTCGAGACCACGTCCATGACCGTCACGCCGACGCGGAGCTGGTCGCTGAGCTTGTACGCGGCGCCTGCCGTGACGTACACGAACGCCGAGCCCTCGAGGCTGACCGAGGCATAGCGCTGGGCACCGGCGTCGTCGTAGCGGTGCAGACCGGCATAGGGCGCGGCGATGCCGCCGGCGATGACCAGGCGATCGCCGATCCCGAGCGCCGCGGCGATCGTCGGGATCGCCATGCCGGCCGCCTGGTTGGACACCGACGCCAGATGATTGCCGCCGCTGTCGATCCGGGCGTAATCGACGGCCTGGGACACGAACGCGGCGTCGACCAGCAGCTGGATCTTGCCGTCGCCGGTGAGGTGGGCCAGGCCCGCGGGGTCGAGCCACAGCGCGTCGGCGTCGTCGGCGCCGGCGATCAGCGCGCCGGCGCGCTCGACCGTCCGCACGCCGCGCACGGGGAGCAGCATCCCGCCGGCGCGCGCCTCGCTTCCCCACGCCATGCCCAGAGCGATCGCAGCCAGCGCGGCGAGGCGGTTCATGGATTCCGTCCCTGGATGATCGAAATGAACCGGGGGAAGCCGCGCTGCTGGTCGCGCAGAAACGCGGCGATGTTGCCGAGCACGCTCACGAAGTCATCCTTCGTCCAGTCGACCCCCAGATCGATCGCGGGACGCTGCCGATCGACCTCGCCGATCCCGTTGGCGATCGCCGCGATCGCCGGTACGCCCGGATCGGCCGGGTCGTAGCCGGTGAACACCTGGCCGGCGAGCCGCGCCAGCACCGCACCCTGGTCGCCGGCGGCCAGGTTCTGCAGCAGGTTGAGCTGGGTGTCCAGGTAGGGCTTGTCGGGTGCGATCAACCGCCCCACGAGGTGCGCGACCGGCACGAGATCCTCATCGTCGAGCGCGATCTGGATCAGATCCGGCGATGCGGTGCGCAGCATGGCGAACAGCGCCGGAGACGCGGTCTCGTCGAACGCGTCGCGGAGCAGCGCCTCCAGCGCGGTCCTGGGCGCGCCCTGCGCGGTGAGCTGAACCGCGAGGTCCGCCGCGGCGGCCAGCACCGGATGGGTCAGGGTATCGCGCGCGTTGTCCGGGAGGGTCTGGGTCAGCCACGTCGTGAGATCGCCGGGGTTCTGGCTGTGATGAGCGATCCGGCCGCGCAGGAACTCGATCACCCAGTGGCTCACGGGCCGGACACGGGGATTGCGGAACGCCCAGCCGGAGCCGTCGTTGCTGGCCCGGAACAGGACATCGACCACGCCCGACACCGCCGACTCCCACGCCTTGCCCTCCGCCCCGGTGGCGTCCAGACGGGCCCGCCGGGCGAGGTAGGCGTCGGCGAGCACGTGCCACGGCGTCAGCTCGGTCTCGGTGACCTGCTGGCCATCGGCGGTCGTCGTCGTGGTCCGGCCCTGCCGGTCGGCGAGCCCGGCGAGCGGGCTGATCGCGAAGCTCGCGGCACCGGTGAGCACCGTCGCGAACGGCTTGCCGTTGACCGTGATCGCGTTGAGCTCGGCGGCGTTGTCGACCAGCGCCGGCAGCAGGTCGCCGGCCGCGCCATCGGCGAGCAGCGGCTCCCACGACCTGGCGTTGGCGCCGAACGCGTAGTTCGGGCCCGTCGGATCGGTGGTCTGCGTGTCGGTCGAGTCCTTGCTCGGCCAGTGCTTGTGCATCACCGACATCAGATCGATGAACAGCTGCTCGTCGCCGTTGTCGACAAATGCCTGGATGATCGGCCGGATCTGACTGTAGAAGCTGTTCACCTCGAGCACCGGCAGCGTGCCTGGGTGGTGGGTCCTGAACAGCGCGCCGCTGCCATCGACCGCCGGATCGATCGCCGTGGCCAGGAAGGCCGGCGTCGGGTTCAGGAACAGCACCCGGTTGAGCGCCGCGGGCGTGGGGTGGCGGCGGAACCCTGTGATCGTCGATGTCAGCTCCAGGGCCTGGTCACCGCTCGTGGCGATGATACCAGCGAGCGTGGGATCCTTGAACACGAGGGTCGCACCCGGTCGAGACCGGACCCCCGCAGGGAACGGCTGGCCGGAGGGGGGGCATGCCACGACCTTGCCGCTGGCGTCCTCGCAGAGGGTAGCGCCGCTGGCGTCCTTCGCGAACGCGATGGCATCGAGGTAGAACGTCGCGAGGTTGTCGATCTGGATCAGGGCGCAGGCCGCGAACGGGCCGAAGTTGCTACCCGCGAACGACACCGTCGCGCCCTCCTTGTTGCACATCTGCACGCGGTTCGAATCGTGGATCACATGCAGAAACCGCTGGAACAGTGTGCGGTTGAACCCGCTGTCGGGCCGGGTCCGGTCGGGCTTCTGGGTGAAGCTCCCGGTCACCAGCTGGGTCCTCGAATCGATGTCGAACCGGTCGCTGTAGGTCAGGAGATCGTGGAACCGCTTGCCCAGCTCCTTGACCTGGGGCTGCTCGAACGCGTCGAACAGCGCGGTGACCAGCGCCGGCTGGGCGAGGATCTGGCGCACGATCGGCATCAGCTCGTCCCACATCGGCGCGCTCGGCAGGATCTGGGCCTCGGGGTGCGCGTCGCCGAGACGGGAGGTGGCGATCGCGGCCTCGAGGAAGCGCGCCGCCGCGGCACTGTGATCGGCGAGCAGCGTCTCTCCCAGACCCAGGAGGTCGCCGATGTCGGGGTCGCGCAGAAGCTGGCTCCAGCCATAGAGCACGTCGAGCAGCGGCGACTGCGTGGTGTCGTAGCCGAGGTAGGGGAACGGCGCGGCGGTGAACGCGCGGGTCGCTGGAACGCGCGGGCCGAGCAGCGCGGATGCGCCGCGCATGAAGTCGAACGCGATGCTGCCGGACGGTCCGCCGGCCGGGTCGAACAGCCGGGACACATCGTGTCCGACCGCGCCGATCACGGTCCTGGACAGATCGACATAGTCGTAGGTGCTCACCCTGCCCTGCGCGTCGCGGGTCGCCGTGTCACCGGCGATCGCGAACGGCGCGGGCGGAGCCGGGGCGAGCGGCGCACCCTGCGCATCGACGAACCGGCCGAGCGCGTCGACATCGGCGAGCTGGTCGCCGTCGGTATCGACGAACGGCGGCGGGATCGCGCCACCGACGAGCGCGACCTGTGCGATGCCTCGGGGATCGCGGCGGACCAGCGGGAGGGGCGCCGGCTCGGACAGATCGGGGTGCTCGGTCAGGAGCAAGTCCCTGGCCAGCGCCAGGGTGCGCTCGGGCGACCCGGCGTCGCTCGGAGGCGAGTCATCGAGCAGGGTCGCCGACAGCGCCGCGACCAGCGCGTTCCACTGGGCGTGCGCCGCACCGCCGGCGGTGATCGCGGGGGTGGTGGTGGTGAGCACGGCGTGAAGGCTCGGCATGCTGGGCGCACCCGAGGCGCTCGATCGGGCGAGGGCCAGCGCCGCCGGAAAGCCGAACGCCACGGCAGCAGGGCGATAGCCGTCGCGCGTCGCCACGCGGGCCAGCGTGGCCAGCGCGGCATCGTCGTGCGAGACCTCGTCGAGTAGATCGGCCAGCGACGCGATCGACCGCGACATCGTGTCGTTGTCGTACAGCGCCAGGGTGGCATCGCTGGTCAGGAACGCCTGCAGCTCCCCGGTGAATGCATCGGGAGCCGCGGTGTCGATCGCCTTGACCAGCGCCGGGCGCGTCGTCAGGAGCGCGACCAGCGTGGGCGGCGCGTCGGCCGGGATGTCACCACCGGCGCACGCGTCGCGAAAGTGATCGCCGCGCACGTCGGTGGGCTCGGCCTGAAACGCAAGGCGCTTGCACAGCAGCGTGACCATCCGCTCGCCGAGCGAGTTCGAATCGGATGTGCGCGTCGTGTCGAGATCGGGCGCGCATGCCGCCACGCAGACCAGGACCGCGCCAAAGGTGACCCGCATGGCCGTGGACTTTGCCAAAGGTTCGCGGGTCCATCTACTGAAATCTCCTTGGAGAAATGTGTCGACAGCGCACTATTGAGAAATGGTCAATAAACCCGCGAGCTTCAGTCAGCCCGGACCGACGGCCCGGTCCACCGCGTGGTGGCTTTGATGACGGATGCCGCCGTCGCGGTCGATGCCGTCTACGGCGCGCGCGGCTTCCCGGCGGGCGGCTTGACCCTGGGTTCGGGCACAGGCTGCGTCGTTCCATCGCCGTGGCCATCCTCGGGCGACTCGATCCGCGACGGGCCGTACTCGACCGGGCCGGGCTCGACGAACCGCCGCCGGCCGAGCGCGCTGGCCGCGTTGATGTCGTCCTCGACCGACTGGATCGAGCGGTTGATCTCCTCGACCAGGCCGCGCTTGCGGCGGTAGTCGACCTTGGGCTCGTACTTCATCTCGTTGAGCGTCGCGAACGACTCGACGAACTCCGTGCGCTCGCGCATCTTGCGCTCGCGGATCTGCTGGAGGTCGAGCTGGTCCTTGACGATGTACGGCGTGAGCAGGATCAGGAGGTTGGTCTTCTTCTTGGTCTTCTGCGAGAACTTGAACAGGTAGCCGAGGATCGGGATGTCGCCGAGCAGCGGCACCTTGGTGACCGAGTAGATCTCGCGCTCCTGGATCAGGCCGCCGATCACCACGCTCTGCTGATCGTGGACCACGACCTGGGTCTTGAGCTTGCGCTGCGACCAGGTCGGGCCGAGGTCGGGATCCGAGCCGGCGATGTCCTTGGCCTCCTGCTCGATCTCGAGCCGCACGACGTCCTGGCTGGAGATGTGCGGCGTGACGTTGAGCGTCAGGTTGAGGTCCTGGCGCTGGATGTTCTGGCCGATCGAGCCGGTCGGCAGCGCGCCGCCGGCGGCGCCGCCGGTCGGCAGGCCGAAGCCGCCGAACGACAGGCCGGCCTTGTACGGGATGTTGTTGCCGACCGAGAACTCGGTCTTCTCGTTGTCGATCGCGATCACGTTGGGCGCCGACAGCACGTCGGTGTTGTTCTGGGTCGCCAGCGCCTGGAACAGCACGCCGAACGACGGGATGCTG